>NZ_JAERJN010000026.1:0-46016 GCF_018257595.1 Tatumella sp. JGM94 | reverse complement strand
GCAGCGGCGGAACGATCTGCCGCACAGGCCCGGAGTGCAGAGGGCGCGGCCGTTGCGCCCTTTGCCTGGTCGCCCGCCGCGGGGCAGCAAAAAATGACTTTACGTAATGGCGAACGGAACCCCGCCGGGTTTACATATTGCATATCAGCGCAAGCGTTACACCACAGCCCCGGCCGGGAATAACCGAAGGTACCGCGCAGCGGCGGAACGATCTGCCGCACAGGCCCTGAGTGCAGAGGGCGCGGCCATTGCGCCCTTTGCCTGGTCGCCCGCAGCGGGGCAGCAAAAAATGACGTTACGTAATGGCGAACAGAACCCCGCCGGATGGACATATTGCATATCAGCACAAGCATTACGCCAATGATAACGACTGTTGCACAGCCCGGATTATCTCCAGCCATAACTTTTGCAGACGCGGGCCCGTCAGAGGGCTGCTGGCCAGCTCCTCCGCCGTGACACCCGGTAATACATAGCGGGTTGCCAGCGTTGCTGTCGGGCTGCAGGCCTCAGATAATATTCCCCCCATGACGGTGACAGTCTCCCTGAGTTGCCCCCATGCAAGATCAGTTACGGGTGACAGGTTCGGCAGAGCGACAGGTTTATCCAGCAATTCACCACTACTGACCAGCCAGTCGAGAGCATTTTTGATTACACCCGAAACACCGTGTGCATATTCCGGACTAACAATCAGAATTAAATCAGCGTTGTGTAATTCCTGTCTCCAGAGCCTGACTTTGGCAGGGGGCTGATATTCCAGGTCAGGGTTGAACAGAGGGAGACTGCCGGGAGTCGTGCTGATTTCAAAGCGAACCTCCTGCGGGCTAATCAGTGCCATCGCCCGAAGAAACAGACTGTTAAGAGAGTGACTGCGTAAACTGCCCGAAATACCAATCACTTTGTACATGGTTGTTATCCTTTTGAAATATGACCAGCCGGTAAACCCGGTGACTATGTCTGCTGAGTATCCTTTGCTGGCGGATAACAACAGTATTTATCAGTGGCTGTCGCCAGAAGAAGACACTTATCATTATGTTATTCTATGAGATATTTATAAAAAGGATTTTTTGTCGTTGTACGACGACGCCTGCAGCTCTCCGGACTGCTGATAAAGAATCTTCGTTATCAAAAAATTATTTTTTATTTATTTAAAATCAAAGTGTTATTTTTTTGCAGCCTTTATTTATTCTGCTGGCATAGTTTCTGCAATGACCGCAGCGCAGATGCTCATTCTGCTTTTTATGTCTGCCGCCCGGCAACATAATCCCTGGAATGATGCAGAGCCCTTTACCGATACCTGTTATCTGCCTTCTCACAATTTATTGATGAGAGTTTCAGATATTACGTTGAGTCTGGTATCAGCTGTTGTCTATCGACCTGATTTTACACCTGCCCTGTTGCAGGTGTTTTTTTTGACTGCAATAAAAAAGCGCCCTGAGCGGCGCTTTTTAGGGATGACATTGATTACTGGTCCGGATTCTGCCTGAGAGTCAGTAACAGACCTTCACGGCGCATTTTTGCGGCTTGTTCGGGGCGGCCTGTCTTGTCATAACAGTCAGCCAGCCAGGCGTAATCGAAGGTATCAGGACGCTGTTCCAGAGCCTTCAGGAAAACATCTGCCGCCTGCTGCCACTCAGCCTGGCGCATCAGCATCTGCCCCAGAGTACTGTTCAGCAAGGGGGTAGCACCATGCTGTCTGATCTGCTGCCGCAATACTTTTTCCAGCTGTTCCGGTGCCGGACTATTGATTCGTGGTAACAGCAGAATCAGACGTTCATCATACTGTTGTTTCAGCCCGGCCAGCACAATTTCCTGTGCCATCTGCGGGTCGTTGCATTCGATCAGATGATTAACCATTGCCACCTGCAGGGCAGTATCCTGGCGGGTTTTACGGCTCTGATTTTTCCACCATTGCTTCAGACCTTCGCTACCCTGTTCTGCCATCGCCTGGTTCATCATGCCGAGCCAGGCCCGTTGCCGGAGATCCTGCAGGTGCTGCTCAGTCGTAACCTGTGACTTCTCCATTGACGGCAGAATATCCAGTAATGCGCGCCATGCCCCGGTATTCAGATAAGCCTGCTCTGCCAGCCGTAATACTTCAGGATGGCGCGGTGCAACTTCCAGTAAACGGTCAAGACAGTGACGGGCAGCATGATCTTCATGACGGGCCAGCAAAATACGGGCGCGGGTAATTTCTACCGGGATCTGGTTATCAGCACAGACCTCAGCAGCGCGTTCCAGGTGTTGATTCGCCCTGATTTCGTCTCCGCGTTGCTGGGCCGCTTCCGCCGCCAGCAGATAGTTTGCCAGAGGGTCGGCAGCATGATCCGCATCGCGTGACAGTAATTTCTCTACCTGCCGGTGATCACCTTCTGCCAGTTTAATCAATGCATCACGGGTATGGCGTTGCGCCCGGCGACGTTTACGGCCACTGAACCAGCCACGGGTACGTACTCCGGTACGCAGTATCCGCCGCAGCAGCCATTCGACAGCCAGGATAACCACTAATGCAAGGATCAGGATAATAGCCAGCCCGGTAACACTGGTTTCAATATTCCAGTTGTCCGTTTGTATCAGCACGTATCCCTGGTGTCCGGCCAGCAGGGGGCCGAGAATCACTCCTGCCAGCAGCAGCAGAAACAATATCAGTACTTTTAACATATCAGCCTCCCTGCTGGCTGGCTGCCGCAGCAGGCTGGTTCAGCAGTCCGCGGACACGGGTTTGTACTAATTTATCCAGCAGAGGCTGGCTGGAGAGGGTATCCGGGATATCCATAGCAATCGTCTGCTGCTCCAGAGCATCAAGCTGCGCTAAAAATGCTTTCGTCGCCGGGTCGTTGACGTCGTACCAGGCACGTACCCATGTCGATACGCTTTCCAGGGATTGTTTATAGATTTCTTCCTGATGGCGGGGCACTGCCTGGGCCGCGATCAGTAGTCCGGAACGAATATTTTCCCGCAGATAAATATCCTGATTAGGGGCCAGTAACGGCTGAGCAGTATTGTCGCGGCGGCGGATAGTAATAAAATTATCCATAAAATCGTGCCAGCTTTTGGCCAGATTTTCGCGCCAGTGGGCTAAGGATCCTGAGAGTTCGTGACTGTCCTGATCCATCGGATTACTGTTGTCTTCGTTATCCGCCAGACGCAGATTATCGACACCATTTGCCAGCTGGTTAAGCTGCAGAATGATACCGTCATAATCAACCTGATTGATGGCCGACAACGCACTGATATCCTGCATCAGGGCACGACGTATATTCAGAACGCTCGGGTCATTCATTTCAGCCAGACTGCTGTCGGCACTTTTTAACAGTGCAGCGGCGGTTGTGGCATCCTGGTCACTCCACAGTTTGCGTCCTGCAAGTTTCACCAGATAATCAGCCTGGGCTATCAGCCAGTTGTTACTGTCATTTCCGGTCAGTGATGTGACTTTTTCACGTAACGTGTTCAGTTCTTTGTCAGTCGTGTCCTGGCGCAGACGGGCGTCCTGCAGAGCCTGTGTGGCGGTGGTCAGCTGTGCCGAAAGCTGTTGCTGTCCGGATGTGGTCTGCTGCTGTAACAGAGTGAGTTTATCACTCAGTCCGGCTTCTGATTCAGCGTTCAGGCTCTGCTGCTGTTTAATATACCAGTAGCTTCCGGCACCTGTTGCCAGGGCAATGATAATGGCCACAATGGCTAAAGTGGTTCCGCTATTCCTTGCTACTGAAGTTGTTTGTTCCTCTGCCGGGGATTGCTGTGCTTCCGGAGGGGTCACTTCAGGTATGGCGGAGGGGTCTTTGTGTTCCGTCATTTTGGCTCATCCCATTATATTAATTTCAGTGTAACGCGCGTAACAACGCATCGTTATCCGCACCATCAGCTACCGTCACTGAATGCCAGCCTAATTCACTGGCGAGGGTAGCTAAACGTTCACTGACGACAACCAGCCGGCAGTGTAATAGCCATTCGCGGCGGTCAATTGCCGGGAACAACGAATATAAGAGTTGCAACATTTCACCGCTGGTCACTACCAGCGTGGTAATTCCTTGTCTGCGCCAGCGGACGGCTTCTTCCGCGCCCCGATATTGGCAAGCTATCCGTTGATAACATTCACACAGCTCTACCTGCGCACCGCGTTGTTGTAATGTGTCTGCCAGTAAATCACGTCCGCCATTACCGCGTAATATCAGAGCACGTCTGCCGGAGAGTTCTCTGAGTGAAGGCAGATTAAGCAGTGTTTCACTGGTGGCCCTGCCTTCAGGATAGTTCACTCTCTGCAGACTGGCCTGGTGTAAGTCCAGTGCAGTCCGCCGCCCTATAGCATAATAGTCGAGCCCGGCCGGCCATGCAGTATTACTTTGTACTATTGCCGGCGCGGCAAACCTGATTGCCTGGTGTGATACAGCAAACAGCAGATCACCGTTATGCAAACTGAGCAACTGCTGTGCCAGTGACCCCAGGCCGCGGCCGGGGGTATAGTCAATCAGCGGAAGGCTCCATGCGTGCTTGCCGGTCTGACGCAATCTGGCAACCAGCGCCGATGCCGAAGGCTCAGGGCGGGTAACCAGAATTGTCATACGGGAGGCTGGCCCTGATAAACTTCGCGTAATATCTCTCCGGCACCACGTTCCAGCAGTTCGTCCGCCAGGGCAATGCCCAGCTGTTCAGCCTGATCGCGATGGCCACGGCGTTCGGCACTGATCATTTTCGATCCATCCGGCGTCCCGACCAGTCCGCGTAACCATAACTGGTCGCCGGGCTGTAACAGGGCGAAACTGCCAATAGGTACCTGACAGCCGCCTTCCAGCCGGGTGTTCATTGCCCGCTCAGCACGGACACAAGTTTCTGTATCCCGGTGATTCAGCGCCTGTAACAGGGCGATCAGCGGGGCGTCATCCAGCCGGCACTCAATACCGACCGCTCCCTGGCCCACAGCCGGCAGTGAAACTTCGGCCGGCAGTGTACTGCGGATACGGGATTCTAATCCCAGGCGTTTCAGGCCTGCAGCCGCCAGAATAATTGCATCGTATTCTCCGGCATCCAGTTTTGACAACCGGGTACCGACATTACCCCGCAGGGAACGGATTGTCAGGTCGGGACGCAGTGCACTCAACTGACACTGGCGACGCAAACTGGAAGTACCGACCACTGCCCCCTGAGGCAGGTCATCAAGGGTGGCATATTTTTCAGAAACGAAGGCATCAAGGGGAGTTTCACGCTGACAGATGGTGACCAGCCCCAGCCCCTCAGGGAAAGCAACCGGTACGTCCTTCATCGAATGGACAGCCAAATCTGCCCGGTTCTCCAGCATCGCCAGTTCCAGCTCTTTGACAAATAATCCTTTGCCACCGACTTTGGATAACGGGGTATCCAGCAGAACATCACCTTTGGTGACCATAGGTACCAGCTCAACCTGTAAACCGGGATGGGCTGCGACTAACTGTTGCTGAACATAGTGCGCCTGCCAGAGCGCAAGCGGACTTTGCCTTGTGGCGATCCGAATAATTTTATCAGACATGTCATTAACCGTTTTTATCGTTTGTTAATCATCCTATCATTTAAACGACAAATGTGGCAGGCTTCGGCGATGAAATCCGTACGGGGACTCTGGCGCTGACCAGGGGGCGCGGGTCAGGGCTGTCCGCATCTAATAGTAAGATTTCAGCATGAAAGGTGATAAAGTAGGCGACGCAGTTGTTGCGTTTAGTCAGCAAAGGATGAAAGGCTAATCATCTCTATTGTCCGCAGCCGGTATCTGCCCGGCTGGTGAGAATACAGGTGTGCCCTGGGAACAACAGTGCTTAATTACCGGAAGAAGCAGGCGAAACCTCTTGTACCTTTATATTGAGACTCTGAAACAGAGGCTGGATGCCATTAATCAACTGCGTGTTGATCGGGCAAAAGCGGCTATGGGACCTGCATTCAGACAGGTGTATAGTTTGCTGCCGGCATTATTGCAGTATCATCATCCTATGCTGCCAGGCTACCTTGAGGGTCATGTACCACAGGGTATCAGTTTTTTTACGCCTGAAGATAATCAGCAGACCTTACTGAACCAGCTTGCCGGAAGACCCCTTCATCTGCCTGATATTTCCAGTGGTGAGGCACCTATCACCGGTGTTTACTCGATGGGCAGTACCTCATCGGTCGGGCAGAATGGCTTGTCCGACCTGGATATCTGGGTATGTCACCAGTCATGGCTGGATAGCGACGAAAGACAAAAGTTACAGCAAAAATGTCATCTTCTTGGCCAGTGGTGCATCTCTCTGGGAATTGAAGTCACTTTTTTTCTGATTGATGAGAACCGTTTCCGTCATAACGAAAGTGGTAACCTCGGGGCTGAAGATTGCGGCAGCACCCAGCATATTTTATTACTTGATGAATTCTACCGTTCTGCTGTGAGACTGGCGGGCAAGCGTATTCTGTGGAATATGGTGCCGGGTGAAGAAGAAGCTAATTACGACGATTATGTGATGTCGTTGTACGCTGGCGGGGTACTGACCCCTAATGAATGGCTGGATTTAGGTGGATTAGGCACGCTGTCGGCCGAAGAATATTTCGGTGCCAGTCTGTGGCAGCTGTATAAAAGTATCGACTCTCCCTATAAAGCGGTTCTGAAAACACTGCTGCTCGAATCCTATACCCGTGAATATCCCGACACCCGTCTGCTGGCGATGGACATTAAACAGCGGCTGCATGATGGTGAGATTGTCAGCTTCGGGCTCGACCCTTATTGCATGATGCTGGAAAAAGTGACTCGCTATTTACAGGACATTGATGATCCTGCGCGACTGGATCTGGTTCGCCGCTGCTTCTATCTGAAGGCCTGTGAAAAACTCAGTGTGGAACGGCCCGGGGGCCGTTCTCTGTGGCGGCGTGAAATACTTAGCCAGATGGTCAGAGAGTGGGGCTGGGATAGTCAGCGTCTGCAGATGCTCGACAGCCGTGCCAGCTGGAAAATTGACCAGGTGCGTGAAGCCCATAACGAATTACTGGATGCGATGATGCAGAGTTATCGTAACCTTATCCGTTTTGCGCGGCGCAATAATCTGAGTGTCAGTGCCAGTCCTCAGGATATCGGGGTACTGACCCGTAAGCTGTATGCGGCTTTTGAGGCCCTGCCAGGTAAAGTGATCCTGGTGAACCCGCAGATCTCACCGGATCTGTCGGAAGAAAACCTGACGTTTATTCATGTGCCTGAAGGGCGGGCTAACCGTCCTGGCTGGTACTTATATAATCAGTCGCCGGATATGGACTCCATTATCAGTCACCAGCCACTGGAATACAGCCGTTACCTGATAAAACTGGTGGCATGGGCATGGTTTAATGGTCTGCAGACCCGTAAGACACGACTGCATATTAAAGGGAATGGCGGTTGTGATGCCGGACGTTTACAGGAAGTGGTTAACGATATATCACAACAGTTTCCGTTACGGGTTCCGGCACCGACGCCGAAAGCATTGTACAGCCCGTGCGAGATCCGACACCTGGCGATTCTGGTGAATCTGGAATATGACCCGACAGCGGAATTTCGTAATCAGGTGGTACATTTTGATTTCCGTAAACTGGATGTTTTCAGTTTCGGCCAGCAGCAACGTTGTCTGATCGGCAGTATTGATCTGTTGTATCGAAATTCGTGGAACGAGGTTCGCACACTGCATTTCAGTGGTGAGCAGGCGATGATCGAAGCACTGAAAACCATTCTGGGAAAAATGCATCAGGATGCATTACCACCGGATGCGGTCGACGTCTTTTGTTATAGCCAGCATTTGCGGGGATTGATCCGTACCCGTGTGCAGCAGCTGGTCTCTGAATGTATTGATATCCGTCTGTCCAGTACCCGCCAGGAACCGGGCCGCTTTAAAGCCCTGCGGCTGGCTGGTGATACCTGGGGAGTCTTTTTCGAGCGGATGAGTGTGTCGGTACAGAAACTGGAGAATGCTGTGGAGTTTTACGGGGCCATTTCTAATAACAAACTGCATGGCCTGTCGATCAAGGTGGATTCACTGCAGGCCGATGTTCCGGCAGTGGTTAATGGCTATGCCAGTGAAGGAATTATTCAGTTTTTTTTCGAAAATAACCCGCAGTCGGATGACTTCAGTATTTATATCCTGGATGAAAGTAACCGGGTGGAGGTCTATCGTCACTGTGAAGGAAGTCGTGAAGAGCTGGTGCGTGATGTCAGTCGTTTTTACTCTTCCTCTCACGATCGTTTTACCTGTGGATCCAGCTTCGTGAATTTCAATCTGCCCCAGTTTTATCAGCTGGTCACGGATGAAGGTAAAAGCCGGGTGCTGCCGTTTCGTTCTGTCTCTCATGATGAAGTGGCAGAAGATGTTTCGCCGCAATTCAGTCGTGACGTGCTGCCGCGTTCCCGAAACCTGTTTTAAAGCATAACGGCCCGCGGTCTGTCGCCGGGACCGTCACTGGCCGGTCAGAAGCTGAATTTTTCACCGGACTGCAGGCTGCAGGCTTCAGCCAGCAGGTGCCAGAAGTCACTGCCGGTGCGGTCACATACCCAGATCGGTGACTGATAGCTGAAGTGGTATCCACCGGTTTTGGTCGCCAGCCAGACCTGGTGCAATGGCTCCTGACGGTTAATGACAATTTTAGTGCCATTGTCGAAACTCAGGGTCATTACGCTGCCATGGGTTTCATAATCAATATCAGCATCGCCCTCATGCGCATCCAGACGTTCTTCGACGGCCAGTAGCAATTGGTCTGCCAGTTGGTGAAATTCACTGTCGTTCATCATAGCTCCCGTGTTTTTGGCAAAGTATAGCGCGCTGATATTGTTTGCCAATCATTGTCTGGCGCGGCAGGGATCAGATATTAAGCAGCTTATGCGAATTCAGGGATTTTCTGTTGCTTTTCCTTGTTCAACTGCGATGATAAGTGAACAGGAAAAAGCACAGAATGAGTGTAATCAAGATGAAGAAAATGTTCGGCTGGCTGGCGTTAATCGTGATCCCTGCGGTACTGACGGGATGCGGTCTGAAAGGCCCCCTTTACTTTCCTAAAACCGAAACCACACAGCAGGAACAGCAGCAAACAGCCCCGGTAAACACCTCGGAAACTGATGCGGCAGCGCCAGCGGGCACAGTGGCACCGTAACTAACCGATCACCGGCGGAGCAAAACATGCAGTTTTCTAAAATGCACGGCCTCGGCAATGATTTTATGGTCGTTGACGCAGTGACTCAGAATGTATTCTTTTCGCCGGAACTCATTCGCCGGCTGGCAGATCGCCATCTCGGGGTCGGGTTTGATCAGTTACTTATTGTCGAACCTCCTTATGATCCCGAGCTGGATTTTCATTATCGTATTTTTAATGCCGATGGCAGTGAAGTCGCCCAGTGCGGTAATGGCGCTCGTTGTTTTGCCCGGTTTGTCCGCCTTAAAGGCCTGACTAACAAAAGCGATATTCGTGTCAGTACCCAGACCGGAAGAATGACGCTCAGTGTGACCAGTGATGAGCTGGTAAGGGTCAATATGGGCGAGCCGGATTTCGAGCCCGGTAATGTCCCTTTTCGCGCCAATAAAGCAGAAAATCTCTATTTAATGCGGTTGCAGGAGCAAACCATCATGTTTGGCGTCGTATCGATGGGCAACCCGCATTGTGTTATTCAGGTCGACAATATTACAACCGCGGCGGTTGAACTTATCGGCCCGCAAATGGAAAGCCATGAGCGTTTTCCGGAACGGGTAAATGTCGGGTTTATGGAAGTGGTCTCTGAGGCGCATATCCGGTTACGTGTTTTTGAACGCGGGGCAGGAGAAACCCGGGCCTGCGGCAGCGGTGCCTGTGCAGCAGTCGCCAGCGGAATTCAGCAAGGCCTGCTGGCAGATAAAGTCCGGGTCGATCTGCCGGGTGGCAGCCTGCATATTACGTGGGGAGGACCGGGCACGCCGTTATATATGACGGGGCCTGCAACACATGTCTATGACGGATTTATTCATTTATGAAATCAGATGAAGACCAGGAGTTACTGAATTCTGTGATGACTGACGATCAGTCGGTCAGTGATTATCTGCGCCTGAACCCCGATTTCTTTATCCGTAATGCGCGGCAGGTGGAACAGATGCAGGTACCGCATCCGGTGCGCGGCAGTACCTCGCTGGTGGAATGGCATATGGCTCGTCAGCGTAACCATATCCGGCTTCTTGAAGAAGAAATCACCCTGCTGATGGAGCAGGCCACGGCGAATCAGCAACTCTTCGGACAACTGCTGTCATTGCAGTCTCATCTGGCCAGTGCCGGTAGTTTAACGGAGATGCTGAGCCGGTTACATCGCTGGGCCAGGAATCTGGGGCTGGCCGGGGCCAGTGTGCGGTTATTCACGGAACACTGGCAAACGGGAGCGCCTTCAGAATTTACCCATCTCGGGTTATCCCGCCAGTCCTTTGATTCACTGCGTATTCAGCGGCTGGGACGCAGACAGCATTATCTGGGCCCGCTGAATGGCCCAGAGCTGTTACTGTTGCTGCCGGAAGCGAAAGCGATTGGTTCAGTTGCCATGTCGCTGATGGGCGAAAATGAAGATGTCGGGGTACTGATTTTCAGTAGTCGTGATAAACAGCATTACCACCCCGGTATGGGCACCGAATTACTGGAGTATCTGGCAGGTATGCTGCCTGCGTTACTGACACGCTGGATCAGCCGGCGATGAATACCCCGATCCCCGTAACGCTACAGAGTCCGGTTGACCAGTTTCTGCGCTATCTGAAAGTGGAACGACAACTTAGTCCGCTGACACAGACCAGTTATCAGCGCCAACTGGCAGCGCTGACAGAAATGATCAATGAGATGGGCCTTCAGCAGTGGTCGCTGCTTGAGCCAGCTCATGTGCGCGCACTCGCAGCCAGAAGCCGGCGAAACGGGTTACAGGCGACCAGCCTGGCCCTGCGTTTGTCGGCTTTGCGTAGCTTTCTCGACTGGCAGGTCGGGCAAGGGTTGTTGCCGGCGAATCCGGCCAAAGGTATTGCCACACCAAAAACGTCACGCCATTTACCGAAAAATATTGATGTTGATGAGATGGGGCAACTGCTGGACATTGATCTCAATGATCCCCTGTCGGTTCGTGACCGGACCATGCTGGAGGTGATGTACGGTGCAGGGTTGCGTTTATCTGAGTTAGTCAGTCTTGATTGTCGCGATTTCGATGCGGAGCAGGGCGAAGTCTGGGTAACAGGCAAAGGCAGCAAAGAACGTCGTTTACCGGTGGGACGTACTGCCTGTGAATGGCTGCAGCGCTGGCTGGAGATGCGCGATTTATTCGGGCCGCAGGACGATGCGGTTTTTCTCTCGATGCAGGGGAAACGTATTTCGGCCCGAAATGTACAAAAACGCTTTGCCGGCTGGGGCATCCGCCAGGGACTGAACAGTCATATTCATCCGCATAAATTACGCCATTCCTTTGCGACTCATATGCTTGAATCGAGTGGCGATTTACGTGCGGTGCAGGAACTGCTGGGCCATGCCAGCCTGTCCACTACCCAGATCTATACGCACCTGGATTTTCAGCATCTGGCATCTGTGTATGATGCTGCACATCCCCGAGCGAAACGAGGAAAAAAATAATGCGTTTTTACCGGCCAGCCGGCACTGTCAGTGCCATGACCTTTGACCTGGATGATACGCTGTATGAAAACAGCGATGTTATCCTGACTACGGTCGAGAAGACTCATCAGGCATTACAGGATTTTCATCCGGTATTGCAAAACGTGACGCTGTCAGACTATGAGCTGGCACGTGAAGAGATTAAATATCATCAGCCAGACAGCGTACATGATGTGACCCTGTGGCGGGAAAAATCTGTATACCTGCTGATGCAAAAGCACGGATTATCTGAACAGCTGTGTCAGCAAGGGGCATCTCATGTGATGTCGGTATTTGCCGCCTGGCGCAGTCAGGTCCATATGCCGCAGAGTACCCATGACGCGCTGCAATACCTGGCTGAGCGTGTTCCGCTGGCCGCGATCACTAACGGTAATGCCGACCCGCAACTGATGGGCATTGCCGGCTACTTTCGTTTTATACTGCGGGCCGGCCCTGACGGGCGGGCGAAACCAGCGCAGGATATGTACCGGCTGGCGGCCAGTCATCTGGGGTTACCGGCCGGTGAAATTCTGCATGTCGGCGATGATTTAACTACGGATGTGGCCGGATCGCTGCTCAGCGGGTTTCAGTCCTGCTGGATTAACCCGTTCCGGCGTAACCTGATGACAGCCTGTGATGCACGCCTGTTACCACACATGGAAATTTCACGGTTGGATTCCCTGACTACACTGGTATAATGGCTGTAAAAATATACAGTTAAATTCTCCTGATTCGCGGTGCCTATGGACGTTTCTGATCTGCTCAACAGTTTAAATGATAACCAGCGTGAAGCCGTTGCGGCACCGCGCAGTAATTTGCTGGTACTGGCCGGGGCGGGCAGTGGTAAAACCAGGGTGCTGGTTCATCGTATTGCCTGGTTACTGACCGTCGAAAACTGTTCCCCGTATTCGATTATGGCGGTGACCTTTACCAATAAAGCCGCTGCAGAAATGCGTCACCGAATTGAGCAGGTGCTTGGCACCAGCCAGGGGGGGATGTGGATTGGTACTTTCCATGGACTGGCTCACCGCTTATTACGCGCACATCCGCTGGATGCCGGATTACCTCAGGATTTCCAGATCCTCGACAGTGAAGACCAGCTACGGTTATTGAAACGCTTAATTAAGGCCATGAACCTTGATGACAAACAGTGGCCGGCACGTCAGGCGATGTGGTACATCAACGGTAAAAAAGACGAAGGATTGCGGCCTAAGCATATCGACAGCTACGGTAACCCGGTAGAGCAAACCTGGCTGAAAGTGTACCAGGCCTATCAGGAAGCCTGTGACCGTGCCGGGCTGGTGGATTTTGCCGAACTATTATTACGCGCTCACGAATTATGGCTGAATAAACCGCATATTCTTAACCATTATCGTGAACGTTTTACTAACCTGCTGGTGGACGAATTCCAGGATACTAACAACATCCAGTATGCCTGGATCCGTATGCTGGCGGGGGACAGTGGCAAAGTAATGATCGTCGGCGATGATGACCAGTCTATCTATGGCTGGCGTGGTGCTCAGGTCGAAAATATTCAGCGCTTTCTCACGGATTTTAACGGTGCCAGAACAATCCGGCTGGAACAAAACTATCGCTCTACCAGTAATATCCTGAAAGCTGCCAATACCCTGATTGCCAATAATCAGGGGCGGTTAGGGAAACAGCTGTGGACTGAAGACGGTGAAGGCGAACCCATCTCGTTATATTGTGCATTTAATGAACTCGACGAGGCACGGTTTGTTGTCGGGCGGATTAAACACTGGCATGAACAGGGTGGGGCGCTGGCAGACTGTGCCATCCTGTACCGCAGTAATGCCCAGTCGCGGGTACTGGAAGAGGCGTTACTGCAAAGCAGCCTGCCGTACCGGATTTATGGCGGGATGCGCTTTTTCGAACGTCAGGAAATTAAAGATGCCCTCGCCTACTTACGCCTGATATCGAACCGTAATGATGATGCCGCTTTCGAACGTGTGGTCAATACACCAACCCGGGGAATCGGCGACCGGACTCTGGAAGTCGTGCGTCAGGCAGCCCGAGACAGACAACTGACCCTCTGGCAATCTGCGCGGGAACTGTTGTCTGAAAAGGCGCTGGCGGGCAGAGCTGCATCTGCATTATTGCGCTTTATTGAACTGGTTGACTCACTGTCACGGGAAACCAGTGAACTGTCGCTGCATGTGCAAACTGACCGGGTAGTAAAAGATTCCGGGCTGTGGATGATGTATGAACAGGAAAAAGGTGAAAAAGGCCAGACGCGTATCGAAAACCTTGAGGAACTTGTGACGGCAACCCGTCAGTTTAGTTATCAGGATGAAGATCAGGATTTGATGCCATTACAGGCATTTTTGTCACACGCAGCGCTGGAAGCCGGTGAAGGGCAGGCGGATAAATGGCAGGATGCGGTACAGCTGATGACCATGCATGCTGCGAAAGGGCTGGAATTTAGTCAGGTATTTATTGTCGGCATGGAAGAGGGGATGTTCCCGAGTCAGATGTCACTGGAAGAAGGCGGACGTCTGGAAGAAGAACGCCGTCTGGCCTATGTCGGCGTGACCCGTGCTATGCAGAAACTGACGCTGACCTATGCCGAGAGTCGCCGGTTATACGGTAAAGAGGTATATCACCGCCCGTCACGGTTTATTGGTGAGATCCCTGAGGACTGTGTGGAGGAGGTCAGATTACGGGCCAGTGTCAGCCGGCCGGTCAGCCACCAGCGAATGGGGGCACCGGTGACGGCCAATGACAGCGGTTATTCTCTGGGACAGCGGGTCCGGCATGCGAAGTTTGGTGAAGGCACTATTGTTAACCTGGAAGGCAGTGGTGAGCATTGTCGCCTGCAGGTCGCATTTCAGGGCCAGGGGATAAAGTGGCTGGTTGCCGCCTATGCAAGGCTGGAAAACGTCTGAGGACGGGTAGTTTCCTTGACGATTTTTTCGTCCCATCGTAACATGCGCGCACTATTATTATCAGAGGACAACGCCTTGGACACGCCCAGTCGCTGCTGGCACACAGACCTGAACAACAGGCGAAACTGTTAAGGCAACCTCTTTTACCGGTAGCCCTGACGGTTATCGGTAACTCTCTGTAAATCATCGTCATCTGAGCCAGCACTGATTTACCATTCCTGTGGTTTATCGTGTTCAGGCGCCTGCTGTGCCAATCATCGGTTTTCCTGCGGTGTACAGCCTTGTCCCGTCATATAAGATATGGGGAGTACGTACTGCTATGCTGAGTGCATTTAAACTGGAAGACAATCGGTTAACCCGTCTGGAAATGGAAAGTGACGATAGTCAGCTTACGTCCTCAGTCTGGATTGATTTGATTGAACCTGAAGAACAGGAACGTGACTATATTCAGGAACAGCTGGGACAGAGCCTGGCAACACGTCCTGAACTGGAGGATATCGAAGCATCGGCACGTTTCTTCGAAGATGAAGACGGCCTGCATATCCACTCATTCTTCTTTTTTGAAGATGCAGATGATCATGCGGGTAATGCGACCGTCGCTTTTACTATCCGTGACGGTCGTTTGTTTACGTTGCGTGAACGTGAGTTACCGGCATTCCGCTTATACCGGATGCGGGCCCGTAATCAGACCCTGATTGACGGTAACGCGTTTGAGCTGTTACTGGACCTGTTCGAAACTAAAATCGAACAGCTGGCGGATGAGATTGAAAATATTTATACGGCGCTGGAGAAATTAAGTCGCGTCATTATGGAAGGACAGCAGGGTGAAGAATATGATGAAGCCTTGTCGCGACTGGCTGAACTGGAAGATATCGGCTGGAAAGTCCGCCTGTGTCTGATGGATACCCAGCGGGCACTGAATTTTCTGGTCAGAAAAGCCCGTTTGCCTGCCAATCAGCTTGAACAGGCCCGGGAGATTCTGCGCGATATAGAATCACTGCTGCCGCATAATGAATCCCTGTTCCAGAAAGTTAACTTTCTGATGCAGGCTGCGATGGGTTTTATCAGTATTGAACAAAACCGCATCATTAAAATCTTCTCGGTAGTTTCTGTGGTTTTCCTGCCACCGACCCTGGTAGCTTCCAGCTACGGGATGAACTTTGAGTTCATGCCGGAACTGAAGTGGAGCTTCGGTTATCCCGGCGCGATTGTACTGATGATCCTTGCGGCACTGGCCCCCTACCTCTACTTTAAACGACGTAACTGGCTATAAGCCCCGTTATACAGGCAGCCTGGCGGGCTGCCTGCTGTGCGCTGGTTTCACAATATTCCTCAATCCCCTGAGCTGCCAGTACCAGTACCGGATCGCCGCGGAATGTGCTGGTCTGGGGCAGAGAAAGATCAGAATCCTGCAAAAGGCTGCAGAGCCGTTAACGGCTCTGCAGTAATCGCTAAAACGAGGGATCAGTATTCTGAGTCGGTAATCACTTCTTCACCGAGATCGCCGGCTTTTGGCAGTGGTAAATAAGAAGAGTTTGCGGCCCGCAGTACCCGGATACCCCGCGCCCCGGCTTCACGGGCTGCGGTAATATCGCTGTCTGCATCACCGTAGTAGATACGAATATTTTTCTGTTTAATCCAGCGGATTTTGGTGTTTTCACCGGCCCGAAAACCGCTGAAAATCACCGGATTCATTTTATCCTGTGGAATAGAGAAATCCTGTTGCAGGATCCTGCTGACGGTTTCGGTGCTGGTCGGGGTTCGTGCTGTAATAAAATAGACCTGATCGCCGCGCTGTAAATGCATCTGAATCAGCTGGCGTGCAACCTGTTTGGGAATACTGAATTCATCCCAGCCATTATTCATTTTTTCCCAGAACTGCGGATTATTCAGGTAATCATTATTGCCCGGTGAAAACATTTTCTGGCCGCGGTAAAAACCGGGTGTTGAATAAAGCACCGTATCGTCAATATCAAAACCGACCGCCATCGGTGGACGGCCCCGTAAATTGTTCTCAATCTGTGCCACTGATACCCAGTGTATGGGTTGCCGGTGCGCCAGCCCGGCAGCAGTGATACCTGAGTATAACGGCGTAGCGGGCTGGACCTCGCTGGCCTGAGCCAGAGGCTGCAGAACCAGCAGAGAAAGGGTACACAGAGAAAAAAGCAGTTTACGTAATCTCATAACGGTGAGTCCTAGTATTTGTTAATGAATCAATAAGATAATGGCTATCTGATAGCATTAACGGGACACTCTGTAAAATAATTATTGCGGTTTTATGAGGTGGTTACGGTTGCCGTATTATCTGCCGGCTAGCCGATCAGGTAAGTTGCCGTCGCGGTAGCAATATAGTCCTGTTGTTGATTATGTAATTCGACCCGGCCGACGGCGACTTTATTACCGGCCCGGAGCAGCTGTGCGGTAGCGATAAATTTCTCTCCGCGTCCGGGACGTAAATAGTCAACCCGTAAGTCAATGGTGCCCATCCGTGAAATACGCTGACGAAGTTCTTCTTCACTGATCATATCCTGGCGGGTTAGGGCATGGTTAACACAAACCAGTCCGGCGGCCACGTCCAGCACCGAAGCAATGACACCGCCGTGCAGAATATTTTGCAGGGCATTACCCACCAGTGATGGCGCATTTTCCAGGGTCAGGATGGCCTGTTGATCATCCAGATGCTCCAGCTTCAGCCCCAGCGCCCGGTTAAAAGGCATACTGTTTACAAAGATATCACTGACCAGGGTTCTTGCCTGATGTTGTGTCAGATAACGCAGGCTCATAATTCACCTGTGGCAGGTTATTCGGCTAAGTCATTTTCTAATATTATGCTGTTATTCATCGGCTTTCCAGGTGAATATGAGCGGCCATTTTTTGGCATTTAACGATGTGACTGCATCGTTTTTGGTTTTTTTTTCTATCTTCGGGAGTATAGATTATGCGTTTCTTTGGCTACGGAATGGCTGCTGCCTTGCTGGTGCCTGCGCTGGTACAGGCGAAGGAAGCTAAAATATGCGAGGTTCATGATAATCCCGCTGTGCGCGGCAGTATCATCGCTAACTTACTGGAAAAGCATGATAATGCTTTTTTACTGTATCCCTATGAGAGTAATTATGTGCTCTATACGGATACCAGTAATATGAACACCCCGGCCATTTCCAGCTACCGCTGGGCAGATAAAGCGAATAAAGATGAATTAAAATTTCAGCTGAGCCTGGCGTTCCCTCTCTGGCGCGGGATTGCCGGTGACAATTCGGTACTGGCAATGTCTTATACTCAACGCTCGTGGTGGCAGATTTCAAATACCAAAGCGTCGTCACCGTTTCGCGAAACAAACTATGAACCACAGCTTTTTGTTGGCTGGGCAACAGATTACCGGTTGGGTAACTGGACATTACGTGATGTGGAACTGGGTTTCAATCATCAGTCCAATGGCCGGAGCGACCCGACTTCACGTAGCTGGAACCGGGTATATGCCCGTTTGATGGCAAAAAATGGTAATATGCTGGCAGAGATCAAGCCCTGGTATCGTATTCCCGAAAGTGCGGGCAGTGACGATAATCCGGACATTACTAAGTATATGGGCTATTACCGGGCGAAACTCGGGTATATGCTGGGTGACAGTATCTTCAGTATTGAAGGCAACTATAACTGGAACACCGGTTTCGGTGGCGCCTTACTTGGCTGGAGTTATCCGGTCACAGAGCATGTGCGTTTCTATACTCAGCTGTTTAGCGGTTATGGTGAGTCACTGATTGATTACAATCACCGCCAGACCAGGATTGGCGTCGGTTTTACTTTAAATGATTTATTCTGATTAAGAGCGCAGGAAATTTGTGACAACATCGGCAGTTATTCCGCAGCAGGATCATGCTCAGCAAATCCTGCGGGATATTTTTGGTTATCAGCACTTTCGCCCCGGCCAGCAAACCATCATTCAGGCATCTCTTGACGGACAGGACTGCCTGGTGGTTATGCCGACCGGTGGCGGGAAGTCGCTGTGCTATCAGATCCCTGCGCTGGTTAGCGAAGGTCTGACGCTGGTGGTATCCCCGCTGATCTCCCTGATGAAAGATCAGGTCGATCAGTTACTGGCAAATGGTGTCATGGCTGCCAGCCTTAACTCTTCTCAGACCCGCGAGCAGCAACAGCAAATTTATGCTGACTGTCGGCAGGGGCGGATAAAATTACTGTATGTCGCGCCTGAGCGTCTGATGATGGACAGCTTTCTTGATGCACTTAGCCAGTGGCAACCGGTGATGCTGGCGGTCGATGAAGCCCACTGTATCTCACAATGGGGACATGACTTCCGCCCGGAATATGGTGCGCTTGGGGTATTGCGCCAGCGTTTTCCGCAACTGCGGATTATGGCTCTGACCGCGACAGCCGATAACGCGACCCGCCATGATATTCTGCAACAGTTGCAGTTGCAGGACCCGCTGATCCAAATCAGTAGCTTTGACCGCCCGAATATCCGCTATACGCTGCTGGAAAAGTACAAACCGACCGAACAATTACTGCGTTATGTTCAGGATCAGCGCGGTAAGAGCGGTATCATTTATTGTAACAGCCGCGCTAAAGTTGAAGACACGGCAGCACGTTTACAAAGCCGCGGGATCAGTGCCGGTGCCTATCATGCCGGACTGGATGTACAGCAACGAGCCAGCGTCCAGGAAGCATTTCAGCGTGACGATCTGCAACTGGTAGTGGCTACGGTGGCTTTCGGGATGGGGATTAATAAGCCGAATGTCCGTTTTGTGGTGCATTTTGATATCCCGCGTAATATCGAATCCTATTATCAGGAAACCGGTCGTGCAGGCCGTGATGGTCTGCCTGCTGAAGCGATGATGCTGTATGATCCCGCCGATATGGCCTGGCTGCGACGCTGTCTGGAAGAAAAACCGCCGGGCGCGATGCTGGATATTGAACGCCATAAACTTAATGCGATGGGTGCCTTTGCTGAAGCGCAGACCTGCCGCCGTCTGGTACTGCTGAATTATTTTGATGAAGGGCGACAGCAGCCATGCGGTAACTGCGATATCTGTCTGGACCCGCCGAGGCGTTATGACGGACTGGTGGATGCACAAAAAGCCTTATCCGCCATTTACCGGGCAGGACAACGTTTCGGTATGGGCTATATCGTGGAACTACTGCGTGGTGCGGCCAGCCAGCGTATTAAAGATAACGGACATGATAAACTGCCGGTATACGGCATCGGGCGTGAACAATCCCATGAACATTGGGTCAGTGTATTACGCCAGCTGATCCATCTGGGTCTGGTGACCCAGAACATCAGTCAGCATTCTGCGCTGCAGCTGACCGAGGCGGCCAGACCGGTATTGCGCAGTGAACATCCGCTGATGCTTGCGGTGCCGCGCGTGGTGGCCCTGAAACCCCGCCAGGGAATGAGCAGGGTGCCCGGAGGCAATTATGACCGCAAGTTATTTGCCAGACTCAGGAAATTACGTAAAACCATTGCTGACGAAGAGAGTATTCCCCCTTATGTGGTGTTCAATGACGCGACATTAATCGAAATGGCGGAACTGTTACCGGTTTCCGCTTCTGAAATGCTGAGTGTAAATGGTATTGGTCAGCGAAAACTGGAACGTTTCGGCCAGCCCTTTATGCAGATGATTAAACAACATCTCAGCGACTTGTAATATCTACCTGTTTTTCTTTATTTATCTGAGGAGTTTCCGGCATGTTAATGTCGTTTCTGACTCTGGCTGTTGTGCAGTTGCTGGCACTGATGAGCCCGGGTCCTGATTTCTTTTTTATTTCACAAACTGCCGTCAGCCGTTCTTCACGTGATGCGTTGATGGGGGTTCTCGGTGTGACACTGGGGGTGGCTATCTGGGCAGCGGTGGCACTGCTGGGACTGAATCTGTTGCTGGCAAAAATGGCCTGGCTGCATCAGCTGATTATGCTGGGCGGCGGGCTGTATCTGTTATGGATGGGCTGGCAATTATTATGCTCTGCACGGCGTCAGCATTTACAGCCGGACAGGGTTCAGCCGGCACCGGTGCTGGCGAAGCAGGGGCGAACGTTCCTCAAGGGGTTACTGACTAACCTGTCGAATCCAAAAGTTGTGATCTATTTTGGCAGTGTTTTTTCGCTGTTTGTCGGTGATGATGTCAGCACTATGCAGCGCTGGGGCATTTATGCACTGATCCTGCTGGAAACACTGGGGTGGTTTACACTGGTAGCGACGGTATTTGCCTTACCATGGATGCGCCGCAAATATCAGCAACTGGCGAAATGGCTGGATGGTGCCGGCGGAATACTGTTTACAGCCTTTGGCCTGCACTTAATCATATCCGGTTAAACCCGCTGCCGGGCCGTGAAGGTACGGACCCGGCAGATAATTAATGGCTGTGTCGTGCAGTTGCCAGTACGACCCCGATAGCAATAAAAACACTGCCAAAAATACGGTTCAGTAACTGCATTTGATGCGGGCCACGTATCCAGCGTGAAATACGGGTCGACAGTAACGCGTAACCCTGCATGACCAGAATATCCACACTGATAGTGGTCAGGCCCAGCACCAGATATTGCAGCATTTGGGGCTGATGGGGAATGATAAACTGTGGAAACAGCGCTGCCAGAAACACAATACTTTTCGGATTGGTCAGATTTACCAGCACCGCCCGTTTAAATACTCTGCCGCGGGATGTTGCTTTCGCCACCGCATTCAGGTCAATAGCACCTTTGGTTCTCCATTGCTGTATCCCTAACCAGATAAGATAAGCAGCACCGGCCCATTTCAGGATTTCAAAAGCGATTAATGAATGAGAAAATAAAGCACCAAGGCCGATACCGACTAACAGAATATGGGTGGCGAGGCCAACTTGTAATCCGGCAATAGAAATCTGAGTGCCCCTGAAACCATGGCTGATACCGGTACTCATGGTATTAATGGCTCCGGAACCAGGGGAAAGGCTTAACAGGGTAGTGGTCAGCAGGTAGGTGATCCACCAGTCAAAGGTCATTGATGTCGCTCCAGTCTTCAGCAGAGAAACAACAGAATACGTTATAATTCCATCAGACGATACCGGGATTTCAGCCGTTTTCCAGACCACAGAAAACGCCGAAGGGAGAGTAATGAAACAGCTTACGCAACGCTGGTTGCACCGTGAAAAAGAGTTTTCGGCGTTTGTTACCGGTCCTTTGCTCCACTTCTGGCGTCGCCGCCAGGAGAAATCATTTACCGGCACTGGCGGGCTGAATATCCGCTATGTCAGTTTCACATCCCCGCAACACCATAAAGCGATTATGGTTTCCCCCGGGCGGATTGAGAGTTACGTCAAATACCCTGAAGTGGCTTATGATCTGTTTCAGTGTGGCTACGATGTCTTTATTATCGATCACCGGGGGCAGGGCTTATCGGACCGTATGCTGGAAGATACCCATCGCGGGCACGTAGAGAATTTTTCTGACTACGTGGATGACCTGCATAAGTTCTGGCAGATCACTCTTTCCGATACGCGTTATCAGCAAAAGTTTGCGCTATCCCATTCTATGGGGGGCGCGATTCTGGCATTGTTACTGCGCCGTCACCCTGAACTGGTTGATGCAGCAGCATTACTGGCTCCGATGTTTGGCATAGTGCTGCCGATGCCTGAGTGGATGGCAGAACGAATTCTTAACTGGACCGAAACCCGGTCGGGATTACGTGAAGGGTTTGCTCTGGGTACGGGGCGCTGGCATGCGCCGCCCTTTGCCGTAAATACGCTGACCCACAGCCGGGTCCGCTACCAGCGTAACTTACGTTTTTATGCTGATGAACCGGCATTACAGGTCGGCGGGCCGACGGCACACTGGGTACGGGAAAGTCTTAATGCCGGACATGAAATTCTGCGCGATGCTGCACAGATCACTACACCGATGCTGATCATTCAGGCCGAAGAAGATCTGGTGGTGGAAAATCAGGCGCAGGATCAATTCTGTGAATTACGACGGCTTGCGGGGATCCCTTGTGAAGGGGAAGCGCCGCAGGTTATCAGTGGTGCACGCCATGAAATATTATTCGAAAAAGATGAAATGCGGGCGCGGGCACTGAATCTTGCGGTCAGCTATTTTGACCGGTTTGGATGTTAATCATCGACGATAGCCATACCTTACCTCCGGAAACTCCGGTCTGACGTTAATTAAAGAGGTTTTCATGTACCATATTGTTGCTTCCGACCTGGATGGAACGCTACTTTCCCCTGATCACTCTTTGTCTGCTTACACCCGTGATACCTTGCAAAAGTTAACCCGTAAAGGGGTTCATTTTGTGTTTGCTACCGGCCGCCATCATATTGATGTCGCGCAGATGCGGCAGAAGCTGGGTATCGAAGCTTATATGATCACGTCGAACGGAGCGAGGGTACATGACCTTGCGGGTAACCTGATTTTTGCCCATAACCTGGACCCGGCGATTGCGTCAGAGCTGTACCGCCTGAAATATACCTCGGATGATATTCTGACTCAGGTTTATCGCAATGATGACTGGTATATCAGTCGGCATAGCGAAAAAGAGCGTGAATTCCTCCGTGAGTCGGAGTTTAATTATCAGATATTTCAGCCTGACGGGCTGGCGACTGATGGTATCAGTAAAGTCTTTTTTACCTGTGATCAGCATCAGACACTGGCTGAGCTTGAGCTGGCGATTATTGCCCGCTGGGGCGACCGGGTTAATGTGAGTTTCTCCCTGCCCGGCTGTCTGGAAGTGATGGCCGGAGGTGTCTCAAAAGGCCATGCGCTGGATGAAGTGGCAAGACGGTTAGGTTATAGCCTGCAGGACTGTATCGCGTTTGGTGACGGGATGAACGATAAAGAAATGCTGAGCATGGCAGGCAAAGGCTGCATTATGCAAAATGCCCATCAGCGGCTACCTTCGCTGCTGACCGGGCTGGAAGTGATTGGCAGTAATGCGGAAGATGCGGTTCCCCGTTATTTAGAAAAGCTGTACAGCGACTGATCCTTCCTGCCATCGCCCGGGCAAGTCCTGACCGGACTGTCCGGGCGATGGAGTGCCTCTCCGCAGTATGATTTTTATGATATCAGTTGCTGTTTATGGCGTTTTTCACTCAGCGTGGTTAACAGCAACAGTAATACTGCCAGTATACAGCCGGCAATCATGACCATAAAACCGCCATTCCAGCCAAAAAAATCCACCGTATAACCAACAATTGCACTGGCGGCAACCGATCCGCCAAGGTAACCAAACAGACCGGTAAATCCGGCGGCGGTGCCCGCTGCTTTTTTGGGTGCCAGCTCCAGCGCATGCAGACCAATCAGCATCACCGGTCCGTAGATCAGAAAACCAATCACCACCATACAGGCCATATCAATGCCGGGGTTGCCGGGCGGGTTAAGCCAGTAAATAAGAGTGGCAATGGTCACCAGTGTCATAAAAAAGACGCCGGTGATCCCGCGGTTACCTTTGAAAATTTTATCTGACATCCAGCCGCACAACAGCGTTCCCGGAATACCGGCATATTCATACAGGAAGTAGGCCCAGGATGATTTATCCAGTGAAAAATTTTTAACTTCTTTCAGGTAGGTCGGAGACCAGTCGAGAATACCGTAGCGCAGTAAATACACGAAGACATTGGCCAGCGCGATGTACCACAGTAATTTATTGGGCAGGATATATTGCGTAAAGATTTGCCGGGCGGTTAATTCAACTTCATGTTTCTCGTTATAGTCTGCGGGATAGTCATTTTTGTAGGCTTCTATCGGGGGTAATCCGCATGACTGCGGGGTATCACGCATTAATCCATAGGCCAGCAAGGCTACGCCGATAGCGGCAATCGCCGGCATATATAATGCGGCCTTCCAGTCATTAAACCAGGCCATCCCCAGCAGAAATAGCAGCGGAGGCAGGCCTCCGCCGACATTATGTGCACAGTTCCATACGGAGACAATGCCTCCCCTTTCTTTCTGTGACCACCAATGGACCATGGTCCGGCCGCAGGGAGGCCAGCCCATCCCCTGAAACCAGCCACAGATAAACAGCAGCACAAACATAATCATAATACCGGATGTCGCCAGCGGGACAAATCCCATAACCAGCATGACGACTGCTGCCATTATCAGTCCTGCGGGTAAAAATACACGCGGGTTCGACCGATCAGATACTGAACCCATAATGAATTTAGAAAACCCATAGGCAATCGAAATTCCGGATAAGGCAAAACCCAGATCGCCGCGGGAAAAACCCTGCTCGATCAGATAAGGCATAGCCAGGGTAAAGTTTTTACGAACCAGGTAATAAGCGGCGTAACCAAAGAAAATCCCGATAAAAATTTGCCAGCGCAGGCGACGATATAACGGATCGATGGCGGCCGGATCTGCCGGTGAAATATGGGGTGCGGGTTTAAACAGACTCAGCATTAACGTCCCTCCGGGAGAAAGCATTCCTTAAGTGTGGGCTGGCAATGGATAAGAATTTTCCGTCCTGCCAGCAGGATACCGGCCTCAGGGTAGCTTTCGTGACGGGAATTACCTTGACTGAGTACACAGATGTTACAAATTAATGACAATTTATAGGTGTTTATAAGATGTCAGGGAAACCTGAGTCTCGTATCCGCCACTTTTCATGTTGACCGGCAACCGAGTCGCTGGCCGGATCACTCGCGGTTGCATACGTCGTTTTCGCCGGCAGGGAAATATTTCGCCGGAGGGATTCAGAGTGCCGGATTTCTCTGACCTGCCGGCCGTGAAGCATCACGGACAAAAGGCAACTGTTCACAGGCGTGCTGCCGTGCAGAACGGATAAATGCCTCGGTCACTGGCTGACGTTGTTCACCGTCGCGTACCGCCGCATACAAACGGCTCCACAAACCTTCTCCGGGGGTTTTTGTGATAATCAGCTGCTGGCGTTCAAAACTTTCTACTACCCAGTGTGGTAACGCAGCAATACCCATTTTTGCAGCCACCATCTGAATCAGCAGCAAAGTATTATCAACACTTTTTAATGCCAGACTGATACCGGCAGGTTGCAGGAAATGTCGCCAGATATCCAGACGCTGACGCTGAACCGGATAAATCAGCAGAGTTTCGGTGCTAAGATCTTCAGGAGTAATAACGTCTTTTTTCGCCAGCGGATGGTCTGGTGCCATCACCAGCCGGACTTCAAAATCAAATAATGGTGAATAGTGCAATCCGCTGCGTGGCAGGATATCGGAGGTCAGTACAATATCCAGTTCGCCCTGTTGTAATGCGGGCTGCGGATCAAAGGTAACACCGGATTTGAAATCGACCGCGACCCGCGGCCAGTTGCTGCCAAAAATATCCAGTGCCGGAGTCAGCCATTGAATACAGCTATGACATTCAATCGCAATTCGTAGCGTCGTCTGTTGGGGCTCATGACAGGATTGCAGTGCCTGCTGGATCTGAGGCAGGACCTGATCTGCCAGTTGCAGCAGTGTTTCCCCCTGTGGTGTAAAACGTAAAGGCTGACTTTTCCGGACAAACAGCCGGAAACCGAGACGCTGCTCAAGGTCACTGAACTGATGAGAAAGAGCAGACTGGGTCTGATGTAAGTGTGCTGCGGCACCTGCCAGCGAGCCGGTTGTTCTGAGGGCCTGTAGGGTTTTCAGGTGCTTAATCTCGATCATGAGACGCCTTCATAGTGATGTTGAATTATTTGCGCTTGTGGATACAACAGTACCTGCAGATTATGGATGTGTAAACATCTGGACGGCTAAACATCTGAAAAATATTCTCAGCAACCTGTGACTTCCGGCAGGCGGGTGAATAATGGTACTGCTGCCATGGGCCCGGGGCTGAGACAGCGTCTTTCACTGACAGGAACTTATGCCATGACAATTCAGAATCACACATTAGGATTTCCGCGGATCGGCCTGGGACGCGAACTGAAAAAAGCTCAGGAAAGCTACTGGGCAGGTAAGTCCGGACAACAGGAGCTACTGGCAACCGGGCGTGAGCTCCGGGTGCGTCATTGGCAACAACAGAAGGATGCCGGGGTTGACTATATTCCTGTCGGTGATTTCGCATGGTATGACCATGTGCTGACAACCAGCCTGATGCTGGGTAATGTACCCGCCCGCCATCAGAGTGCGGACGGTCAGACAGACCTGGATACCTTATTCCGTATTGCCCGAGGCCGGGCGCCGACTGGTGAACCCGCCGCAGCGGCAGAAATGACGAAGTGGTTTAATACCAACTATCACTACATCGTGCCTGAATTTACCCGTGGTCAGACATTCACTCTGGCCTGGACCCAGTTACTGGACGAAGTGGATGAAGCACTGGCGCTGGGTTACCAGGTTAAGCCGGTCCTGCTGGGGCCGGTTACCTATCTGTGGCTGGGCAAAGTAAAAGGGGAAGTGTTTGATCGCCTGACGTTACTGCAGGATATTCTGCCGGTATACCAACAGGTACTTGCGGCGCTGGCTGAACGGGGTATTGACTGGGTACAGATTGATGAACCTGCGTTATCGCTGGAGTTACCGGCCAAATGGCTGAACGCTTTTAGCGAAGCTTATCAGGCATTGCAGGGTCATACCCGGCTGTTGCTGACGACCTATTTTGACAGTATCAGCCAGAACCTGTCGGTCATCCGACAATTACCTGTACAGGGATTGCATGTCGATCTGGTACACGGCCATGATGATATTCAGTGTATTCATAAGCAATTACCGATCGGCTGGCTATTGTCCGTCGGTGTCATTAACGGACGCAATGTATGGCGTGCCGACCTTAGCCGCTGGTTTGACCAGCTACAGCCTCTGGCCGCACAACGTGAAAATTTGTGGATAGGCACTTCATGCTCTTTATTGCACAGTCCGATTGATCTGAGTACTGAGACCCGGCTGGATGATGATGTGAAAAGCTGGTTTTCTTTTGCGGTACAGAAATGTGACGAACTGTCGCTGCTGAGTCATGCCCTGAAGAGTAACGATCCGCTTGCTCTGGAAAGCCACAGTGCGCCGATCCGCGCCCGTGAACAATCATCACGGGTACATAATCAGGCAGTCGCTGACCGTTTACATGCTATTCACTCACGGGACAGCGAACGTCAGCACCATTACCCGATCCGCGCGGCAGCACAGCGGCAACGTTTCAGTTTACCGGCCTGGCCAACAACGACGATTGGTTCATTCCCCCAGACGACGGAGATCCGCAGCCTGCGGCTGGATTTCAGGCAGGGACGACTGGACAGCCATCACTACCGGACCGGTATTTCTGAACATATCCGGCAGGCCATTGCTGAGCAGGAACGGCTGGGACTGGATGTGCTGGTGCACGGTGAAGCCGAACGTAATGATATGGTGGAATATTTCGGCGAACAGCTGGACGGTTTTGCTTTTACGCGGAATGGCTGGGTACAAAGCTATGGTTCACGTTGCGTCAAGCCGCCGATCATTATCGGCGATATCAGTCGCCCGCAGCCTGTGACGGTTGAGTGGGCCACCTATGCCCAGTCCCTGACTGATAAACCCGTAAAAGGGATGCTTACCGGCCCGGTCACTATCCTCTGCTGGTCATTTCCGCGTGAAGATGTGAGCCGTGAAACTATCGCCAGGCAGATTGCGCTGGCGTTACGTGATGAAGTTGCCGATCTGGAAAATGCCGGTATTGGGATTATTCAGATTGATGAGCCTGCATTACGTGAAGGCCTGCCATTGCACGATTCTGACCGTGCAGCGTATCTGGCCTGGGCAGTTAATGCCTTCCGCTTAATGGCCGCTGTTGCTGATGACGCTACCCAGATCCATACCCATATGTGTTATTGCGAGTTTAATGACATTATGGCTGCGATTGCTGCCCTGGATGCAGATGTCATCACCATCGAGACCTCGCGTTCCGATATGGAACTGCTGGAATCTTTTGAAGAGTTTGAATATCCGAATGAAATCGGACCGGGGGTCTACGATATCCATTCCCCGAATATCCCTGATGTGGCCGGTATCGAAAATCTGCTGCGTAAAGCGGCAAAATATATTCCGGCGCAGCGGCTATGGGTGAATCCGGATTGCGGACTAAAAACCCGTGGCTGGACTGAAACCCGTCAGGCGTTGGAAAATATGGTAACAGCAGCCAGAAATTTACGTCGCCAGTCAGCGTGATCCGCTGCCGGCTTCTCTGTGAAAGCTATCCCCGGGGACAATCAGCGCCCCGGGTGACAGGAGAGATTAACGTCCTTTTTTCTTTCTGCCCGGCTGAGTAAAACGCTTACGGGCTGCAGGTTTAGCTGCCGGTTTGTCCGCAGATTTTTGTGCTGGGCCATTTTTTTTCGCGGCAGGTTTCCCTTTGGGTTTGCCCTTATTTTCGGCAGGATCAAGGGATGAAGAGTGCTCAATCAGTCGGAACAGCTCGATCAGCTCATCATCCGTAAAATCACGCCACTCACCGGGAGGCAGCCCTTTCAGGCTGACATTCATGATCCGCACCCGCTCAAGTTTGGTGACTTCAAAACCGAAATGCTTACACATCCGGCGGATCTGACGGTTAAGTCCCTGTACCAGTGTGATACGAAACACCATCGGCGCTTCTTTCTTCACTTTACATTTTTTAGTGACCGTACCCAGCATCGGCACACCGGCTGCCATACCCTGAATAAACTCATCGGTGATCGGTTTGTTTACCGTAACCACATACTCTTTTTCGTGATCGTTACCGGCGCGCAGTATTTTATTGACCAGGTCACCGTGGTTGGTCAGGAAAATCAGCCCCTGAGAATCTTTATCCAGACGACCTATCGGGAATACCCGTTTGCTGTGATTCACGAAATCGACAATATTATCTTTTTCGCTTTCTTCGGTAGTACTGATAATACCGGTCGGCTTATTGAGGGCGATCAGGACTAAATCTTCCTCGTTACGCGGCTCAATCAGCTGGCCGTTAACTTTCACCACGTCTCCGGCATACACCTGGTCACCGACAGCAGCACGTTTACCGTTAATAAACACGTTACCTTGCTCAATAAAACGGTCAGCATCGCGGCGAGAGCAAATACCGCTCTCACTGATGTATTTGTTCAGTCGGGTCGATGAGTTGGTCAGCATGAATTCTCCGAAAAAAGCGGACTATACCTCAGCCGGACGATGCTTAACATACTCAGTTTTACTCTCAGGGGGCTGAGGATGATGAAAACAGGCTCCCGCGATAAGCACGATATAGTACCGGACTGGATTTGTCCGGTACTATATCGTGCTGGTGGCTGAAAGGTTATTTTTTACCTGTCGTGACCTGCAACTGCGTACGGGTGGAACATGCCAGGATATTGCCTTTTTTACAGGCCATCCGTGCATATTTTAATGCGGTCCGTGGGTCTTTGGTCACACCGTGTCCATACCGGTACATATTGGCCAGATACAGCATCGCGTTACCGTCTCCGGCATCAGCGCCTTTCTGATACCACTGGCGGGCAGTGTCATAATTTTGCGGCACACCATAGCCATTCTCGTACAGGTGCCCGATAGCCTGATTCGCATCTGCTGACTGCAGCGCCAGTCCTTTCTGATAAAATTTCAGGGCTATTGGGTAGTTATCCCCGCCGCGTAACTCATAGACGGATCCTGCGGCAATACACTCAGCGGCCATGCCGGTATCACATTGGCTGATATGCTGTTGCAGTAGCTGTTGGTCAGGATAATCGCTGCTGCCGCCGGTAAACATACCATCAAAAAAGTTACCCAGGGTGCTGCACCCGGTCAGTGTCAGTACTGTCATACAGAGAATCAGCGTTTTTTTCATATCGTTTTCCTGTCTGTGACCGTAATGAACGTTCCCTGTATCGGGAAACGGCCGGTATTCAGTCACTCTGAGTGTATCCCGGATAAAAGATGCTGCCTTCGGGGCCGTTCTGAATTTTTATCAGCCGTCCGCTCTGCGACGGGTTTTGTTAATGCATTTTATTGAAAATTATCAATATCCAGAAAATTCTATTTGCGAAACACATCCCGCATTTATCTGCCTTTGTATGTAATACCATTTTTTTATATTGATTCCCGTCACATAAAATGCCGGTGGTTCACGTACAATTGGGACATCATCCACTGTAGTTATCGAGGTTACTATGTCGCAACCTGAAGTTTTCCATCTCGGACTGGCTAAAGCTGACCTTCAGGGAGCCACCCTGGCGATTGTTCCGGGTGATCCTGAACGGGTAAAAAAGATAGCGGAGCTGATGGACAATCCCCGCCAGCTGGCCGCACACCGTGAATTCACCAGCTGGATTGCTTTTATTGAAGGTAAGCCGGTTATTATTTGTTCTACCGGTATTGGCGGCCCGTCCACCTCTATCGCGGTGGAAGAACTGGCCCAGTTAGGGATACGTACTTTTTTACGGGTAGGGACAACAGGCGCGATTCAGCCGCATATTCATGTCGGCGATGTGCTGGTTACCACCGCTTCTGTCCGGCTGGACGGGGCCAGTCTCCACTTTGCGCCGCTGGAGTTCCCTGCGGTAGCTGATTTTACCTGTACCACAGCTCTGGCGGAGGCTGCCCGTCATGCCGGTGCAACTACCCATATCGGGGTTACTGCATCCTCAGATACGTTTTACCCGGGCCAGGAACGTTATGACACCTTCTCAGGAAGAGTGGTGAAATCTTTCCGCGGATCGATGGAAGAGTGGCAGTCGATGGGAGTGCTGAACTATGAAATGGAGTCAGCCACCTTACTGACCATGTGTGCCAGCCAGGGCCTGAGAGCAGGTATGATCGCCGGGGTAATTGTAAACCGCACCCAGAAAGAGATCCCTGACAGTGCCACCATGAAAAAAACCGAAAGTCAGGCGGTACAGATCGTAGTAAACGCAGCCAAATCGTTGTTATAACTCTTCTTATACGGGGTTGCGTTATCCGGAGGATAGCGTAACCGGCATCTTATCTCCGCGAAAATTATCTGGACATCTATACAGTGCGACTCTACCTTTCCTTTAACAGTGTGTTAAGCGGGGAAACGGGTGGATACGCAACTTATTATTTCAGGATGTCTGCTGTTGGGTGGCGCCGGTCTGGGCTGGCTGGTCGCTGTACTTCGGTCGGGTCATCAACTGGCGGCCTATGCCGCTGAGCAGCGGGTCAGGCAGGAAACGATCGATCAGTTACAACAGGTTCTGGGTTCAGAGCAGCAGTCCGGCCGGCAGAAAGATCTCGAACTCCGGCAGTTACATGGCACGGTTGCCGCACAGCAGGAAAAACTGCAACAGCTGACATACTGGCGTGAACAGAGTGAACAACTCAGCCAGGAACTGCGCCATCAGGCGGATATCTATCGGACGCAGGAAGCCGAACTGCGTGAAGTGACTACCCGGCTGGAGGACACCCGGCTGGCGGCCGAAGAAAAACAGCGTGTACTGATCAACAGCGAACAGCGACTGGCGGCACAATTCGAAAATCTGGCCGGTCGCATTTTCGAACACAGCGGCCGCCGTTTCGATGAGCAAAACCGGCAAAGTCTGCAGGGTCTGCTGACACCCCTGCGGGAACAGCTGGACGGCTTCCGGCGGCAGATTAATGACAGTTTTAGCAGTGAGGCCCGTGAGCGGCATACGCTTACACATGAAATCCGTCAGTTACAAAAACTGAATAGTCAAATGGCTCAGGAAGCCGTTAACCTGACCCGCGCCCTGAAAGGGGATAATAAAACCCAGGGGAACTGGGGGGAGGTTATCCTGGCGCGTGTGCTGGAAGCATCAGGACTGCGGGAAGGCTATGAATATGAGACTCAGGTCAGCATTCAGCGTAATGACGGGCGTTATCAGCCTGATGTTATTGTGCATTTGCCGCAGAATAAGGATGTGGTAATTGACGCTAAAATGACACTGGTGGCCTATGAGCGCTATTTTAACGCCGAAGATGACCTGCTACGTGAACAGGCGGCGCGTGAGCATATCTCCGCAATGCGTAATCACCTGCGGTTACTCAGCCGTAAAGATTACCAGCAACTGCCCGGAGTAAAATCGCTGGATTATGTCTTAATGTTTATTCCGGTCGAACCGGCGTTTTTACTGGCACTGGACAGAGAGCCTGAGCTGGTTAATGAGGCACTGCAACAGAACATTATGCTGGTCAGTCCGACGACGCTGTTGGTGGCCTTACGGACCATCAGTAATCTCTGGCGTTATGAACATCAAAGCCAGAATGCACGGGATATTGCAGAAAAAGCCGGCAGGCTATATGACAAAATGCGCTTGTTTGTCGACGATATGCAGAGCATGGGCAACCATCTTGATAAAGCCCGCGACAGCTACCAGCAATCGATGAAAAAACTGACCGAAGGGCGGGGCAATCTGGTCGCAAGGGCTGAGGCTTTTCGCCATATGGGGGTGGAAGTCCGGCGACCGATAGATCCGAAAATAACCGCGAAAGCCCTTTCATTTGATTTACCACCAGAAGATGACCCGCAGGACGGCGAAAGCACTCTGGCCGGCCTGCAGAATACGTGGGACAATAAGGCCCCTCCGGGGAATAGCTGAATAGTGGTGGCGTAACGTGCCTGGCCTTCGGGAGTCTGGTACACTTCAGACAGTATTGATTACAGAGCAGGTAATACCGATGGCAGATGAATCTCAGGAAACAACACATTTTGGTTTTCAGACCGTAGCAAAAAACGAAAAGGCTGAAAAAGTTGCTGACGTGTTCCATTCCGTAGCAGCAAAATATGACCTGATGAACGATTTGATGTCGATGGGCATCCATCGTATCTGGAAGCGTTTTACCATTGATTGCAGCGGTGTTCGCCGCGGGCAGCGGGTGCTGGATCTCGCCGGAGGAACCGGTGATCTGACGGCGAAATTCTCCCGTTTAGTCGGGGACACTGGCCAGGTAGTACTGGCAGATATTAACAGTTCGATGCTAAAAATGGGCCGCGAAAAGCTCCGTAACAGTGGGGTATCAGGTAACGTCAGTTATGTGCAGGCCAACGCAGAAGCTCTGCCATTCCCGGATAATTATTTTGACTGTATTACAATCTCTTTCGGGCTGCGTAATGTCACCGAAAAAGAGAAAGCTCTGGCATCGATGTTCCGCGTACTTAAACCGGGCGGACGCTTACTGGTACTGGAATTCTCAAAACCGCTGCTTGAGCCATTAAGCAAAGCTTACGATGCCTATTCTTTCCATATTTTACCGCGAATCGGGCAACTGGTCGCGGGCGATGCAGAAAGTTATCGTTATCTGGCAGAGTCTATCCGTATGCACCCTGATCAGGAAACGCTGAAAGGTATGATGAATGAGGTCGGTTTCGAAAATACCACCTATTACAACCTGACCGGAGGGATCGTTGCCCTTCACCGCGGATATAAATTCTGATGTCAACGGTAATCACTGCAATGCCGCTGCTGACGGCGGTTATCGAGAATACACTTAACCGCGTATTATACCAGGACCGGGGCCTTAAGGCTGCCCGCCAGCGGTTAAAAGGAAAAGTACTGACCCTGAAGTTCAGCGAGTTTTCCACACCACTGGTACTGGTATTCAGCGAACAGCAACTGGATGTGATCGGCGACTGGCAGGGCGACAGTGACTGTACTGTCTCGCTGGCATTGTCAGTGTTACCGGAGCTGCGTGACCGGCAGAATATGACCGCGTTAATCAGGCAGGGCCGGCTGGATGTTCAGGGCGATTTACAGGTGATTCAGCAATTCTCTGCGCTGATTGATTTAGCTGAGCTTGACCCCGCTGAATATATGGCACCGCTGGTCGGTGACATTGCTGCCCGTGGGATCAGCCGTGCAGGACAGCGCTTATTTTCGTTTGCCCGCCAGCAGATCAGTGGTAAGCAACAACAACTGGGCGAAATTCTGACTGAGGAGTGGCGGGTCGCCCCCGGCGCCCTCGAAGTGGCGTGGTTTTGTGAAGAAACCGCGGCGCTGGACAAAACGCTGGAAGCGCTGGATGCGCGGCTGGCACAATGGGAGAAGAAATGACTGTTGGAGAAATTCGGCGACTCTATTTCATTATTCGTATTTTCTTGTCTCATGGTCTGGATGAGCTTATTCCCCGTACCCGCCTGACCATACTGCTGCGCTTCTGGCGGCGTTGTATTTTCTGGATCCCTAACCGTTACCCGAATGAAGCGCTGGGTGTGCGTCTCAGAATGGCACTGGAACAGCTGGGGCCGGTATGGATTAAATTTGGCCAGATGCTGTCCACCAGACGAGACCTGTTTCCGCCGGAAATCGCCGATCAGCTTTCTTCACTGCAGGACAAAGTCCCGCCTTTTGACGGTGCAAAAGCTAAACAGCAGATTGAAAAATCGCTGGGAGGACCGGTTGAACAGTGGTTTGATGATTTCGAAATAACCCCTCTGGCTTCAGCGTCTATCGCTCAGGTACACACGGCCACTCTTAAAGAGAATGGCAAACATATTGTCATAAAAGTTATCCGTCCTGATATTTTGCCGGTGATAAAAGCGGACATGCGTCTTATCTATCGGCTGGCACGCTGGGTACCACGGTTGTTACCCGACGGCAGGCGGCTGCGCCCTGTCGAAGTTGTCCGGGATTATGAGAAAACCCTGCTGGATGAACTGAATTTACAGCGTGAAGCGGCCAATGCTATCCAGCTGAGGCGGAACTTTGAAAACAATAACATGCTGTATGTGCCGTTTATTTATTCTGATTATTGCAGTGAGAATATGCTGGTCATGGAGCGTATCTACGGGATCCCTGTCTCCGATACGGCAGCATTAAAGGCTCATGGCGTGAATATGCAGTTACTTGCAGAACGGGGTGTTCAGGTCTTCTTTACCCAGGTATTCCGCGACAGTTTCTTTCATGCGGATATGCATCCGGGGAATATTTTTGTCAGCTATGATCATCCGGAAGACCCGCAGTATATCGGCATTGACTGCGGTATTGTCGGCTCACTGAATAAAGATGATAAACGTTACCTGGCTGAAAATTTCATTGCTTTCTTTAACCGTGATTACCGGCGGGTGGCCGAACTGCACGTGGATTCGGGCTGGGTTCCGCCGGATACCAATGTCGAAGATTTTGAGTTTTCTATCCGTACTGTCTGTGAACCTATTTTTGAAAAACCGCTGGCGGAAATTTCCTTTGGTCATGTGCTGCTGAATCTGTTCAATACAGCCCGTCGTTTTAATATGGAAGTTCAGCCGCAATTGGTGTTGTTGCAGAAGACATTGCTGTATGTTGAAGGTATTGGCCGTCAGCTATATCCGCAGTTGGATCTCTGGAAAACAGCCAAACCATTCCTCGAGGAGTGGATTAAAGATCAGGTAGGACTGCCTGCTATCTGGCGGGCAGTGAAGACGAAAGCACCTTCATGGGCAGAAAAGCTTCCCGAATTACCTGAGTTACTTTATGACGGAATGCGGCAACATAAGTTACTGAAACACAGTGTTGATAAGCTGGCGCATGAAATGAATGCACAGCGTGTACGGCATAGTCAGGCACGTTATCTGTTCGGGATCGGCGCTGTTTTTCTGCTCTGTGGTACGGCAGTGACGATCGGACGTCCCCAATGGGATGTAACTTCGGTGCTACTGATTGTTGCTGGTGTGTTAACATGGCTGGCCGGTTGGCGGAAGACAAACTGATTGTCTGTTTTAGCCCAACCGCGCTAAGTTCAGGGGAATAAGGCGTAATGATACGCCTTGTATCATTGGATCATGGAATTCAGGGGTTAAAAATGGGCGGCATTAGTATCTGGAAGTTACTTATCATTGTGGTCATTCTGGTACTGTTGTTTGGTACTAAAAAACTGCGGGGTCTTGGCTCAGATTTAGGATCTTCGATTAAAGGCTTTAAAAAAGCCATGAGCGACGAAGATGAGAAAAAAGGGCAGGATGCGGACTTCCCCGCAACACCGATTTCAGAGAAAAAACCCGCGTCTTCTGTAAAAGAAGAATCCCGTAAAGATAACGATCAGGTATAAACCGTGTTCGATATAGGTTTTAGTGAGCTTTTACTGGTATTCGTGATTGGTCTGATTGTTCTCGGGCCACAGCGATTACCTGTGGCGGTGAAAACCGTTGTCGGCTGGATCCGCGCGATGCGCTCTCTGGCAGCCAACGTACAGAATGAGCTGGCTCAGGAGCTTAAGCTGCAGGAGTTACAGGACAGTCTGAAAAAAGTTGAAGAGGCAGGTAAAGGTACGCTTTCCCCTGAGCTGAAAGAATCAATGGAAGAGCTGCGTAAAACGGCTGACTCAATGAAGCGTACCTATCGTGAGGCAACTGATATGGAAGGATATGATGATAAAGCCCATGGCGGAAACGCCGGTCAGCCATCTGCCGGGTCGGAAAAAACGACACCGCCCCCTGTAACGCCTTCGGTGACAGAGCCGCCTCAGCACCCGACAGCATCTTCTGCCGGAGCTGATACCCCGGCAGATACCCGCACAGCCAGCAGCGTTAACGCGGAACCAGAGTCCGCGACAAAACCTGCTTCATCCGTAAGTGAAGAACGATAATCATGGATGTACAAGATACTCAACCACTGATCAGCCATCTGATAGAACTGCGTAAACGCCTGTTATACTGTATTGTCTCAATACTGGTTATTTTCCTGTGTCTGGTCTATTTTTCCAATGATATCTACCAGTTAGTTGCAGCCCCTTTAATCCGTCAGATGCCAACCGGCGCCAGTATGATTGCGACTGATGTGGCATCACCTTTCTTTACGCCGATAAAACTGACGATTATTGTTTCGGTGTTTCTGGCGGTACCGGTGATCCTCTACCAGTTATGGGCATTTGTGGCACCGGCGTTATATCGTCATGAACGCCGGCTGATCATGCCTTTGTTGTTTTCCAGTTCGCTATTGTTTTATATCGGTGTCTGTTTTGCCTATTTTATCGTGTTCCCGCTGGCGTTTGGCTTTTTCGCCAAGACAGTACCGCACGGCGTACAGATTGCTACAGATATCAGTAACTACCTTGATTTTGTTATGGCACTGTTTCTGGCCTTTGGTGTGGCATTTGAAGTACCGGTCGCGATTGTACTGCTTTGCTGGACGGGCATTACTTCCCCCGAAGACCTGAAAAAGAAACGGCCTTATATGCTGGTCGGTGCGTTTGTGGTCGGCATGCTGTTAACCCCTCCTGATGTTTTTTCCCAAACTTTGCTCGCTATTCCGATGTACTGCCTGTTTGAAGTCGGCGTATTCTTCTCACGTTACTATGTTGGTAAAGGACGCTGGGATAAGGATAAAGATCAGGATAGCGAATCCTGAGATCCCGGCTCAGGTTCCCGTAAACACGGGAAATGTTAACTAAAACCACCCGTCAGGGTGGTTACGCTTTTTGGGAATAACTATGTTTGATATTGGTGTCAACCTGACCAGTACGCAGTTTGCGAAAGATCGTAAACAGGTGGTTTCACGGGCGCGCAGTGCAGGGGTATCCGGTATGCTGATTACCGGGACCAATGCACTCGAAAGTCAGCAGGCTTTATCGCTGGCAAAGCAGCACCCCGACTACTGCTGGTCTACTGCCGGCGTTCATCCCCACCATGCCAGTGAATGGTCGCAGGAAACAGCAGGCACGTTGCGCCGTCTGGCCGGTCAGCCTGAAGTTGTGGCAATTGGTGAATGTGGCCTCGATTTCAACCGTAACCTCGCCGATCATAATCAACAGGAATATGCGTTCGATGCACAGCTGGCATTAGCGGCTGAATTACAGTTGCCGGTGTTTCTGCACTGCCGTGAAGCCCATCAGCGTTTTATGGCAGTACTTGCCGGATGGCTGGATAAGTTACCGGCAGCCGTTGTCCACTGCTTTACCGGAACCCGCCAGGAACTTGAAGAGTGTCTGGCAGCAGGTATGTATGTCGGGATCACCGGCTGGGTGTGTGATGAACGCAGAGGCCTCGGGCTGCGGGAGTTACTGCCTGTGATTCCTGCCGACCGCCTGTTGCTGGAAACGGATGCACCTTATCTGATCCCACGTGATATGCATCCACGACCGCCTTCAAGACGTAATGAACCCTGCTTTCTGCCACATATCCTGCAGCAGGTTGCTGCATGGCGGAACGAAGATGTGGAATTACTGGCGAAACAGACTGACCACAATGCCCGGCAACTGTTCCGCCTCAGTTAATCAGGCCAGACTTTACGAAACTGCTGATTACCGATACTGCGCACTACCTGTTTGTTTAGCAGGTTAAGCAGTAAAAGCGAGCGGGTTTCGCCTTCCGGCTCAGTAAATATCGCCCGTAGTCCTTCGAATGTCCCGGCAATGATTTCGACTTCATCTCCCTGCCGGGGCCGTTCCCCGGCCTGCAGACACTGATAATCTTTATTGATAATACTATCGATGACTTCTTCCGGTACCGTAGCAGGCAATGCGCCAAACCGGACAAAATGGCTGACGCCGCGGGTAGCGTTAATGGTTGTAGTATGGATAACTTCCGGGGAAAAACGGATAAACAGATAATTAGGAAACAGCGGCTCACTCACCATACTGAGTTTGCCCCGCACTTTCTTTTCCACCTCAGTCACCGGGCTCAGGCAGGCAACGCCCTGGCGCTCAAGGTGTTCCTGTGCGCGTAATAACTGACCACGTTTGCAAAAAAGTAAATACCAGGATTCCATAACCGCTCCATTTAACCGGCAGCAAAGAATAACAAAACTCATAAGGGAGTTATAGGCTATTTATCCGGGTTACGCAGCCTTGTATCCCTTGCGGGTCATGGGATTGCGGTTATTTTCATCGCTGTGTAAATAATGATTTGCAGGCCCTATTCAGTACCCTGAATGACATCGTACAGATTATGTTCCGCACCGACAGGCTAATAAATCTCAGCATCCTGATGCAATCCTCCTTATAATGGCCAGATTATCTGCAGCAATAAAGTAAAAACCTCATGAAATATCAGGACTTAAGAGACTTCCTGCAACAACTTGAGCAGCGTGGTGAATTAAAAAGGATTAGTTATCCTGTTGATCCTAATTTAGAAATGACTGAGATTGCCGACCGGACATTGCGTGCCGGCGGACCTGCCTTATTGTTTGAAAATCCGAAAGGCTATGCGATGCCCGTACTCTGTAACCTGTTCGGGACCTCCGCACGGGTTGCCTTGGGGATGGGGCAGGAAGATGTCAGTGCATTACGTGATGTCGGAGAGTTACTGGCTTTTCTTAAAGAGCCGGCACCGCCAAAAGGTTTCCGTGACCTGTTCGAACAGATGCCGCGTTTTAAAAAAGTACTGAGTATGCCCACCAGGCGACGCAGCAGTGCCCCCTGTCAGGAAATCATCTTACAGGATGATGACGTTGACCTCTCGGCGATACCGGTAATGACCTGCTGGCCGGAAGATGCAGCACCGCTGATTACCTGGGGTCTGACCGTGACTCGAGGTCCGCACAAAGAGCGGCAAAATCTCGGGATTTATCGTATGCAGGTGATTGGTAAAAATCGCCTGATTATGCGCTGGTTATCACACCGTGGCGGGGCACTGGATTTTCAGGAATGGTGTAAAGCCCGTCCGGGTGAACGGTTTCCGGTTTCTGTCGCCTTAGGTGCCGATCCGGCGACTATTCTGGCTGCAGTGACGCCGATACCCGATACTCTCTCCGAATATGCATTTGCCGGGCTGCTCCGGGGCAGTAAAACGGATGTGGTAAAATCCCTGTCGAATGATCTCGATGTTCCGGCCAGTGCTGAAATTATCCTCGAAGGGTATATTGAGCCTGGCGATATGGCTGCGGAAGGTCCCTATGGTGATCATACAGGGTACTACAATGAAGTTGATAACTTCCCTGTATTCACCGTGACAAAAATCACCAAACGCCAGCAGGCAATTTACCATTCCACCTATACAGGCCGTCCGCCCGATGAACCTGCCGCTCTGGGGGTTGCACTGAATGAAGTGCTGGTGCCTATTCTGATCAAACAGTTTCCGGAAATTGTTGATTTCTATCTGCCTCCTGAGGGATGTTCTTACCGGCTGGCCGTCGTGACCATGAAGAAACAATATGCCGGACATGCAAAACGCGTTATGTTTGGAGTATGGTCTTTCCTGCGGCAATTTATGTACACCAAATTTGTCATTGTTTGCGATGATGATGTCAATGCCCGCGACTGGAATGATGTTATCTGGGCCATTACCACCCGCATGGACCCGGCCAGAGACACGGTAATTGTTGAAAATACCCCGATTGACTACCTCGACTTTGCTTCACCGGTCTCCGGCCTCGGCTCAAAAATGGGGATGGATGCTACCAATAAATGGCCGGGAGAAACGGATCGCGAGTGGGGTCGTCCGATTGTGAAAGATCCTAAGGTGACGGCCCGTGTTGATGAGATATGGGATGAGCTGGCGATATTTGAACCCCGTTCCGTACGTTAACAGAGAACCACCAATTTTAGCTAAAGACCCGACAGAGGGAACGCATGACAAGATTAAGCTGTAAAGTTATTTCTGTAGAAACCATTACCGACACTGTCTATCGGGTCCGGTTAGTGCCTGAAGCCGACTATAGTTTTCGCGCGGGTCAGTATCTGATGGTAGTAATGGATGAAAATGATAAACGTCCTTTTTCTCTGGCATCGACGCCGATGGATAAAGACATTATTGAACTGCATATCGGCGCATCGGATCTCAATCTGTATGCGATGGCTGTGATGGATCGTATCCGTGATCAGCGACAGATCACTGTGGATATGCCACACGGTAATGCGGCGCTGCGTGAAGACAGCGATCGGCCGATGATTCTTATTGCAGGCGGTACAGGGTTCTCTTATGTACGTTCTATCCTGCTGACGGCCTTGTCTGAAAATCCGCAGCGTGAGATTGCCATTTACTGGGGCGGGCGTGAGCCTCAACATCTCTATGATCTGGAAGAACTGAACGCACTGGCAGTACGCCATCCTAATCTTAAGGTCGTACCGGTCGTTGAACAGCCTGATGCTGACTGGCAGGGCAGAACCGGCACTGTATTACCGGCGGTAATTCAGGATTACAGTTCACTGAAAGAATACGACATTTATATTGCAGGGCGTTTCGAAATGGCCAAAGCGGCGCGTGAGCGTTTCTGTGCTGAAAGAGAAGCTATCAGCAGTCAGATTTATGGTGATGCTTTCGCTTTTATCTGATAACCGCAGCATGTTGTCCTGAACAGGCGTTGCAGTCACTGCTGCAACGCCTGCCCACGTTGATCCCCTGTAAATCCTGTTATTTCCCTGAAAACGTCACTGCCCGTTGACCGCGACAGCGTATCCGCTACCCCGCCGGTCCGGTGAGCAACTGCCCGTGATGGTCAGCGCGGCATCCCGGCAACAGCTGTGATAAAATGGCACAAATTCTTATGCCAGAGAGGACCGGGATGAATTCACTCAATGAGTTGTATAAAACACACCTGACGACATTACAGCACCGTGCCCGAAAGATACTTGAGGCGGGTAACCTGCAGGCCTTATTGATTCATTCAGGAGAATTGCAAAATGTGTTCCTTGATGATCATCCCTATCCGTTTAAAGTCAATCCGCATTTCAAAGCATGGATCCCGGTGACCCGGACGCCTGATTGCTGGTTATGGATTGACGGTGTAAGTAAACCGCGTCTGTGGTTTTACTCGCCAGTCGATTACTGGCATAAAACTGATGAACTGCCGGACAGTTTCTGGACCAGTGAGTTCGATATCATCCCGTTACGCGAAAGCCAGCATATTGCCAGACTGTTACCTGCTGACAGAGGTCAGGTTGCTTATATTGGTCCGGTAGCCGGACGTGCAACGCAACTCGGTATTACGGAACAGAATATCAATCCGCAGCCGGTACTTGATTATCTGCATTATCACCGTAGTGTTAAAACAGATTATGAACTCTATTGTATGCGTGAAGCGCAGAAGATTGCTGTACAGGGACACCGTGCGGCAAAACAGGCTTTCTTTGACGGACAAAGTGAGTTCCTGATTAATTCAGCCTATCTGCAGGCAACCGGGCAGCGTGATACAGATGTGCCTTATGGCAATATTGTGGCGCTGAATGAACATGCTTCTGTGCTGCATTATACTCAGCTGGATAGTGACACGCCTGCCGAACCGCGCAGCTTTCTGCTGGATGCCGGGGCTGAATATCATGGTTACGCGGCGGATTTAACCCGCAGTTATGCATGGGATCCTGCGTCATTGTATGCGGAACTGGTAAGCGCGATGGACCAGCATCAGCAGCAATTGATCGCGACTTTACAGGCCGGGGTCTGCTACACGGACTATCATGTGCAGATGAATCAGCGCATTGCCCGTATGCTGACTGACTTCGGTATTATCAGCGGACTGAGTGAAGAAGCACTGGTCAGTGAAAATATCACCTCGCTGTTTATGCCTCATGGTGTCGGTCATTCTCTGGGCTTGCAGGTACATGATGTCGCCGGATTTATGCAGGATGAGAAAGGCACACACCTGGCACCGCCAGCACAGTATCCGTGGCTGCGTTGTACCCGGACTCTGGCTGCGGGGATGGTTCTGACGATTGAACCTGGTCTGTATTTTATAGAATCTTTACTTTCGGCGTGGCGGCAGGGCAGTTTTAGTAAGCATTTCAACTGGCAACTGATTGATGCACTGAAACCTTACGGTGGGATCCGTATTGAAGACAACGTCGTTATTCGCCAGGATGGCATCGAAAATATGACCCGCGACCTGCAGTTAGCCTGATGGACGCTTATGATATTCCGTCTGCAGAAATCAGTGTGACGGAAGAAAGCATAAAGAAAAGTCGTTTTATCACCTTTCTGGCCCACACTGAAGGCGCTGAGAGCGCCAGGGACTTTGTCCGGCAGATAAAAAGTCAGCATCCTGATGCCCGGCACCATTGCTGGGCATGGGTAGCGGGTGCACCGGACGACTCACAACAACTGGGCTTCTCGGATGATGGTGAACCTTCAGGTACGGCAGGTAAACCGATGCTGGCCCAGCTGATGGGCAGCGGGCTGGGTGAGGTGACAGCGGTAGTCGTCCGTTACTATGGCGGCGTTATGCTGGGGACCGGCGGGCTGGTTAAAGCTTATGGCGGCGGGGTTCGTCAGGGGCTCAGTGCTCTGACACGGACAACTAAAGTCCCGATGCAGACGTTTACGCTATGCTGCGATTACCGGCAGCTGGATGATATTGAACGTCTGGTTGAACGTCATCAGGGGAAAATGATCCTCAGGGATTACCAGGCCGATATCATACTGACCCTTGCTTTGCCCCATGGCCGGGTCGGTGAGTTTACACAACATCTCTCAGATTTCAGCCGGGGCAGACTGATGCTTCAGCGGGTAAATCAACTTCCTATATAGAGTTAAGGACAGGAATAATGCACTTTCGTGCTATTACCCGCATCGTGGGTTTATTGATCATTATTTTCTCTGTCACCATGATTATGCCGGGGCTGGTTGCCTTGATTTATCGTGACGGGGCAGGACGGGCTTTTAGCCAGACGTTTATTATGGCACTGATTATCGGTTCAATACTCTGGTGGCCTAACCGTAAACAGAAAGTTGAACTCAAACCCCGTGAAGGGTTTTTGATTGTGGTGTTGTTCTGGACCGTATTAGGCAGTGTCGGGGCGATGCCGTTTATCTTTGCGGAACGACCTCATCTGTCGGTGACCGATGCCTTCTTTGAATCTTTTTCCGGACTGACCACCACCGGTGCGACAACGCTGGTAGGGCTGGACTCACTGCCGAAAGCTATTCTGTTCTACCGTCAGATGCTGCAGTGGCTGGGAGGTATGGGGATCATTGTGCTGGCGGTGGCTATCTTACCGATTCTCGGAGTTGGCGGCATGCAGCTGTATCGTGCCGAAATGCCCGGTCCTTTGAAAGATCATAAAATGCGGCCGAGGATTGCTGAAACGGCCAAAACGCTGTGGCTGATCTATGTGCTGCTGACCATCGCCTGTGCTGTTGCATTATGGCTGGCCGGCATGCCGTTGTTTGACGCTATCGGACACAGTTTCTCGACTATCGCTATCGGCGGATTTTCTACCCATGATGCCAGTATCGGCTATTTCCATAGTTCGACGATTAATACTATCGTTGCCATTTTCCTGCTGATCTCCGGATGTAACTATGGCCTGCACTTCTCTTTATTAAGCGGGCGCAGCTTACGGGGATACTGGCGGGACCCGGAATTCAGGGTATTTATCGGGGTACAGTTCACGCTGGTGGCTATCGCAACCCTGATCCTGTGGATACATAATACCTATAATGGTTTTTTCCAGACCCTGAATCAGGCCTTCTTCCAGGTTGTGTCAATGGCAACTACGGCCGGCTTCACCACCGACAGTATCTCCCACTGGCCATCTTTCCTTCCTATCCTGCTGCTGTGTTCTGCATTTATCGGTGGCTGTGCTGGTTCAACAGGAGGCGGGCTGAAAGTTATCCGGATTTTACTGCTGTGCAAGCAAGGGTCACGTGAACTTAAACGGCTGGTACATCCTAATGCGGTCTACACTATTAAGCTTGGGGAGCGAGCCTTGCCTGAGCGGATCCTTGAAGCAGTCTGGGGATTCTTTTCTGCTTATGCGCTGGTCTTTCTGATCAGTATGCTGGCCATCATTGCCACCGGGATCGATAACTTCTCGGCCTTCGCTGCAGTAGCAGCAACATTGAATAACCTCGGCCCGGGATTAGGGGTTGTCGCAGACAACTTCGCGTCAATGAATGATACGGCAAAGTGGATCCTTATTTCGACCATGCTGTTTGGTCGTCTGGAAGTGTTTACCCTGCTGGTACTGTTTACTCCGACCTTCTGGCGGGAATAAGGGATAAAGAAGAATGAAGATGCTGGTATTGTTTTCCACCCGGGACGGTCAGACACAACGTATTGCCCGGTTTATTGCTGATCAGGTACAGCCACTGACAGAATGTGATGTTATCAATATTAAGGATATCGGGACTGCAGACTGGCAGGCCTATGACCGGCTATTAATTGCAGCCTCTATCCGTTATGGACATTATGCACCGGAGGTTCATCGCTGTATTGCTGACCATCTGCCTGAGTTACAGGCAAGGATCAGCGGTTTCATCTCAGTAAACCTGACGGCCCGTAAAGCGGATAAATGCACACCGCACACAAATGTCTATACCCGTAAGTTTCTTGAACAGTCGCCCTGGACCCCGGATCGCTGTCTGGTGGTGGCCGGTGCTTTACGTTATCCCCGTTATCGCTGGTTTGATAAATTTATGATCCGCCTGATCATGAAGATTACCGGAGGAGAAACGGACACTTCGAAAGAAGTCGAGTACACGGACTGGTCTCAGGTTGCAGATTTTGCCGATAATTTTGCACAAATTACCGGCAAATCGCTGTAAAAGTGGCTGATTCGGAGGAAAATCCGCCACTCAGTAATTAATTTAAAATAAACCCTTGCCAGAAAAAATTAACTCCCTATAATGCGCAACCACTGACACGGCAAAGCGCGATGCGCAGCGGCGTGACAGGGACTGAAGCGATTCGGTCCGGAGAAAAATCACGAAATAGTGGTTGACTCCTGAGGTGAAAAGCGTAATATACGCCACCTCGCAGTGACAACCTAAGCGGTTGAACTGCAACGCTCTTTAACAATTTATCAGACAATCTGTGTGGGCACTCGCAGGATTGATATCAAACGTCTC
>NZ_JAERJN010000025.1:0-47680 GCF_018257595.1 Tatumella sp. JGM94 | reverse complement strand
CTGTTATTCAACTGAGTAATATCGCTCCCCTGAGAGGTTATCGTATTACCCTGCTGCGTCACCTTGTTGCTAAGAGTGTTAATCGCAGATGCATTTGCGAGTGTTGCGGCACTTCTGCGGGTGATACGAACAGCCCAAAGCATGAGGTCATTGCCGGATGGAACCGCCTGACCTGGCTGAAGGTATGCAGTATTGGCCCCGGACGGAACAGTGACTGACCCACTGACTGACTTATGCTCTGTCGCTGCATAGTTATCGGTGGAGAGATTTACAGTCCTGTTCGTAAAGCCATCACCATCGAACCTGATTTGCCATGATATTCCACTTGCTGCCAGACTCATTCTGGCAATCAAATTGACATCTAAGATATCACCCTCTAATACCGAAAACTTCGGAGTCGTTGGGTTATAACCACTTGACGATTGAACATAGGGCTGACCATTCATAGAGCCAAGCTTTTGATAGCTCCACCCCTGAGCACTACTCAGCATATCCGGGTTAGGCACAAGGTTATCCCCGGCGCTGATGCTGGAAGACAGGACAGTTAATTGCTGACCTTGAGCTGTCAGGTGGCTCCCCTGCGCCTGCACGTTATTGCTAAGGTTACTCAGCGCACTGGTATCTGCCTTAGTCGCCATGTCCTTATTAGTCTGCGTAAGGCTGTTACTCAGGTTGGCGATCGCCGTCCCCTGCGAGCTGATGGTGCTGCCCTGTTGAGTGACCGTGTTACTCAGGCTGTTCAGGGCAGAAGCGTCAGCCTTTGTTCCCACAGATTTGTTTGTCTGTGTCAGACCATTATTCAGCTGAGTGATCGCGTTACCCTGGGAGGTGATGGTATCTCCCTGAGTTTTTACCGTGCTATTAAGCGTGTTAATTGCTGATGAGTTTGCGATGGTCCCTGCGTCCCTCCTGGTTATCACAATATTGTATATTGTTAACGAACCGGCCGCGCAGTTCTGATCGGGCTGAAGCAGTCCGGTTGTAACACCATCAGGCACCGTAACGCTCCAGGAAATCGCTTTAATATCCCCCGATTTAAAGTTCTGCCTTGCAGACCCTATACCTTTGTTACTAACGCCAGGGCCATCAAAACGGATAGCGAAGCCTACATTAGTAAAGTTAATATTTGCTTTACACATCAACGACACATCAAGAATATCACCCGGGCTGACCGTAAATTTACCCGCGTTAGGCGACCAGCCACCACCGGCACCGGTAGTAATTGCAGAATAGCCGTTGACAGTAGTCAGCACACCGTTCCAGCCTTGTCCTGCGTTAAGGAACTGCGGGTTAGGCAGAAGGTTATCCCCCGCGGTAATATTCGATTCAAGCGCAGTGACACGCTGCCCTTGGACGCTAATTGTATTACCCTGCTGATTAACAGTGTTGCTCAGATTGTTCAGTGCCGAAGCGTCAGCCTTAGCGGCTACAGTTTTGTTGGTCTGAGATAAGCCGTTGTTCAGCTGGGTGATAGCGTTACCCTGAGAGCTGATCGTGTCGCCCTGACTCTTCACCGTGTTGTTTAGTGTGTTCAGTGCTGATGCATCGGCCTTAGTCGCCACATTTTTATTGGTCTGCGCCAGGTTGTTCTGCAGGCTGGTGATAGAATTACCCTGCGAGGTGAGCGTGTTGCCCTGGCTGGTTACAGTTGAACTCAGAGTGCTGATCGTCTTCGCATTAGCATCAGCTGACTGCTGAGCCTTGTACCCTTCAGTTGCATCACAGACATATACATCATCAACCAGCATTGATGTACCTTGCGTATTGGCTGGCTGTTGCGGAATAGCGAACCAAAGCACACCTTTAATGCTGTCAGCGGGTACGGTGACGTAGCCACTGTATTTCTTCCATGAGATATCCGATGGTAAGTCTGCAATCTTCACCTGAAAACACGTCGACCAGTTGTTTTGTCCGGCGAAATTATTTGTCCATATCCCCACGTTAGCGTAACCATTCTTGCTGGTACTATTCGCGTCATACCTGAACCATCCTTCGACATAGAATACCTGCCCGGGCCTGACGTTAAACCATCCGCCATAATTGACATCATTATTCCCGCCTGAGCCTGTCGGAGCTGTTCTGCGTAACTTAGCGCACTTACTCCCTGAATGGTGCGTCCCGTCAGTAATAAGGCCAACGCCATCCCGTGACTCGGTGAAAGACTCAAAGCCGGGGTCTGTGACGAGATTCCCGCCTTTTGCCTGCTGCTGGCTGAGGCTGTTATTCAGGCTGGTGATAGCGTTGCTTTGCGTGGTTAATGAGTTTCCTTGCTGAGTAACGGTATTACTCAGATTACTCAGTGCTGAGGCATCCGCCTTTGTAGCCACGGTCTTATTGGTCTGCACGAGGTTATTTTGCAGGCTGGTGATCGCATCACCCTGCGACGTTATCTTGTCACCCTGACTTTTCACCGTGTTAGTCAGTGTGCTGAGCGCCGATGAATCGGCCTTAGTCGCCACATCTTTATTGGTCTGCGCCAGGTTGTTCTGCAGGCTGGTGATAGAATTACCCTGCGAGGTGAGCGTGTTGCCCTGCTGAGTTACTTTGTTCCCCAGGGATTGCAATGCATCAGCGCTTGCTGTCTGAACATAGACGAGCGGATTTGATAACCTTGCATTACCCGAACCGTGATAAATCTGTATCTGCGCAGAAGTCGCTCCGGATGGAACGGTTGCTTTACCCACCCCCTGAAACCAGGTATTAATAACGGGCGAATTTTCAACAAATACAGCGAAAGCATTATTGCTAAGATTAGGCCCGTCAAATCTAAATCTGATCATTATGGGGGTGGAAACATTTATCCAGAGATCTGCCGTAACAACTAACACTTGCCCTTCTATAACAGCAAAGTACGCAGAAGATGGAGCATAAGCAGAGTTCGACTGAACGTAACTCCTTACGCTATCTATTCCAGAAGACACAGCTGACCAGCCTGCGGCGTTATTCTGCATCTGCGGGTTAGGGACCAGGTTTGATCCATAAGTTAACTGGCCGGTAAGGCTGGTAATGGCAGCGCCCTGTGATGAGAGTGTGCTCCCCTGCTGGCTGACGGTGTTGTTCAATGCACTGAGTGCAGAAGCATCTGCCTTCGTCGCCACATTCTTATTAGTCTGTGTCAGGCTGTTTTGCAGAGTAGTGATGGAATTACCCTGCGAGGTAACGGTGTCTCCCTGCCGACTGACGGTCTGCTGCAGAGCATTCAGAGCCGTTGCTTCGGCTTTTTTTGCCACGTTGCTGTCAGTGGTGCTGAGGCTGCTATTAAGCTTCGTAATATCTGATGCGTTGGCCTGAGTTGCTGTGTTCAGCGTGTCCAGTGATTTATCTATGTCAGACACACTGCCATCAAGCTTAGTTTCAAGCGCCTGTCTGGCGGTGGCCTCCGCTTTTATCGCGGTAATTCTCAGCTGCTGCTCACTGTAGATAAGGCCGGACGTTAACTGAGAGGCATCACTCCCCGTATATGGCCCGCGGAGCTGAGTGGCCAGCGTGGTCCTCTGCGTTGCCTCGGCGGCATCCGCATTCACACGCGCTGCCTGCTCACTCTGTAATGCTGCCATCCCGGCCCCCGGTGTTGGCCGGCCAACAGCAATCCAGTCATACTCAATGTAATTATTAGCATCAACCGCGGTTGATAAGTCGAAGCGGAACTGGTCAACGGCGGAAACATTGGTCCACGGTACATCATGAAATGTGATCGTTGCTGTATTATTTTCGTCCCATTCAGGCTCTGCAACAGTGACCATATTGGTGTCATTAAATGACCCCTTACTGTCTTTCCACCGTAGCTGCCCGTCCCAATGCAGTGTTCCTGTCTTTCTCAGTCTGACTTTGAGAAATCGGTACGCCGATGAATTGATGTTTAATCCCGCGGGTGAGTTTATATACTCATCACCACTGACCGCCGGACGCATCCAGCCGTCTCTTGAGATAACAGGATCGCCGCCGTGGCTTGTCCATCCCTCGCGGGTTCCGTTGTCGAAATACCAGATATCGAGGGAGTCGAACTGTTCACCGGTACCGGCGGCGACTTTGGCTATCTGCTGAGCAAGGGAGTTATCACCGTTCTGAATCAGCGTTTTCACGGTCGCGATGTCTGCTGTCCGTGAATTCTGCTCATTCAGAAGGGCGTCAGCCCTGGCATGAGCTTCAGCGTTGACAGCATCCGCTCTGTCACTCACCTCCTGTGATATTGCGCTGGCGTTATTCTTATCCGCTGACGCTCTTTGCTGAGCTTCAGCCGCAACAGCAGCAGTTCTGTCCTGTGCTTCCTTAATTATCGCATTCGCGTTTTCCCGGTCCGTGACTGCACGGGCCTCTGCTTCGGCGGCAACAGCCGCGGCAGCGTCTTTCTTCGCGTCTGCCAGCTGCTGATTTACCGCGGAGATCGCACTATCAAGTGAATTTTTGGCGGCAGTACTGGCCCCGGATATCTGAGCATCAACTTTCGACTGTTCCGCTTTATTATCAATCTCAGTAGTCAGGTCTTTAGCTAAATCTGTTTTGCTGATTTCTCCGGAAATATAGCTCAGTACATCGCTGGCACGGGAAGACGACTGCCCGGTCACATAGCCTGTCCACTGGCCTTTATTACCGGCTTTGTCTGTCAGGCGAGCCCGGTACCATCTTGTAACGCCTGCAGCCATTGGCCCGTGCTGATATCCGGCAGCAGGATAAGGTACCTGTGTCAGAAGTTGCGGGTTTTGTCCGTCTGGTGTGGTTGCAACCTGCAGCTCTGTATACGCAGTGTCACCGGCATCATCAGGAAATGTCCATGTCAGACCAATGTCCCATACAACATTATCCGTTGCCTGCAGGTTTAAAGGGGTGCCGGGCTGACCGATTTTTCCTGATAATGCCACACCCTGAGCATAACCCCAGGGTGAGGATATATCCGCCGCGTTGACAGCCCTGACCCGCACATCATAAACACCGGCATAAATTCCCTGTACAGAAAAGCCCTGCGAACTGGTAAGGCCGATATTCACCCAGTCGCCATTATCTTTACGCCACTGTGCCGTGTAGTTAACGGCGCCTTCCGGTTTATCCCATGACGCCTGAAGCGTGGCAACCGTCACTCCCTGCGCAATATGGTCCTGCTCAGTGACTACGATATTCTGCGGCGCACTCATCACACTGGCTGGCGTGACGGTGACCGGTGCCGGCTGAATTTTTACTCCGTCATCAATATAGCGGAACTTTTCCTGGTCATACTGCACCGCGGCGACCGTAAAGGTGCCGTCGCCATTGTCCGTAATCGATGTCACCCGGAATCGCTGTACAGCAAGATTGTCACTGTCGATAACCCACACAGCCCCGGGGACGGGGGGCGTTTTATACGCGGTATTAACCGTCACGGTTTTTTTGTCATCAGCAATACTGGCAATCGTTCGGGTCTGAGAAGTGCCGTCAGGTAAATTCAGGATGAGCCGGTCACCCGCCGCGAAATCAGCCTCTCTGTCGAGAGTGATATGTAAGCCGCTGACTGCTGATATTCTCCCGCCATTTTGTTTTCCGGCGCGGTACGGATCAGCCACACCAATCACTGACGCCGGTAACGGAATATGCCCGTCCAGACCGACACTGAACGAGACTGTCGCATCTTTCGCATTAGAAAGCAGTGCCCAGCGCCCCCGCCGGTGCGCCTCACTCTGTGAGGTACAGCCGATAGCCGTCAGACTCATTTGCTGTACACCATAGCGCTCAACTAACGCAGGGTCATACACTGCCTCGACTGTGTCTGAGTAGTGATTCGCCGGGTCTGAATAACTCACCAGGCAAGATGTATAACGGTTCTTATACGAGCCGCCGGCATAGTTAAACAGCCCGTCAATCACGTTAGCCGCTGCATAAGTCCACTCTGTATCCTCTGCAGGCACATCTGCATTAATGATAACCTGAGAATTTCCCCAGAAAGTCATTCCCCGGAAGATAGCCGCGAAGTCCTGCATCACGGTAAAGGCATCTTCCTGTGACTGCACATAAACATTACAGGTAAAGCGCGGCTCTGTACCGCCGGCCCCGTCCGATACCATTTCATCGCAGTACACCGCGATTTGATACAGACTCCATTTATCAACCATTGAAGCATCAACTCGGTTGCCCATGCCGTAAATCTTATCCAGAATCAGGTCATAGAACACCCATGCCGGGTTATTACTGTAAGCCAGCTTAAAATTACCGGACCAGCTGCCGGAATAAGAGCGTGTCACTGGGTCATAGTTATCAGGGACTTTGATAACTTTGCCTTTCATCTTTACTGTTACTTTCGGTGCGCCGCCAGTGAATTGCTCGGCATTGACCTCTACGTAAAGCAGAGCGGTATTGGGATAACGCAGTTTGCTATCAATCACCTCTGCAAACGAAAAAATTTTAAAGGCATTAACCAGCCTGGTATCTGCAGAGTCAGCAGTAATACGTCTTACACGAACCGCCGAGGATGAGGCTCCGCTGACTAAATCAATACGATGATCCCGCTGATATTCTGAGGTGGTTTTTCCGTCAAACTTACCCTGAACCACCGTCTGATAACTGCCGCCATCGGTAGAGAGATCAATCGCATATTCAGTGACGGTACCCACCATGTCTCCGTTATCTTTGTACTGATACTGAGCGGGTAAGCTGAGTTTAATGCGAATAGCATCAAGCGTGGTATCGGTGAACTGCCGCGTCCAGGGGTTCGCCGTAGTAATAGTCTGTCCGGCAGAGAGCTCGTTATCAATCTCCGGCATCCCCTGAATATATTCCTGGTCCTGCGTGCCCTGCCGAAACTCCCATTTAACCCCGGTAAAGTTATAGCTGCCGTCATTATTCGCAAGCGGAGTATCGTTGAGGTAAATTTGCTGTGCGGTGACCGTACCTTCAGACTCGCCTTCACAGACGGCCAGTAACATTTTTAGTTTTGCCACAGAGAGCAGATTATCAGCCTGCTCAACCGGAGTATGGGCTTTCGCTGCCCCGCCTTTACGGCCCTGTACCGGATAACTTTTAACAAATGACATATTTCACCCATAAAAAAAGGCCACCGAAGTGACCTGACTGAATTCGTTAATTTACTGCTGATCGCCGGAGAAGATCCCCGCACTGATTATCGCCCCGCCCGTCTCACGCTCGCCGTAAAGCAGCGGCACCGGGTAACCCATTGCCACGGTATTGACTGGTGCGCCGAAAGCATAGTTAGGTTTGTTGTCAGCACCGGAGGATGCTCCGACATTCATTTTAGGCTGCGGGGTCAGCATCTGCACCACGCCGCCGAGCGACATAGAGATCCCAATGCCCATCAGGGCAGCGCCTGTGGCTGCAGCAGTGGATGCACTGACGCCTAAAGCAATAAGGCCGGCAGGCGCAAAAAATGCACCGGCAAGTACCGCCGCGCCGATGACCACCTGCAGTAATCCGCCACTTTTCGCGCCCCGGGGGATCGGCTGCAGAGTGTAGGTATCTTCAGACCGCGTAAGGTCAAACCCCTCCAAACCGACATTCGTTCTGCCAGAGAAGAAAGCAAAATGAATACCGTCATGGTGAGCTGTTGCCAGATACTTTTTGAAACCTGTGACCTGTGAGCACATAGCGCGGATCATCTCGTTTAAATCGGCAACATTGAACTGGTGCGTTTTACCGAATTTTTTAGCCGCCCGGCCTTTCAGAATGAGCGTTTTAAGCATCAGGAATATCCTTGTGTCTGACGATACGCACTGTCCGGTCACGGAAGTACTGACCGTAAGGGACACGCGTTGAGAGATTGCCGAGGTTGTGATGTAAAATGAGATTATCGCCGAGACAAATGGCAGCGTGATTGGTGACCGGCGCACCGATTTGCATCATTATCATGTCTCCAGGCTGCGGGTACCGAACTTCGATAAACCCCTCCGCCCGCCAGTTATCCTCGTACCGGTTCTCTTTACCAGCGACCCACCATTCATAGGGTACCGACCAGTTACGCAGCTCTATACCATACTCTCGTTTGTGGTAATCCATAATCAGGGACCAGCAATCCGCATGGCCAAGCACCCACGGCCGCCCGACGTAATCGCGGTCAGTGCGCGGTGAGAAAGTGCAGAAATCACCGTCCGGCCACGACATAATTCCCCACTCCAGACCTGAGTGATCACACTGTATTCTGTCCATTTCTGAAGGGATAAGCGCAGGCACATCCGGATGGGAGTGGATAATCATGATCACCTCCCCCTGCTGCTCTGCTGACCAGTAATCACTCTCGCGCATCACAAACGTGTTCAGCGGGTCACAGGCATCGTTGTGACAAGGGATATAGGTCTGTTTGTTTCCCTTTTGGATAATCACACCACAGGCTTCTTTCGGGTATTCAGCGATAACGTGCTGACGTATCGTATCAAGCAGTTTTCTTCGCATTATTATTTCCCCTGCAGGTTAGCGCCCGGGAAACCACCAAAAGGCAGCGGAGAGCTGGTCCCGAACCGCTGCTTACAATCATCAAGCCGGCCACCACAGATGTCTTTCGACGGATCATTCGTTGCCACGCCATCTTTGGTGAAGTAGTTACTCCCCGTATAATCACAGCCTGTTCCGGATCGGTACCAGCCACGCATACACCAGGTACAGACAGACGTAATCTGGCGCGCCGGTAATTGCAGAGACTGCAGATTGAAAGGTGAGCACAATTCGAAATCTACCTGACTACGTGTTTCCGAGGTTTTAGTGTTGATATAGAAAAGCTGTACGCGCTCTTCGTGAGGGTTGGCATCAGGATTCCCCTTCGCCCAGTTAGCAGCATCGAGATACTTTTTGAATGTGGTATGTATGCGAACCTTTGCTTTGACCATATCATCATATTGCAGGCACAGCGCTGTGACAGAGTTCATCACGTTACCCACTGACAGGGTCGGCGTGGGTTGTGAACCCTCACTGGATACCGCGACGCCTTGCAGCTCATACGGGTGCGGGTCGTACTCATTCCCCTGCCAGATGATCGACGGTAAATTTTCGGCGGCAAATGACTGCCAGCCTGCTTCAGAAATATTGTATGCATGGAAGCGAAGCACTTTATCCATACCAAATTCGGTACCGTCCACTTCAATAAGCTGAACGAGCGAACCAGGCTCCAGGTGTTGTAAGTCGGCTGTAAAGCTCATATTTCACCCATAAAAAAACCGCCCGCAGGCGGCCTGTTGTTTGTTATCGGATTTACGGTGCTACGGCCTCTTCAAATGTGAAGGATATTTCGACCCAGTCACCATAAGTAAAAGAGGGGGCAATCGAGTCAGCCTTAACCCGATAAAGCTTCTTTTCTCCCCAGGGATTAGTCCAGTAAAAGGAATGAACACAATGGCTGCTCAAAAAATTCCGCACATCAATCATCTGATTCGGGCGACCTTTACAAATGAGATCCCAGGTTTCAAGGGGGTTATTCAGGCCAGTTCCGGCGACCTGCCTATAGCCGTCCCCGAATTGTGCGGAGTATGTATTAACCGGCTGTGTGCCTGATGCACCTATACTCACACTGTAATCAAAGATATCCGTAGTCATTATTTCCCCTTGATTGCCCGCCAGAGTGGTGTGCCTTGTTTCATTGCCTGTTCGTTAACTACATTAATCATTGCTGACTGTAATTGCCGGGACATACCATCACTATCAATCGAAGGTCTTTTATTATCAGAGCCAATATTCAGAGTCACCGGTGCAGTGATCTGGAACACTCCACCCGTCGAAACCTGCCCCACCGAAGTTGGTGTATTACTGGCTATTCTGCCAACATATCCACCCTCAGAATATCCGCGCATCATGTTATAAAGCTTGTCCACACCAATTCTGCTAGTCGCCTCTTTAGTAAAAACAAACTCACCTTTGTGTACTATCCCTGCTGGATCATACTTCCCCCCATTTCCTGTAAACCCGCCGCCATCATAGCCGCTATAATTAAGTGATAATCCCATCCCTCCGACAGCAGCATTACTGCCTGCACTCATACCACTGACAGCTGCATTACTGCTTGCACCAATAGGACTGAAACTATTAAAAACCCCGCCAACCAGGCCTGCCAGTGCCTTTTGCATCGATATTCTTGCAATATCGCTTAAAACAGAACGAGTAAAATCCCTGAAATTTGCTTTTCCTGTCAGAACAAAATTTGCCAGCGCATCTGACATACCCTCATACGTTTCCTGCGCAAAAGTCCCTAACTGCTGGTAAAGGTTATTTGACTCATCAGCTGAATTTCTTAAACCGTCACCAAAGCCCAGGAGCCAGTCACCTTGTAAAGCATCTAGTTTTTCATAATAATTTTTTTGGTCGGAAAGTCTCTGATTCATTGCTTCATTTAATGCAGAGGTTTCTTTATCATAAAGATATTTATTACCGTCGTTACTGTACTGCTTATTTAATTCTAATTGCTGACTGTTAAACTCTTGTCGTATTGATACTATTTCTTTTAATTCCCCCCTGGTTTTATCGCCCATGCCGGCCCCAATAAAATCAATATCAAGACCTTTCTTATTATTGAAATTACTTTCCTGAAGCGTGGCAATATAAGCAGTAATTTTCGCATTATCTTCATTGGCTTTTTTCAGCTGATTTAACCGGTCAACCTCCGTAGCCAGCGATTTTAACCGGTCCTGCTGAGCAGAATTCAGCCCATTAAGCTTCCCCGTTGATAACTCAAAAGCAAGCTTTTGCTGCTCAGTGACTACTGCTGTTTTTTTCCCAGTCGTGTCTATCAAAGAAATCTGACGCAGATATGCCTGCTCTGTGCTTTTGAAAGAGTTATCCAGTCTCAGGGCATTGTGATCAGTTTTAGGTTTTGGTGTATTAACTTTCTGATTATGTTCTCCTGCACCAAGTTTATAATCCCCTCCCGAATTAATACCCATGGCAGCGAGTAAGGATCCCATTCCTTTCCCGGCTCCCGGGTTTATATCATCTCCTGCCTTTTTTAAGGCGTTAAGGAAATGTAAGCGTTTCTGGAGAAACTCTAATTCTCCAGGCTGAGCATTCCCGGAGTTCTGAACGTAATCCAGCCTTTTCTGCACATCATTTACATCTGACTGATCATATTTACCGGATATCGCCCGGGTTCTCGACCCAGTGAGTGCAGCTATATTCCCCAGACCCGCAGCCACTTTAGTGACGAAATTTGCCAGATGAAGTGCCCCATCAACAAGATTTGCCATACCATTAAGCGTTTGTGGATCAGTTAATACATTTTGGATGTTTTTTAAAGATTCCTGCATTGGCGACAAATCAATCTGACTTAGTGCAATAGCAAAACGATTCTTAAACCCATCAATATTGTCACTGATATCCTGAAAAACCTGATTAACTCTCAGCAATTTTTCTACGTCTGTATCTTTCGGTGCGATACTTAAATCGGTCGCATTCTGCATCAGGGATTTTAGCTTTTCAGCATTATTATCCAGAAGCGGGGAGAGCTTTGTTAAGTCATTACCCAGAGATTCAAATATATTTGTCTGCTGAGCTTTATTCATACCCTGCATTGCATGGGATATTTCAAGTAACTGTTTATCAGGCGATAACGTCTGAAGTTTCTTTGCAGATAACCCGAGTGTATCAAGTGCCTGTGCAGCCTGCCCTGAATTGTTAAGAACGGCATCCCCGATTTTATCATTCAAATCTTTGAAAATGTCGGAGATATTATCTCCTGACAGCCCCGCCTTTTCAGCGGCATACTGCCACTGCATTAATGCCGACGTAGAAATGCCAAGAGATTTAGCCCAGCGATCAGTTTCCGTGACATGAGCTGATGTTGACTTGATCAGAGATAATGTACCGGCGGAAATCGCTGAAACTGCAGCACCAAAAGCAGTCCCTACTTTAGCGGCATCTTTGATGACATTTTGCCGCCATTTATCCGCTGCCCGTTCAGCCTGGTCCATCCCTTTGACAAAACCGCCAACTTCAGCAATTAAATCTATTGTCAGTGTACCTAGTGATTTCCCAGCCATTATATCTCCAATGAAAAAACCGCCGAAGCGGGCTGACTATTTTACATGGCAGACTTTTGACGATTTCCGATACTCCTTATCGATATCATCTGAAATATCATTGTCTATAGCGAGGGGAGCTGTCGCCTCATCATGCCGGATTAAAAAAGAAACATTAGATATGTTTCCGGAAAAATACCCTCAAAAAAAGACTGCTTATTTTTTCGTTAAATCCACTCTTTTTTCGCCTGGTCAAGGCTTATCCCCTTACCTTTCTGCCTTGCTGATAAATTTGGCGCAAAATCCTCAATCATATAAGGCTGAGTAGCTGCAGATTTATTCACATTAGCCAGGACAGATGAGATCAATGCAGCTCCCCACTCAGTACGCATTACCGGATTTAAACCGCCGGTACGATTTCTATAGTTCAGCCATTTATAATATTCACTGATGCTGATACGTTCCTGGGCTTCTGCAATAGTCCTTCCCCCGATACCATTCATGACAAGTTCACACCAGAACTCATCCTCCGGCGTCAGGTCTTCGCCTTTCCCATATCATTAACTTCCGTGATCGCGAGAAGAAGCGCAATCGTCAGTCCTCCATCGAGCGCACCACGTTCAGGGTCTGATTCTCCGGTAATATCCTGAGGGGTAAATACCGGTACGCCGTTCTCATCACAAATCGACGCTGCAATGCGCCCGGCCACATTATCAATGTGTCCATTCCATGCCAGTACATCAGATTTGGCAGAGAAATAGCCCAGAGGCCGGATAAATACTGTAGCGGTAATTTCCTCATCCCCCTGCTTCCAGATGATTTCTTTTGGTACCGGACGCCCGGTAAAAGCGCCTTTTTCTTTCAAATTATCGATAGTTAGTTTCATTTTTCCTCCAGAGCCCGACCAAAAATCGGGCAGTCGCAATTATGCAGGTGCTTTAGGTACCCAGACGCTGCCGCCGGAACGCTGAATGGTGGCGGATGTACTTACAACCGCATTAGCCTGAAAATCGAATGGGAAATCGGATACATAACCCTGAAAAACAAACCAGGTCCGCGAATCTGGCAGAGTCAGCCCATCAACAGCTTTATCTGCATTTGCCGCTGCTACTGCCGGGGCCGCGCTTCCATCAGACCAGCCAACAGCAAAGGTCAGGATCCTTTCATCGTTGGATTCGGACAACTGATGCAGTGCTATATGGCTGGCATTGACCGGATCAGCATTAAGCGTAACCGTTGCAGATGCAGGAGTCTTAAGCCCTTTTTTATAAGTACGGGAATCACGCTCACTGAGACACGTGTCCTCGATTTGGTCTGCAGGGTTACCCCCCGGCGTGAAACCAGTAATGCATTCCACTTCACTGACAACCCCGGCATTCAGGATGTAAAGCTGGGTACCTTGTGTCACGACTGACATAGTCATTTCCTCAATAAAAAAACCCGCCGAAGCGGGTCTGTGTGTTGTTTGTTGATTAGCGTTTTACAAACCAGTCAATATCAAATGAATAGCGATATTTTCTGGTTTCGGAGTCCCTTTCCTGAGTACCCCATCGTGTAATATATGCCTGCCCTTCAATGGCATCCCGGACTGCTTTCGCTACTGACATTGCCGAAATGGCAGTGTCGGCATAAACATCAACCTGGATACTGAAACTATCAATATCGGGCCGTTCTCCCATGTAGTTTGCAGGTTCCCCGGAAATATTTTGCCAGACCACATACGGATAAACCGGGTTATCGTAATGTTCGCCAAACGGATAAACTCTCATTGGTGATGATCCCAGTAGCGACAAAAGAGCCGGGTCCTGAAAACATACGGTGAATATTGGTGCAATCAATTATCTGCCCCTTTTTTCTGAGCCCGCCTGATAGCCCTGTCAATCCCCCTGTCATATTCACTGACAAAGGTATTAACCACTTCCTGAATACTGGATTCTGCTGCAGGACGCATGAAAGGTTCAGCTTTCATTTTCTCGGTACCAAATTCGAGCAGACGCCAGTGTGGTGTGGGGGCATTTACCCCTTTATCCGGATGTTTCTGCAGAACTGCACCATGCATTACACCAATCCTGAAGCCCAGATTACCGGTACGCTTGAATAATTTACCGTTCCAGCGCATGGCAACATTGTCTGCAATACTACGGCCTGTTGCCGGATCATCTATGCGGGTGGCATTTTGTTTTGCTTTATTCACGATAACGCTACCAGCTTTTCTGAGTGCAGAACGACCACTTTTCCGCTTCAGATCATCCGAGATTTCAGCCAGCTTGCCTTTGAGTGACGCAAGACCATCAATCTTAAATCGGACGTTATCAGCCATCGTTCACACCCTCAGAGCATGGAAGAGTCAGGTATTCAAGCCCGGAGGCCGGATCAGGCAAGACTCCCTCAATATTAAAAATTTTCCCGCGGTAAAGGATCCGGCACTGCCCGGTAATATCATCACGACGACGAATAGTTATCCGTGTTGTAACTTCATTTTGAGATGCCCGGGCACTGATAAACTCCCGGGCTGACAGCGGGTAAACCTCTGCCCAGATAGCCCCATCACTGGCTGACGTGACCAGATTTACCCAACTTTTAATTACTTCACCGGTGAACGGGTCCTGACTGGCCACCGGTTTCTGAGGCACAATTCGGTGCCTGAGCTTTCCGGCATTCACTTTTATGCTCCTCGCGGCGGGCCACTCAGGTACAGACTTGCAGCCGGAACATGATGGCCCTCTTCGGGATCGTCAGCATCACTGACCAAAACATGCACCAGTGCCTGATTGGACTCAGCCAGCCGGTTTATCGCTTCCGCCTGCTCCCGTTGTGCAACTGTCTGTGCCCTGACTGCGGCGATCAGTTCGTCTGCCTGTAATACGTTCATTAGCAACCCTCATCCAGTGTGCCAGCCATTCGCGCCGGCGCTCACAACCTGTACAGGCCATAACCACTCCTATAACGGAATATAACGGTACGGTGCCAGCAGAAGATAAAACCCATCAGGTAATGCCTGTGCCTCCCTGTTCCCGTACCAGAAACCAACCGCCAGTAGTAAAGCCTGTTTTATCTCACCGGCGATCAGCAGACCATCACTATCGGTATCAGGGACTTCATCTGCATAAAGCGTCCGGTTAAGGTAATTCCCGGCCCTGCTTGCAGCCGCAGTGATATAGGCAGTCAGAAGACTGTCCTCTGCATCATCATCTATACGACAATGGAGCCTGACCTCTTCAACGGTCGGTGACATAGCTTCTCCTATGCCCGCCGGAAAGCGGGCACAAAAAAACCGCATTACGCGGCGTTATTAAATCCAGAGTTCAGAGCATCAACCACCCGCTGCCGGTTTACCCACCAGCGCCTTAATCGCTGCTGTATCCTCCAGGATGCAGTCAAAACGGTGGAAGGCCAGAAATGCTGTCTGATCATATTCAGCATAACGCTCAACCAGTCGCTTCAGGGTCATATAGGTAACACGGCGGATAATGAAACGATTAAAATCCCCGCAGAAGATGAACTTTTTACCGGCGGCAATACCGTCAATAGCCTGATCAATAACATACGGAATATTCAGAACCGTAGACGGAGTACCACCGGTAATACTTGGCAACCACAACGGCCGCCCCTGGCCATCTTCCATTTCTTCGATCACCTGCAGCGTACTGTCATTAAAAGCCCAGCGGAACTGAGGTCCGCCACGATAAGCAGGATCCAGAGCATGTTTAAGCGCATTCATCTCTTTCCAGGTGAACGCCGTCGCTGATGCTGTACTCACGGTTCCGGTAACTGAGGTTACCAGACCGGCTGGCTGCTGAGGTGTGCCGGTACCCGTCCCCTGTACCAGGTAATTGGCTTCGCCCCGACCTATACGCTGAGCGATCCGGTTAGCCAGGAAGGCTTCCATATCAACCCCACTGTCCTGCAACAGCTCGTTAGACACCCGGATGATTTTTGATGACAGTTTTTTAGCTCCCAGGGTAGCCGACCCAAACGAAACATCTTCCTCTGAAGCTGCTGTATTTTCTCCTAACAGTTCGCCTTCTTCAGTGGTGCCGTCAGAAGTCGCCCAGTCAATCGGCTGGCCATTGGATGTATTCAGCATCTGCGCCACACTGGCAATACCTCCGTAAGCTTTCATAGCTTCGATGATGATATTGCGCATCTGTGTCGGTACTGTGTACCCCCCTTTTTCGTCCGGCGCAGTTCCCTGGGCGCGAAGCTCACGAAGCGCCTGGCGCTCTTCTGCTGACATCTCCCCCAGGCCGTGACGAAGAAAGCGATCGAATGCTGCAGCACGGCGCTCCTGTGACTGCTTTTCCGGATCCTGATTTTGTTGCTGATGCCGCTGCTCACCTTCCTGATCTTCAATAAAGCTCTGGTCGATATGGCGCAACTCTTCTTCGCGTTTAATACTATCATCCAGCGCATCAAGTTCTGTTTTGGCATCTTTCCATTGCTTACGCTGTTCTTCAGTCCATGAGGCCTCACCGATAGCATCATGCAGCGATCGCATCTGTTTCGCGATGGTGTTACGTTTTTCTTTCATTTCGTGCAGTTTCATAATGCTTCCTTACGCATTGATCAGAGTCAGAAGACGCTCTCGCGCCATTTTTTCATTGATGGCTTTCTGCAACGCGCCACTGTCACGCGCCTCCTGCCAGGCTTTCATTGAACGGACGCCGGAATCAGCATCCTGGTAAGCGGGATAAGTTACCGGGCTGACGTCATACAACCGCGAAAACTGGTTAATCTCCCGGATAACGATCCCCTCATCATCCTCGTACCAGTCGTCGCCATCACGCGCGATACTGAATGCAAAAGACGACTGATTAATGTCCCCCCGTAACATAGGAGCAAGAACCAGATCGCGGATTGTTTGGGTATCAGGGGCATTGATATCGTATTTCAGCCCCCGCTCATCAAGTGATAACTGCAGGGTGCCGGAAGCACTGCGCCCGAGGATAAAGTTCGGGTCATGGTTGAACAGTGCACGAACATCATCTGTCAGTACGCTGTCAAAAGCCCCTGGTTTAATAATTTCTCTGAATCCCCACATAGGCTCGGACCGGCTGTTAAATACCGACCCGTAACCACTGATTTTTGTGCCTCCCTCTGCAGGCTGTTGCGCCCGGACCTCTCCGGAATAGCACCGTACTTCACGGTCACTCATTATTTTTATCCTCATCAGTTTTCGGCGTTACCGTGCTGGCTGCATTTACGCTAACCAGCATTTCATCCAGACCAGCCACAGGGTTCATGTCTTCAAAGGCGCGGGCTTCATTCCGGCTCATCCAGCCATCAGTAATTGCAAAGTGGTAAAAATTGGCACGCTCCTGTGGGGTACCGCGTAACAGGCCAGTAAGATTGAAGCGGACGTAATAGCCGGCGGCCAGTTCTGAGCGGGTGAACAACCGGCGATTAAGCTCCTGCTCCCAGTTGGTCACCCACGGCATGATGCTGTAACGGACAAACTGAATTGCTTGTTGTGTGATATTGCTGAAAGTGGCGCTTTCGAGGTCATTAATCATGTGGGCCGGCACATTAAATATCCCGGCAATCATTGAGCGGTTCAGTTTCGACATTTCAATGATCTGAGCATCAACCGGTGATACGGTCAGTGCCTGATAATCCAACTCAGCCGGTAACAGCATCGTTTTGTTATCCTGACTGCGTAATGCTGCACTGGCCTTTTGCCACATTGTTTTCAGACGCTGCCAGCTGTTGTCATTCAGTTCCTGCTTAACAGACACAATGCCTGCCGGACGCGCATTACCGCCAAAGAAGCTTGATGTGTATTTCTGACCCGACATACCCATGCCGATTGTTTCCGCATGCTGAAGTATCGGGCTGAGCCCCATCTTCTGGTTATTCCCCAGGGCACGGATGTGGATCATATCGTCCGGACTGACTGCAAAAGAACCCTCCTGGTTATAAACACCGTAGGTATACCGGTTGCCGGTCTGCAGCAGCGTAGTTTCCCAGGGCATGCATGCTTCCAGCTCTGTAACCTGCCCACGACGGTCACGCTTAACCCATGTATACCCGTTCCCCCAGCCCAAAATATGACGCTGTTTCAGCTCGCGCCATTTATAACTGGTCTGCCAGACGTTCGGTTCGTCGTGAATAAGGTAAAACACCGGATGATCACGTGCCGGCTCAACCAGATTATTATTCCGACGCATAACATGCAGCGGCATCTGGGCAATATTTGACGCCAGCACATAGATGCAGGAGTAAACTGCTGCCAGCTTCATAGACGTTTCAGGGCTGACATACACATCGGGACCGAAAATTCCGTCAAGATCAGCCGATTCTGACGTCACAGGATTAGCCGGATTCTCCAGAGATTCGGACCGAAATATCGTATCAAACAGCATTTCTCGCCCTCCACGCCGTAAAAACAGCTCCCAGGAGCAAAACGGCCCCCAAATAAATCAGCGCGTCGGCCATTCCGAAGCGCAGCCAGACGCCGGCCGTTGTCAGGCCGATACCCGACAGGCCAAATAAATCGATAATCAGTGATTTCATAGGAATAACAGGTCGTCTTCTGGGTCCAGGCCGGAGAGAAAGTCACGCTGTTCATTTAGCATTGCGCGACCGATCGTCATAATCAGGGCTACTGCCCCGTCAATTTTATTTTCGTTCTGTTCCTTAATCGGACGCACAACATCATCATTACCTGGCAGGTACTTGCCGACTACGTTAGAAATACACCAGGTCATGATCGGGTTGCCGTCATGATGGAAGCGCCCGGAGGCTATAGCTGCCTCCAGCTCTTTCATCGGATCCGACATATTGGTGTAATTCTGGATAATGGTGATTGGCGTCAGTCCCTCATCCGCCAGTTCGTGAGAAATACCGGTGGCGCCGAAGGGGTCTATAGGTGATTCTGAAACCGGATTCAGCTTATTCGCTGTTTTTGCTTCTTCCAAAATATACCGATAGTCAATTTCAGCGCCGTCTGTGACAGTAAGAAAACCCATTTCCACCCATTTCTGGAAGCGCTCAGCTGTCCTGCGATCATCGTTGCTTTCACTGCCATATACTGTGTCATATGGCACCCAGAATTTAGGGCACACAGAGTAATAATGCCGCTTACCGTCAATATCACGGTGAAATAACCGCGCCATACTGTTCATGTCCAGCTTTCTGGCCATGTCGAATGCCAGAACGCAGGGCTGCCCTTCAAAATGATCCAGTGTCAGCGTTTTATCTTCGCAACCATGCCAGTTCACCAGGTTATAAAATGCCTCTCTGGCCGATACCCAGATATTCAGGTGTTTTGTTTTGAATACAGATGCCAGTCGGGGGTTATTTTTAGCCCTCTGCTGCTGACTGAGAAGAAACTCACGGTAAACCGAAACGCCCATGTTCGGATTCGCTTTTTCGAGTACCAGCGGATCAGTCCAGTCCTCGCCCTCGTCCACGGTAAACACAATTCCGAAAAGCTCATCATTCGGTACAGTACCGTTCAGCATCTCTATGACTTCGCGGCGCTTATCGTAACAAGGGCCCTCAATATTATACCCGGCGGTAGTGATAGCCCACATTAGCGGCTGACGCCGGGCCCCCATCCCTGTCAGCATGGTGGTATAGAGTGAGTCTGACGGATGTTCATGGTATTCATCGACTATCGCACAGTGTGGTGATGACCCGTCACCGGGATTCCCGATCAGCGGTTCAAACCGGGCACCGTCTTCCGGCCGGTTCATATTTGATGCGTTAACCTCAATCCCGAATGCCTCCACCAGCAGCGGTGTACGCTTACACATCAGCCTTGCCGGCCTGAAAACCTCCCAGGCCTGTTTCTCTGTTGTCGCTCCGGAATAGACTTCAGCCCCGAACTCAGCATCACAGGTGAAGCAAAATAATGCCACACCGGCCGATATAGCGGACTTCCCGTTTTTACGGGGGATTTCGGTGTACACCTCGCGAAACCTTCGGAGTTTGGACCCTTTATGCACCCAGCCAAAAGCGCTACACACAATAAATAACTGCCACGGTTCAAGCGTGATAGGCATACGCTTATAAGCCCATTCACCTTTAGTGTGTGGGAGCAGCTGGATAAATCGCGCAGCTTTTTCTGCAAGATCTTTATCAAACCGGAACAGGAACTTTTTGCCCTTTTCTTCGGCGAGGTCATCAACATGCCGCTGGCACGCCTGAATGACAAAGCGGCATGCCGGAATTTTTCCTTTCACAATATCCCGGGCGTACTGATTCGCCGCATTCACATTGGGATAGGATTTGCGGCTCATGAGGTGATCATCTTAATAAACGGGTTTTCAGATTTCCCTTTGCCGGCCAGTCCGATAAGACGGGAGCGGGCGCTGGGATCCAGTCCGAGCATGGAGCCGGTGGTGCTCATCTCGGATGAATGTTCTTTCATCGCTGTAAGTTGGGGATTTTTTACCGGGCCACCGGTAGCACCGGTAACCACATGCCCTTCACTGGCTACTTTCAGCACAGCACGGCGCCAGAACTCATACGCAACGCACCAGCGTTCCAGCACAGCCAGATCCGTCACACAAATCAGGCCCTGTCCACAAAGCTCTTTTGTAGTCATCTGCCACATGGTGGCCGCCAGGGGGAGCTCGGCCTCTACAATCCAGTCCGGGACAGCTACGCCTTTCAAGGGCGAGAATACAGGTTCGTCTTTATTGAGGGCCCTTTTGCCCGGGTTGCCCGCTAACTCCTTACGTGCTGTAGGTTTCGGACGCCGCCCGGAACGGCCCGCCGATCCAGCCATAAGCTCTCCGGATTAATTTTGATTTTTCGCGGGTATAAAAAAACGATTGAGGGCGCGGTCCCTAGCGCAAAAGGCCCCAGAGATTTCACCACCCCCCTGTTAAAATTTCGCACCTGATTGGTGCAAATTAATGCAAATGAGAATTAATATCAATTTCTGTTTTCGGTTGCGGTTTTGCGTCGATGGCATGGCCAGCAGAGAGATTGCAGGTTATGGTCAGCATCAGTACCGCCGTGAGCCTTCGCTGTGATGTGGTCAACTGTGGTTGCAGTGACTATCTTTCCCTGCTGCAGGCAGGACTGGCAAAGATGGTTATCTCTCTTCAGTATTCGTGGGCGGATATTGTCCCACTTCGAGCCATAACCACGCTGGTGCCTAGACTTGCCAGCCTGATGCTGCTGCCAGCCCTCATTACGATGCTTTTCGCAGTAACCAGAGCGATCAGTGGTAATGCCGGAGCAACCACGCTTGCGGCATGCACGTGGAATCAGCGCCGGCATGTGTCGACCGGTGAGACGTGGGTTCTGATCGGATCGGTTGGTAAATCTATTCTGACTGGATTCTCAGTCATTTGGTTATCGATGACGAATTCTACAGTCATTTTTGGAAGTTCATTGGGTTTCGAGGATATGTCAGCAGAAAGCTGCCAGTCGATAAGCTCACCATTCACGGCGAGTCCATACCCAAAGAAACGGCCATTGCGATATATATGGGCGATCTGTGGCTTCATTGTTGCTTCCTATTAATCGGCATTATCACAGGCACTCACTGAATGCCTGTTGTAATGCTGATAGTCGTTGCGGGAGTGGCTCTCGCGTTGGTTTCAACTCGTAATACCTGGCAAGCAGATTTGTGATTGCTGTTCCAGTCGCTCGATTTTAGCAAGCAGCACCGGCTTCTTTACCCTTCCCCAGCGATTAAGCAATCGGCCCGACATACTGGCTACGTCTTTCTCTTTCATGTATTCGAGCATCACGGCATTTCGCTCTGCTTCGTAATCATGCTTTAACTTGCGCAGTTCTTCTGCCATCCAGTTAAAAGCGTTGATATAGGCCTCTTTGATTACCGCCGCAGCTTTGCCATTGAACCCCATAACAACCATTACGAATCCGCTGAAGTCCATGGTGTAATATTTCTGCTTTTTATCGAATATTCCTAAGTCATTGATTTTCTCGGAAACGCAAAAGTGCGCCATCCTGAAATCATCTGAGCAGTGGCAATTCTCTACAGCTCTTAACACGTCACCGTGGCGCTTATTGAACGCCTTGGCTATTTGGAAAGTATCTGTCTGCACATCGCCCGAGCTTGCAGTGACAAATTGATGAAAGTTAATTTCTGTCGTTTCGATTAATTGCATAGCGTACACCCTTACTTTGAGATGAACCTTCGCCGCAATGGAAATCAGCCCACCGAAGGCTCGCCAGCACAAACTGACTTCCTCGAAGGTTCATTTCAAAGGGTTTGGATCCGGTGTTATTAAACAGCGCATTGCGTTGCGCCAATAAAAAACCCGCCAGAGATGGCGGATTGATGTAAATAGGGTAATGAATTGAAACTACGGGGATTCCCGTTGTTTACTCTGCTTGTTTACTGGCAGCGGAAGCTGCTGCTTTTTCAGCAACCGCACTTTCAAATTTTGCCGCGATGAAGGTACGGATAACTTTGTAGCCACCAGCAGCCAGATACAGCGCAGATACTGCCGTACTGAAGTACAGCATCAGTGTTTCAATCGTCATTTCATTTTCCTTGTCTTAATAATTCAGCCTGCCTGATGGCAGACAGTTGGTTGTTAGCCTGAGCAATAGCCGTTAGAAGTGGATGTATCCAGAGAACTGCCTGGCAATATGTCAGTTTGCTGGTGGTAATGGTGGCAGTACTGGTTGCGTCAGTTCCGCTGGCAGTGGTGTGCATTGCGCTGGCACGTAAACTGTTCGTGTAGCTGAGCAGCCCGCCAGTAACATCAGCAGGCACAGGCAAATTACACGTTTTCTCAGTCCTGAGAATCGTTCGGTATTCAATGACTTTCTCCTCTGAACTGGCTACTACGGTCGCATTCTGCTGCGTAGCACTGGCCGAAAGGTGGTTAAACGCTACGATCTGTGTCTGCTGAGCAGCGATAACAGCGGCCTGAGTATTTACCTGCCTTTCTGCTTTATCAGCCCGGTCGATAGCACTTTTGTATTGGTATGCCATCACTGCCGATACCGACACGACTCCCACCAGCAAAAACATAATCGCTGCAGCAATCACTGATTCTGTTTTCACAGGTCACCTCAGGCCAGAGCAGATAGCGCCGTTGAAAAGCGTTTATTCCGATCATCCAGGCCATTCTTCCCGCCATTAATGATCTGTGTCACACGGTCAATATCGCTGCTGTAAAGCATGCAGCCTTTGGAGCTGAAGAACCATGCAGCCGATCGGGCCGCGTTTCGCTCTTGCCCGAGTAACTCAGGACTGGTAACCAGATCAAGTTTCAGTCCCACGCCGCACTTTCTGTAGTTTTCCAGTCCGGTTATCTGTATCAGTCCGCGCCCGTGGTATTTCCAGCCATCACCTGCTGCCTTGTTACCCATGCGGTTGTAATAAACGAGGTTGGCGATTGCCTGCTGCTGTGCCGGTCTGCCATTAGAGCGCCCGAGCGCATAGGCCTGCTGATTCGTGATACGCGCTCCGAACGTTGTCAGTAATGCAGCTGGTGTGTAATTAAAGCTTTCAGACAGAGCACTGAAACCATCCGATTCATGCCCCGTCTGAGCAATAAACATGGCCTGATCATTCACGGCAGTAATACCAAACTCTGCCATTGCTGCCGTGACAGGCTGAAACCAGCGCGCAGCAAGCCCGGCGCTGATACCAGCCGCCTTTTGAAATTGTTGTTGATTCATAGTTATCGTCCCGGGAAATCCAGTAACCTCGCCACATTGCCCCGCACTCTTAGTACAGCGACACATATAACGATATTCATGGTAACAATCAGCCAGTGTGATGAATGGTATTCACCGATGAGGTAACGAAACGGAATACTGCCGTACACAAGTACAATCAGATATGCCAGCCAGCTGACTGCCGGACGGTGGCAGGCATCTTTGCGGCGATAGAACGCCAGAACAATCACAATAGTCAGGCTGACTATCGTATTCATCAGTGCAGTAATATCACTTGTCTGCATTACTGCCTCCCCCGCGGAACCGTGCGAAGAACATGTTTAAGTCATAACTGCTCAGCAGGGTTAACAGCTTAATGGCCAGGGCAGAAACAATAACTGCAGCCAGAGCATCAAGCGGATGATCAGAATATCCGGTCCAGGACTGAAGCTTTGCGCCCACCAGCCCGGAACAGAGAACGCCGAGAATATATGACACGATGAAGTAAGCGATGCGCCGCGGATGACTCAGGTCAGGTGCCGTGGCGATATAAAACGTTGCGCCGGCGAACGCGCCAAACAATACGCCGTAATCTGCCCCTGTGAGCAGACCATACAAACTTACTCCGGTCAGAGCTGTTGCAGCAGCTCCGGTACCGGATATGGGTTCGGACATTACGCCCCCTCAATAGCTGTGAATCCTCTCAGAATGAGGGGAAAGTGTGTGTTTTATTGGAGTGTGGGAATTGAGACGATGATAAGCGGCGTGGCGAAGTAACCACCCTTATCACTTTATTCATATTTTTACGTACGTAAACTACAGATAATAAAAAACCCGCAAAATGCGGGCCTATTTGATTGTATTTTCTTACCTGCTGACCTGCCGATCCATTTCAAGCGATATATCGAGCATCATTAACATGCCATCAACAACGCCCTCTGCTTTTTGAAGCTTCTTACCTATGTGACCATCAGAGCAGCTGTGTTTACGAGCCAGTGATATGAACGTCATTCCGAATACGTAATAATCAATCAACAGATCGTGTAAATCGTCATTGTTCTTTTTCAGTTTCGCTATACATTCTGAAATTATCAGCCCATCGCCGTCAGTACATGAATCTCGTTTGCTGACTTTCGCCGGTATCAGCCCTTTAAACCCGGCGGCTATGTGTGGCCACGTTACTGATTCCGGATTGTCTGCCGTCCAGGCTCCCCATCGCTCAAGCACCTGCTGAATATCACGCATTATATCTGTCTCCACACTTATTTTTTATCGGTCCCGATGACACCCACTGCAAAGGCGTGATCGAGGATTCTTAAAAGCAGCAATAACTGACTGCCGTATTTACTTTCAAACGCAGCCGGATCCCTGTGTAACTCATCGTGGTGAACACGGCAAAGCGGTATGACAAATATATCATGGGCCTTAGTTCCAGTTCCCCCCTGACCGTGTCCGATGATGTGGTGAGGGTCGTCTGCTGGCTTACCACAGCAGGCACAAGGCTGTGACTTTACCCAGCGGGTGTATTTCTCGTTAACCCACCGCCGGCGCTTCGGACGTCGCATAAATGATTCCGGCGATTCCGGATCAATCTGTAACCTGAGAACCTGCTTTGCTTTCTTCGCCGTTTTCTCCATGGCGGCAGCGGCGCTGTCGTCATAGGCGATAATATCGCTCTCTTTCATGGTTCCACGAAGCTCCTGCCCGGCTGACATTCTGAACAATCGACGCCCGGGAGCCTCTGGGATCAGGTCAGTGACTCCTTTTGTTAAAGCCCACCAGCACAGTTCCGGCATTGAAAGCAGATGACCTGCCGATAACGACAGCTCAGATACCACTTTACGGATCACGAACTCAGCTGTGTTCTGCCTGGCGACAGAGTGAAGCGGCTCTGGCACATGAACATCACGGAAATTATTGTCGTGCGTATAGCACAGGCACAGATATCCATGCTCCGTTTTAAGCGTGGTGTGATGATGGTGGTGATACTCGTCAGCAACAAACTGGCAGCAGTCCAGGCCGGTAACATACGATTCAAGTGCCCTTTCACCACCAGCAGCAGCTATTACCCGCGGATGGTGCCAGAACAGATGTAGATCAGGATCATCCAGCAATGGCTGTTCTGAATCATGTAAACGGCCAGACGGTACCGACTTCAGGTATTCAGGTTCCATTGAAACAACAACCCGTCCACGGAACATCCAGAGCAGATCATTTCCGGGCCGTAAAATTACGGTCCCAGTACGTGGCGCCACGTCAGGCGTTAATATCGCTCTCATTTGTTTTCTGCTACCAGGTATTTATCGTGCGTATGCTCACCATCCCAGTCCCTCTTCATAGGAAGTGCGCCTTTGAGGTATTTCCGGTACAGCCATACCGCACCGGCCCGAAGCAGTACCGGCTGATAGGTAGTAAAACTGGCTGCGGAGTTGGGGGTAACCTGTGCTGATTTCTCTGTCAGATATTTATCTCTGGCAGCTGACTTCACACGCCACTGAGCATGTCGGCCCTGAGGGTTGTCGTCGTACAGCCAGCTGGATTCCTGAAGGTAGGCGCTGATTTTTGATGTGTTCACACCATTAAGACGTTTACAGAACTGGACCGGTGACAGACCTTCAGCAAACAAATCTTCCAGGTGTTCGATGTATTCTGCCTGCTGGTGAGTTATTCGCTCAGCCTGCTGTTTCGCTTCCATGGCATCAGCCCAGGCTCTGGCCAGTTGTATCGGGTCATCTATGTTGGGTAGCATAACGCCGTACACTTCCCGTAGATTGAAGTAACTGTCTTCCAGTTTCTCGAAGAAATCCCAGGCCTGATTGGTATCAACAATCTTGGACATACGAGAGGCGCCCTTCTCTGTCCATAGAGTGACAGAACGAGCTTTGCTTGAAATTTGTGCGTTACTATTAGTAACTCTCAAATCTTTCAGAGACTGACCTGACACATTAAAGTAATGGATACCCTCTTCAAACCTGGCGATATTGCGTGACAGATTTGTCCTGATGTTTCCTTCATCAGTACCATAGCCATGAGCAAGGGTTTCCGTTGTGACAACGCGCATGCCCTTATAGGACAAGACTGGAAGGTTTGCTGATACGCCAGAAAGCGCAACAGAATTTAGACGGTTCTCGGGCGTGACAGCCCCATTCGTAGGTAAGGACATAGTTTTCTCCACACTGTTTTTGTATCGGTCCCGCCCCATCATCTGCAAATGAACGGGACCAACCTTTGCTGGTGGTAATGCAAATATACCAGTACTATAAGTTTACTACAGATGCTGATTAAACATCCAACCACTAATTCTACTTTTCGCCAAAATAATTTTTATAACGTCATTTTTCATACTCAATAAATAACCAAAGGTATATAACCATAGTAATAAATCACTAACGGACCCAACTAAAAACTCATATATTTTCAAGCTAGATAAAACTATTGCACTCCTTCATCCAGTAAGGTACAAATATTACACCTAAAATAATTTTAATATTAATTTATGAAAAAAACAGAAATAGAACAAAATTTTGATTATGCACATTATACATTCATGACTGGAACACAAACTTTCCATGGCGTTGATATGATCCTCTCGAATATGATTGATAACTTTAAAGACGTTACAAGCCATCCATGTGGAACGTTTAGTTACACCAATGATATGATTGCAAGAAATGCAATTAGCGACACTGCAATCATCATGTCCCATTCATTGCTTGAAGGTTTTTTCCATGAAGAATACGAGTTCTATCTAAAAAATAAAAACACGAAGAAACCTAAACAATTGAGCGGCCTAATTAACACGCTATTGCATGCACACAATATCAATATCAGAGACCAGAAAAAAAGAATGAATGTCATTAACATGATAACGCTTTTACGTAATTCGGTGGTACACAGCAATGGAACATTAAATACTGATTTTAATAAAGAAAAATGCGAAAAAATTTTAGGTGAAGATTTATTTAAACATAGTGATAGTTATCCTAGACTAACTTTGACTAAGTCACTCTGGCTGCTACGAGAATATCAAAGCATCGCACATGAATATTCAAAAGCAGTTTTTGATAAAGCGACTGAACACGAAGCTAGTTGTTTAGGACAGAGTGATATGAATTGAAAATGGTAGCAATGTCTGTTTGTCAGCAGCCACAATTAAAGACCGATAACAGTTTCAGAAGGGGCTCCTAGGTTACCATCCTAAGCTCCCCGAAGAGTTGAACTACAACGGGTGCAAATCCCCCACGAAAAATCGATGTGTTCATCAACAGCCCCCTCTCACATACGAGGGGGTGAAATAGTCTTGATTATCTGTTTAGCAATTGCTTCCGACATTTTAGGTGGAACAGCATTTCCTATTTGTCTTGCTCGGGACTGTAAAGAACCTGAGAACAAGTAATCCATAGGGAATGTCTGCAAACAAGCAGCTTCTCTAAGAGAAAGTGCTCTGTTCTGAACAGGATGTCCGAAGCGTCCATTTGAGTAGCTAATGCAACGAGTTGTAAGACCACTTGCAGGTTTGTCCCATGATAATCTTCCGTACACATCAGTGTGCCCTTTATGGTTCTGGTGACACTTCAATACCAGATCCGATGGCCAAGCCTCTCGACCACCTCCTTCAGGTGTAGCCTTTATTCTTTTGATATTGAGATCTGTAAGCTTAGCAGACTCGTGATCCGGTATAGAAATATGTTTTGTACCTGCTAATATAGGAGGGAGGTCTTCAATCCATTCACGAACTGTTGAATACGGCGTATCCTCAGTACCATGTGTTTTAGCTGGTAGCTCTACCTTATGATTTTTTGAAGCAAGCAAAACCAACCGCTCACGAGTTTGAGGTACACCATACCAAGCCGCTGGTATTACTTTATAATCAAAATCATAACCATAATTGGATAATGTATTGATGAACTTTTTAAAAGTACCCTCATTTTCATTAAATTTCTGAATACCAGGAACATTTTCCACAAATACAAAATCAGGAAGGTAATAGGTTACAAATCGACAAAACTCTGATAATAAGTCCAACCGAGGATCGTCTTCTTTTTTATTAGAATTTTGTTTTGAATAAGGCTGACAAGGAGCGCATCCGGAAAACAAAGAGTATTCATCATTTTTATTTTTATTTTTATTTTTATTTTTATTAAAAATATGCGAAATAGCATCGCAATCAATAGTACGGATATCATCGTTTACGAATTCAGCTTCAGGGAAATTCAACCTGAATGATTCAGAAGCATCTTTATCAAAATCAAGTCCGAATGCGACCTCGAGACCTGCCTGTCTAAACCCCTGGCTTGTCCCACCACACCCTGAGAAGAAATCAAAAACTCTGATTTTTTTCATTTTTTTCACCTACAGATAAACTTATTCTATGATACCACGTTCAAACGCTTGGGTAAGTGTTTTTCTTATAGAAATCATATGTTGTGAATCGTATGCTAGTCTATTAAGCATTTGCCTTTGAAAAAAGAAAATTTCTTCACCATTAACGGAATCTTGCCCTAGGGATTTTTCTGTAAGAAAAGCAATTTGTTTTTTATAAACATCCACATCAGAAAAGTTCCATGTAACTTGACTTAACTCTTCACTCTGTTCAATTGTACAACACTCCTGAATTAATACTTCCTCTGGTGTTTCGAACGGCAGATAAAAGACTTTTTTGAATGCATACTCTAATGCATGGCGCCTCAAAGCTATCAACTCACTACTATTTACAATATTTTTTGCACCACTAGCATTCACTGTAAATTCGCAACCAAAATACTCTTTCATTTTATTAACTAATTCCGTATCAGGTACGCTATCAATTCTTGGTTTTTTTAATTTTGGATCCTTATCACCATCTAGTAAAAATAAAATATCACTACGTCCCACAGCGGCATGACTGGGCAAGTGTTTTCCTAAAATTGTTTCTGCACCGCCTGGAATACATTGAACATTTAAAGAATTCTTAAGGCTGGCTTCTTCTTTAATTGCACGCTTAATAAATTCGCTGGCTATCTTATCCTCAGTTATGATTGTTCTTTGTGATAAATCGTGCCCCAATTCAACAAATGCTTCATCTGGAAATATACCCTGTGCTATTTTCGCACTCTCAGTATCTTCATCATAAATGAAAAGCTTGACCGCTTCTTTTGGTAGCATGTTAACCAAAACAGGGGAGTGAGTCGATAGAACAACCTGATGCTTTTTATTTTCCACCAACCTATAGATTAGCTCCATCATCCTTTTCTGAGCTCCAGGATGTAAGGAAACCTCAGGTTCATCAAGAAGTATTAATGATTTATCGTGTGCAGAAAATAAGTTCATCACCAGAGAAACAACAGCAAACTCCCCACTTCCCGCATATGCTTCCGTATAACTAAGCTTATCAGTCGATAACATTGCCGTTCCGCCTCTAGCCCCCCACAAACGATGTTCAAGAAACTTTATACTTTTATACTTTCTTCCTAATATATATGAAACTTCTACAACTTGGTTTTGATTCAAAGTAACATTTTTTACAATCATATCAGAATTCCATAAGCGCAATTTCTTTAAGTTTTCATCAAAAGCCTTTTTGATATATTTTGATTTACTTCTAATATAATCTTGCTTTGTGGACTTCCTTCCATTTTTTAAAACCTTAACTTTATAGTCTGAGTGATACATACATCGATCAAACGCACTAATCTCCGATCTAAAATCCAAATACACAACACCTTTTTTTATCTTCTTCCAACGTGTAGCATTGCTATTTGCACCCGAGACTTCTGTTACACTATCCATATCATCACTGACTAATGGCCTACTTGTTTCCCAATAATCAAGAGATTGTTTGGTTGCATTTACTCGCGTTTGGAGAATTTCAATTACTCGTTGGTCAGCATTTTTATAACCATAAATATACCTCGGTTTCAGTACTAAACCATCATCCCGAACTAAATCGGGAACATCATCTGTTTCTGTTGTAAACCAGTATCTAGTTATACTTTTCCCGTGAGGACACCCTAGCAAGGCCTTTATCACAGAACTTTTATTAGTTCCATTTTGCCCCACTAAAACAGTTATTGGGAAACTGAAATCAATCCTTGCATTTAATTCTAAATTTTTGAAATAAGGAAATCTAATATGCTGTATAAAAGGTTCAAACTCTCCACTGCTCATCATTCGACTAAAACTTCGACGATAGTCGTTCACTAGCTGATTTTTCATTTTTATCTCACATGCATTTCAATCCATTTGTCTGGCTATAATATTATTTTCAGATGCTGTGGGAAGGATAATTTTGAAATTTAATCGAGTTTTTGATGCTGGAGGTCAAACCAGATACCCCGCTACCTGTTCTGTTGCATTGATGCGGCCAGCCAGCGGGCATTCAGATACGTAATACCGGCATTTGTTTTTGGTCAGACACTCTTCCCGGTGCCGGGCAGCAATCGTGCGCAGGTGATCACTGTTGGTCGAATCAAATGCGGTCAGCCATTCCGTAGCGGCGCGGTTCCAGAGCTGTTTTTTCTCCAGGCCTTCCGCTGCCACAGCATGAGCAACATAATTCGGACTTGTAGCGGCCGGATCCTCTGCAGGAAAGTAGTGCTGTTTGTCACGGTCAATGCGGCCGGTCTTGATCAGCGCCTTAATCGCTCGGTTGTATTCAATTTTCGGGTGATGATACCAATCTGTTGATTGGCATCATCGATTAGAGCAACAAAGCCACGTAAGTAAAGGTTTGGGGCACGATGAAGCAAGGCCCATATCAACAAGTTGCCATCATCACCCATGCGTTGTGTATCAGTTAAAGCCATAAAAATCACTTATAGAAAAAATGAGCGTTAACAGTAATGAGTTGCAGATTTACTACTCAGTATGTCAATTAAAAAATTGAGGCCTACGAAAATACCGCGCCTGAATTTGAAAATGCGACAGGAATACGCGAGCTGATTTCCCGAATCTTAAAGATGTGATGGAATTGATTGTGGATGCTGGGTCTTTCTATACGGACTCCACTGACACTCCAAGCACTCATAAAATAGCACTCTGGGAACCTGGGCCGCTGAGGTAGTGAACATTCAGAAACTAATTGTTTTTAATCTAAAAGTACGGTTAGTATTGATATATTCATTAATCTCAATAAGCCATTGTATGTTAAAACTGAATCATCACCTTATCCCACTAGCTCTTTTATTCGGCTACGGGTTTCAGAGTTACGCTGACGTTCCACTGCCAAGCAGTGTACTTAAGGGTAATTCTGAAACTTTTGATATTTCTTGCCCTAAAAACCCCCAGCAGACAACAATTGACATTGACAATTGTATGAGTTCCAAACTTGATGCAGTTAAGTCTGTGGAGTTGAAATATGTAAATGCAGCTCGCAACCGTATCTCTGAGACACAGGATCAGCAGACTCTTCAGGCTTTTGATGAAGAAAATAAAGCGTGGGATAGTTTGATTGATGCTGCAACCCACGCTACCGATATAAAATGGGGAGAAGGTACTATTCGTAGCTCTGAAGCTATTGGCCGTGAAATCACCCTGATTGAACTCCGAATCCATAACCAATGGCAAAACTGGCTTCGTTATGAGGATTCTAGCCCACCAGTATTGCCAGAACCACTATTTCACAACGAGAATAATTAAAAAATATCTCAATCAGTAGATTCTCTGAGTTAGTAAAATTAAGAAAAATCAGAGTTTCACTGATGCTACATAATCATGATTTTTAGGTATCGTATCTTATACAACATAGCGAATTAATTAATCTAGAGCGCTTAACATAAATCATCCAAAAAACCACCAATAATTATGGTTAAAACATATCTAACAGCAAAAAAAACACAAAGAAAGCCTTACTCACTAATCACACAACATATAATGAAAATTATTGTTTATTTAAATAATTATTACTGCCATAAATTAAATGCGTCTTAACTATCAATGGGTTATAGGCTAATGATTGTTTATCAATTTAATTAATGACTAAGGAGTATTGCATGGGTGATTGGTGATGATACCAATCTGTTGATTGGCATCATCGATTAGAGCAACAAAGCCACGTAAGTAAAGGTTTGGGGCACGATGAAGCAAGGCCCATATCAACAAGTTGCCATCATCACCAATTTACGCCCCACCCACAGCGGCGTAAATATCACAGGACTTCACTGGGTGTTTCTCTGCAATCACAGTGATAATTCTGTTTTCAAGTTCCATCATGCCCCCCTGAAACCAGCCGGTGTGGCACTGTCCGGTGTATCGATTTTGGTGATATCCCCGGGCTTGGCCCAGCGACCGTTTAATTTCTGTGGGCGCCCTGCCGTATCCCATTTGCCCGCCCGCTGCAGGTAGCCCGGGAAGTTTTTAGGGATGAACAGCGTTGCCGGCCGGAGATACTGCTCCTGCTCTGTTCCCCGCCAGTCCTCGGTTTTGTAATCGACAACCAGCTGCAGCTCTTCAGGTGTGTATTTCTCCCGCAGGCGGGCCCTGATGTTTTCCAGCGATGAATTCGAGGCTGTGAAACGTGAACCTGTGACCTGATTCAGGTGTTTTAAAATATCCTTGGCCTGGTCAGTAATCGCCACATCCGGGTCGGGTTGCGGCGCAACCTGACAAATGGGTTTTGATTTTACTGATGGATCTTGTTTTGAAGTTACTGATGGATCCCCTCCAGATTCTGAACGGTCAAAACCGGTGTTTTCTCTGGATTCTGTACGTTCAGATTCTGAATGTTCCAGATTTGAACGTACAGATTCTGAATGTTCAGATTCCGGACTATCAGGACAGTAAGCCGTAGCTGCTGTCCGTAGTTTCTTCACGTTCAGATAGTACATATTGGTTTTATTGCGGTTACCGGTGCGCCGTTCCTTGCGAGTAAGCCATCCAGCCTTTTGCAGTTGGGTGATTGCAGTGATTACAGTACTGCGCCCAGCTCCGACTTGCCGAGCAATAGTATCTATCCCCGGGAAACAGGACCCTTCATCGCTGGAAAAATCAGCCAGACGGGCCATAACCAGTAACTGAGTACCCTTTACACCAGATGCTGCACAACCATCCCAGACGTACGAACTTAATTTCACGCTCATTGCTCTACCTTCCTGAACTTCTTTGACCAGTCACGCCGTGGACAGACGCACTCAAACTCATAACCAGGGCGCCGGTATATAACCCGCTGATTGACGATGTCGACACCGACTGTTTTAACCTCGGCACCACGCCAGTCTTTATAATTCTCAACCCATGGTTTAATGATCTCGTCTTCCACATACGACCTCCTGCTTATTCAGGCTGGCCACATCACCCACAGCCCACTCCGCAAAGCTGTGGTTCACCGGTACCCATTCGCCATGTACCATCACCACATAGCAGTAAATAACCGGAGTCTTTCCTCCAGTGACGGGGAGCGCCCTTAGTTGCGGGAGTCTTCGATCTACTGTTACAATGCTCATGCGATTATTTCTCCACACAAGTTTTGGTCGCACCCGAACGCCCTGAGCTGCAACTTGGGGCGTTCAACCTTTCTGACTCGCAATAAATCCTGTAAACAAGCGTTGTATGCTCCTGCAGCTTGCTGATAACCCTGTAAAGTTCATCGTCTATCGCTTCTTTTTCGTGATGCTCAATAACGCCATCTTCAATCGCTGCCCTGACCTGCTTTGAATACGCAGAGATCTGTTCCAGAGCCTCAAGAAGTCGCTGATTAATATCTGCGTTGTCGATTTCACTGATATCCGCCGGCATTGGTACAAACACACCACCGGAAGCTCTGGCCACTGCATGTGCCACGTGGTGAGTGCCACCAGCTTTTTGCAACACATTAGCCCAACCCATCGGGAATACCTGATCACCAACATGACGTAGCCGGTTAAACAGTGCATTCTCCGTGACACCTATCCAGTCAGATGCTTCCGCATAGCCGCCGGGTAAATCGGTGATGCTTTTCTTTACCGACTGGATGTACCAATCAGGTTGCTTTTCTACTTTCCAGTTTTTCTGATCCACGGTTAGTGCCTCTTTTCTGTGGTATTTCTTACTACTTAACTCGAGTAATGTTCGGGTATTCACTTTCTGAGCATTTAATCCCCCCATTGGTAACCTTTTCTGCCAATAGCGCGTACTGCCAAGGGACTACTTTTTTCCAAAGTGAAACTGTTGATTTAGAAACACCAAGCGCTTTTGCAGCAGCTGTAGTAGTTCCAAAATAGGAGATTAATTCTGACTTTTTCACGTTATTCCCTCATCGGACTCAATAAATTAAGTTTAATCTTCCAAACCAAAAACAGTCAAGACTTTAAACTGCATATGGTTTAAGTTTTTAAACATGAAAAACGAAACTATGAGTGACCGAATTCAAAGTCGTATGAAGATTTTGAATTTGAGGAGCAGTCACCTTGCGTCGGCGACCGGAGCATCTAAAGGAACTGTTAGCCAATGGGTTAACGGTGGTACTGAGCCGTCGGCAAAATACATAAGCCGATTATGCGAAGTACTCGGTGTAACTGAGAGGTGGCTTAATGATGGTGGGTTGATAGAAGAGACGACATCGAATGCTTATCCTGGTCCTGACTTAAGAAGGCGTGTTCCTTTGCTGTCAACAGTTCAAGCAGGACATTGGCGAGAAATGATTGATGGAACATTAGGTGATGTCACAGAATGGATAGATACCACTGCGAAAGTCTCTTCCTACTCTTTTGCACTGCGGGTCAGTGGGGATTCCATGTCTAGCCCTGCTGGTCACGGCATTTCCATTCCAAATGGATCTATAGTAATCGTTGATCCTCAGATTGAGCCTGTTAACGGGAAAATAGTTGTTGCAAGACTGCGGGGCACAAGCGAAGCCACCGTGAAAAAACTAGTTATTGATGGGCCTAATACATACTTAATGCCATTAAACCCGTTATATATGCCAATACCTGTAGACACTAACTGCGAGATAGTCGGGGTATGTGTCAGGCTTGAAATGGCACTCCCATAGCATTTTACTAAATATTTTTAAACCAGCTACGGCTGGTTTTTTCATATCCAAACCTTTTAGGTTTAAATAACAAAACACATATTGACTATTTGGTTTGATTAGTTAAACTATGTTTAAGCAAAAAAATCCATGATGCCCAGCCGGTGATAGACTTCATCCATACGGCCTCAGCGTTCTGAGATGTCACCGACTTGCCAGCGTAACTGGCAAAAAAAACGCCCTTTGGACGCTATGCTCTTTAATAATTTGAATATCCATCAACAACTAGATTTTTGGCGATCGGCTAACTGGTTGTGGAGGTCTTGGGTGTATTGGTCTATGAGTGCCGGGTTTTTCTGTCATGTTTTTTTCTCGGTAAATATCCAACAATTCGAGCGGCAAGAATTTCTTGCCAGCAGAGCTCTCTGGTGGTGTCTTCGAGACCTAGCGCAGTAGTTGCTATTTTTTGGGCGGGAAGTGCCAAACATGCCCAAGGTTGAGAGTCGTATTTTTGTAAATTTTTAAATCGTTCAGATAGCTCACTGTCATCAAGTTCAGGCTCATCTGTTATTAATTCCAGATATAAGCGCGCTTGCTCGGTTGCAACCCCTGAAGCTTTTGAGAATTGATATACAACTTGGCTAATAGATAAAGCCGCAATAAGTGCACCAAACCATACATAACCAGATATTGAAACAAACACTCCACATCCAGAGAGAATAATTAAATAGGTCATGATGCGATCAACTCGGCCAGTCAGTATCGCGAACATTTTTTCAAGATGATAAGAGTGATTAATATCAAAAATCATGTCATGTCGGTTCATTTTTACCTCAATCTTAGTCTTTTGGTTTTGGCGGCGGTTCAGGCCTTTTGTAGGGAGGCATGTGTCGCTCTTCATAGTCAACGTTTTTCATAACAGCTCCTTTGTTGTTGGGGATATCCAGATTACACCAGATCCTTGTTGTTGGGGAATAGCAGGATCCACCGAGCCTGATGTGGTGAAAAGACAGGCATAACCTACTCCAGTGTGGAGAACCGCCGGCTGTGGATTGTTGCAGTAGTCCACCAGCCACTTTTAACCGATTGAATTTATCACCTGACTGGTGAGAGATTCGTGCAACCAAAAATCAACGATTGCAGTCGTTTAGTGGAGAAATTAACTATGTCCTGGATTAATACGAACAGTGGTAAACATTTCAGCCTGATCAACCCAAGACCTGAGCAAATCTGTATCGATGATATAGCCTGTGGGCTATCGAATATTTGCCGGTTCACTGGCCAGCTCAATGAATTTTATAGTGTGGCTCAGCACTCGGTACTGGCAAGCAATATCGTACCGCCGGAATTCGCCTTTGAAGCACTAATGCATGATGCCGCTGAAGCGTATCTGGGTGATGTGTCCTCGCCTCTTAAAGGGCTGCTACCGGATTACCGACAAATTGAGCGTGTCGTTGAAATCGTGATTCGGACTAATTATGGTCTGCCCGTTGTTATGAGCTCAGTTGTAAAACATGCAGACCTTACTCTGCTGGCAACCGAACGTAGGGATTTTGATATGGATGATGGTACCCCATGGCCGATCCTTGACGGTATAGAACCACTGGCCAGTGTGATCAGTCCGCTGTCACCACGCCAGGCAATGGGCCAGTTCCTGAACCGCTTCTATGAGCTCTATTCTCAGCATGTTTCAGATCTGCAGGTTATGCATATTTCGCTGGATAACGTAAACCACCAGCTGGCTGAAGCCGGTATTAATGCCGGTAGCGCACAACAAGGTGTTATGCAGCTGATTAAACACCGGAGTAATTCCAATGACTAATCCCATAGAGCAAGCGAAAGAGAATAAATTGGAGACACTGGCAACGGGTGCAAAATTAACACCGGAAACCTTTGCTGACTTCCTTACCCGCTTAAAGCATGACGTGGTAGGTCAAGGGGCTGAACATCACTGTACGCGCGATGCCATCTTTAACGTTGAACGGCTACGGCGCGTTAGTGGTATAGACCTTTCATTTGATCCGCTGCGTATGCTCACCGACTCAGACCATGAGGTTGAGTGGTTTTCCCCGAAAGAGTATTGGGACTCGCTGGACCTGGATGAGAAAAAGCATCTGAATGAGGAATGCCTGGAGTCAGAGGCGCAGTTTTTTCTGGATTTAGCCGAGGATAGACAATGGCAGTTTTTAGGGGATCGGGATTATCTTAATCTCTATGGCTACCAGGAGGACTGGCAGTACGTTAATTCTCATCTGACCCGTGAATCAGCCGAGGCGTTTATTAAACGAAAGTCTCACGACTACCCCGACGGGCTACGAGTGTTCGTTGATAGTCGCGTATGGTGCCCGGAGTTCACCGCAATAGTGGATGCACTGATTAATGGGCAACTGATTCTGAAATAGGATCCAGCTCCCAATGAAATACAACCAGCGATTAAATTAGACCGTTGCAGCGGATTATGTGGAGAAAAATATGCTGAGCCTCGATTGTGTTCCCATCTCAACCTATTGCAAAGAAACCGGGGAAACCTGTGATGCTATAACTAAACGTGTACAGCGTGGTGTTTGGCAGGAAGGAGTACAGGTCCTTAAAGTGGAAGGCGTGAAGGAAAGATGGATTGATCTTAGTGAGGTGGCCAAATGGGCCAGACAGAATCGCAAAAACTCCCACGTGGTGTAACCATTCGTAAGCACCGCCAGGGTGAAACAATTAATATCACTTTTACTTTTCGTGGGATTAAGTGCCGTGAGCCACTATCCAATCTGGATGTGACTGCGAAAAATATAAAATACGCCGAGCGTACGCTCGGTGAAATACATAATAAAATTGAGAGAGGGACATTTGTCTATGCTGAGCATTTCCCTCGTTCAAGCCGACTAAAAGTTTTTGGTAACGCAGCAGCCGGTAAAACGGTCGCTAAATATCTTGATGACTACCTGGTGATCTGCGAAACAAGACGATTATCACCATCCACCATCAGAGGTTATAAAAAGTGTAAAAGCGCATTATCAGCCCTGCACAATATACCGGCTAATGAGCTGACACCTGCATTGATAAAAAACTGGATCCAGGCTCAATCCACCACGCTAAAAACTATACGTAACCAACTTTCATTTTTGCGTTCTGCATTAGATGAAGCTGTCACTGATGGATTACTGGCAATCAATCCCGTATCACTTGTTACTGCTTCTCGGTACCAGAGCGATCTTTCTGATTCAGGAAGCACTTATATAGTTGATCCCCTATCGCCTAAAGAGGTGTCTGCATTACTGTCATCTGCCGGTAACAAGCAGTGGGAAAATTTATTCCGGTTTGCAATACAGACAGGCTTAAGGAGTTCTGAGCTGTGTGCCCTTACATGGCAGGACATAGATTTTATAGGGAAAACAGCATACGTCAGGAGTGCCAGTGTGGTCGGGGTTATCAAAGGTACAAAAACTAAAGCCGGAACCAGAAAGGTAGAATTAACACCGGAGGCAATGATCGCTCTGGCAGATCAAAAACCATTTACCTTTATGAAAGAATCCATGATTTTTGAAGACCCAAAAACATGTCGGCCATGGGCCAGTGCCGATGCTATTAGAAAAAAAGCATGGGTACCCACATTGCGTAAAGCTGGGATCCGGTACCGGAATCCTTACCAGACCAGACATACATTTGCCACCAGCCATATAAGCCGCGGCGCAAATCTGTTTTGGCTTGCTTCTCAAATGGGCCATAAGGGACCTGAAATGCTTTTCAGGCATTACGGTCGGTATTTAAAAGAGTACGACGGCAACACAGAAAACAAACCACGCGTAGCCAGTAGCAGGACATGAAAGGAGCCGTAAAAGAGCCCCGATGATTTTAGATGAATAATTCTCCTTATTAATCAACTTATTATTTAATTTCGGACACGGGTTCAACTCCCGCCAGCTCCACCACTTTTTAGTTGTTTGAAGTTCAATGAAGTCTACTAAGCCCGCACAGCACAAGCTCTGCGGGCTTTTTTACGTCTATTGTCGTCCAGTGAGAATTGCTGAGAACTACGAGTTATGGCACCCTGAATGGGACCCACTAAGAAGGGTCCAAAAACCGAGGGTCCCAAAATGGCAAAAATCGCTAAGAAGCTCACTGACACTGAAATCAAAAGCACCAAGCCAGCCGATAAAGAAATCAACTTGTTTGACGGTGATGGTCTGATTCTACGAATCGCTCCTTTGGCGAAAGGAGGCAAGAAAAATTGGTATTTCAGGTATGCAGTACCAGTGAGCAAGAAAAGAACCAAAATGAGCCTTGGGACCTACCCTCACCTTACACTGGCAAGAGCAAGAACCTTGCGAGATGAATACCTTTCTTTGCTTGCCAATGGCATCGATCCTCAAGTCCATAATAACGATAAAGCTAATGCCTTAAAGAATGCTACTGAACACACTCTCCAAGCCGTGGCAAGGAAATGGTTAGATGAGAAGGTAAAGACCTCAGGTATCTCACAAGACCATGCAGAAGACATCTGGCGAAGCCTGGAGAGAAATATCTTTTCTGCCTTGGGTAATGTTCCTATCAATGAGATCCGACCTAAGCTCTTAAAACAACACCTTGATCCTATTGAGCAACGAGGCGTATTGGAAACTCTACGCCGCATTATTTCCCGTCTGAATGAAATCTTCCGGTGGGCAGCCACTGAAGAGCTTATTGAGTTCAACCCGGCTGACAACCTTGGCCAAAGATTCAGTAAACCAAAAAAGCAAAATATGCCTGCCCTTCCCCCAAGCGAATTGCCAAGGTTTATGGAATCTTTGACGAATGCGTCAATCCGGTTGGAAACACGTATGCTAATTGAATGGCAATTGTTGACATGGGTTCGTCCGGGTGAAGCCGTTCGCGCAAGGTGGTCTGATATTGATACAACCAACAGCATTTGGAACATTCCTGCTGATTTCATGAAAATGAAAAAGCCTCACAAAGTTCCTTTGAGTAAAGAAGCTTTGCGCATCCTTGAATCAATGAAATCAATAAGTGGGCATAGAGAATGGGTTTTCCCCAGCATTAAAGCGCCGCTTAATCATATGCATGAACAAACCGCCAATGCAGCTATCATCCGAATGGGGTTTGGAGGTGAGCTTGTAGCTCACGGTATGCGTTCTATTGCAAGAACAGCGGCAGAAGAGTCCGGTAAGTTCAGATCTGAAGTTCTTGAGGCAGCACTTGCTCACTCTAAAAAAGATGAAATTATCGCAGCATACAATCGTGCAGAATATCTGATAGAGCGACAGAGTTTGATGCAATGGTGGAGTGATTACGTTCAAGCTCAAAGATTGAATGCTCTGGTAGCCTAAGCATAATAATAGCTAATGTAATATAATCCTGAAGGTGCAGAAAATGGAAACCTTATTCAAAGTTTTTGAAAAATTTAGTTCCAGACCCCTCTTTTTTATTTTTTTTGGACTCTCACTTTGTGAATTTTTTCAGGAACAATCTGTTCTAATGAATCCATCAGCAGATAACATCGCCAAATTATTTGCTGCGATGATATTAGTTGTTTTTTTAACTTGGGGATTTGAATGGCTAATTTTTAAGTTCAATGTAAACCTCGAACCTCATGATCAAGGCGATATTGGACCAACAATTGGAACGGCTGCTTTAGCTGTATACTTGGTTTATGCCTTTCATTTTCTCAGTGAAAACCCTGAAGCATTAAATTTAAAGTTATTGACTAACTCTGGTTTTATATACAGCACAACTCTCTTGTTATTCTCATTAGAAAGCATGAAGCTAAGAAGACTTAAACAAAAGTAAACAACATCATTCTGTGATAAATTTAAAAGAGGCCTAACGAAACAAAAACACCACATCTAAAAATTAAAAATTAAAAATTAAAAATTAAAAATTAAAAATTATGGTAGCATCATTGATACATAATCCACACAACTTCTGATCTGTATCCCAGCTAAATACTCTCGATTGTTTGAGACTTTAGCTGCTTTTCCATCTCATTAATTTTTAGAATTACTCTGTTTACAGGGAGATGCTCTTTCATAAAAGAAACATAATTTTTTCTATTAACTTCAATCAAATACTCATTGACGGCATCGAAAAGTTGTTCGAAAAGGGAATGAAAAATAACTTTATTATTATTTACAGATAGTCTTACATATCTAAATTGTGGATTACCCATTTTTGTTAAACGCTTACTTTTGATGCCACGAATTATACTCTTAATCATTGAGTATGATAACAACATATCCTCAGTGATTTCATCGGGCATTTCATGCTCATCCAATGACTCTTTGATAACATAGGTATTAATGAATTTGAAGCTAAAAAAAGATTTAAATAATTCCTGATAAGATTTTTTATTAACCTCATTGACAAACAGATTGTTGATATTCAAATCAATGTCCGCGAAATATTTATGAACCATTTCATTTTTTGGGGAGGAATACATATACGATAAAATGGTTGACACTGGAAGGGTTGGTTCATAATCATCTAGAATATTATATATTCCATCCAAGCAATATTTCGAAAACCTCATCTTTATATCACTTTCTAAATCATAGAAAGAGGATTGGCATTCTATAGTTTTAGATGCGTTAATTTGATCATTTATACGATAGAAGTCTGCATGTTCGAAAAAATCAAATCGATGTAATAAATTCTGATATCTTTCGTACTGAGTTCGCTTTCCTTGCTCATATGTAATACTTGCATTAACAGCGATAAGATAAAGGACATCATTACTTATCAGTGATCGCACGAGTGAAGAATACTTTTTCATTCCTACAAAATCTTCTTTATCACCATAATAATCATCTTCTATAGACTTAAGTAAATGATAAAGTATTCTCATATAAGGACTTAACGCGAAGTGTCCTTTAAGCATGTAAAAAGATTCAGTATGTATACTGTGATTAAATACTTTGCTTAAAAACTGCCACCCATCAGCGCTTCTTAAATACTCATTTACCTTATTTAAGTAATTATTATGCTGTTCAAGAAGGAGTGAAAACCTTTGATTGAAGGCTTCTTTTTTAAAGTTTTTCCGTGAATCATCTAAAGAGTTCTCTGCTGCCCTAACCGCAAGGAATGCAGCCTTAGCACTTTTTCGCCCTTCCAAAGCAGTCCATATAGCCGCAAAAAAAGCCAAGGATGTGGTTATTGTCCCTATAACATTAGCATTGGCGTTAAACCAATCCCAAAATAAAACTATGAGGGGTATTAATATCGTGATGACTGATAAAATTATAGGCATCACATTCATCCTATTTTTTGCTTAGAATAAAATAACATCAAGACATTCCTGATATAATCTCTGAAAGCCGTCAAGCTAATATTTTTTGCACAAGTTCCTTTTGCATTTTTGAAAAGCCAGTCTCCCTTGTCAGCATTCCAACGCATTAAAAAAAATTCTCTCAGTTTTACATTCTCAATTCTCAGACAAAAGATACAATCACTGATCAAAGCAGGAGTGCTGTTATAAATGAAAGTTTTTCCAACAACTCTCGTTCCAACCCTAGCAATTAATATATCTCCCTCAATTGCACATCTATCAAACTCCCGAACCTTAGGATCAGGAAAATATGTAATAGAGTTAAAAGAGGTAGTATGGAAATACGGCAACCCTGACAATTTGCAGTCCTTTCCTGATAATTTCCCGCGAAACAAAAAGAATTTATCGTCAAATTCTTTAGAAATACCACTGTTATTTTCGTTGGAAATAAACTCATCATAGCTAATCTTTGAACACTCATTTCCAGAGCAAAAATCAATCAATGAAAAACCTTCTGGTCTTTTTTTTATTATGTGGTAAATGTGTGTTTTGGCTTCTGTCTTTTTAAATGAGTTATGTTCACACTCAATTATTTTCATTAGGCTAAAATTACTTATTAGATACTTTCTTAGCCACAGATAATTCAATGATGTAAAGAACATATCTGGTAAAATTATAGCCAACTCACCTAGTGGTTTAAGTTTTTTTAAGTTTATTAGCAAAAATACAATTTCAGCTCTAATGTGTTTACTTTTTTTATTTCTACCAACCATTGCATTTACCACACTATCAATAAAATCAGAAGTGGGTATATTTTTGAATGGCGGATTGCAAAGCGCGACGTCATAGGATTCATCTGTGATAGACTCACAGACTTCTGACGAAGTTGAATCTCCACAGATAACTTCAATTCCACGAAATTTACTTTCAAGAATACAAGAATTTTTGTTATCAATATCAACAGCAGTAACGCTAATTTTAGGATACTTATCCAAAATAGCGGTTATCAAAGCCCCCTCCCCCGCACTCAATTCCAGGCATCGTTCAGGATTAGTGGCTTCAATAGAATTGGACAATTTGACGCTAACATCCAACTCGGTGTAAAACTGTTTATATTCAACCACTTAAATAACTTATACCGTTTAAAAAAAGGTTGTGGTATGTTATCGTCAATAGCGTTAAAAATCAATGGGATTAAAGTATGAAGCAACAGATATCTACCGAACTTTTTGAAGGAGTCGACGGATTCGAATTTGAAGAGCGCGCTGACTATCTTCCTTTAGAAATAATTTCAAAATGGTCCCCTGATAGTGCGCACTTTAGGGCTATCCAAAGAAAACTTACTCAAGTAGGTGCCAAGCTATTGATTGGGCCGCGTGGTGCGGGTAAAACTCACTACATGAGACATGCTTATCAAAGTTGTTTGAGCGATAAAAACTTACCTCTTCCTCTTTACATTTCATTCAATCATTATTTACGTCTTGAAACCTACATACATGAAACGTCCAATGCAATTGAAATATTCCACGCCTGGGTTTTAGCGAAGATTGTGTTAGCATGTAATGACGATTATAATATTTTTACTTATGATTCGATAGATATTAATGAAATCGAACAATTTATTATAGATATTGAAAAGCAAAATTATAAATCAGAACATGATAAAATCATAACCAACTTAAATATTGAGTCAATTAAAAACCTCATTGATTCTTGTGCAAGCAAAGAAGGAAGAAAACGCAGTGTGCTTTTTTTTGATGATGCAGCCCTGACTCTTACGAAAGAATATATGGTTGAGTTTTTTGATATCTTCAGAAGCATCAAAACAGCCAGAATTTCTCCTAAGGCCTCAGTTTATCCGGGTACTACACAATACGGGCCACGTTTCCATGTTGGTCAAGATGCTGAACCTGTGATGATATGGCAGGATGTTGACCAAAACGATTATATTAATTTCATGCAGGAACTTGTAAGAGAGCGATTTAACAAGGTTGTTGAAGTTGATAATGAAATAAACCAACTTCTTATTTATGCATCATTCGGTATCCCACGAGCATATATAAATTTAGTTCGAGCTTACACAGAATCATCAATGAAAACTAAGCAAGCTAAATTTAATAGCGTAATAGAAGAAAGATGTAAATATCTTAATGATGAGTATATGTCAATAATTGACAAACTCCCCCAATATAACATATATATAAAATCTGGGTGGAATATATTTCATAAAATAGTTTCCGAATTAAAAGAGATCAACCACACAAACATCAGAAAAGATGGTTTAAATTATAAAAAAACAGTTTCAATTGGCATTGAAGATTTAAATTCAGACAAAATTGAAAGAGTGGTAAGTTTTCTCATTGAGGCTGGTTTATTATACGAACTTCCAAGTACTTCACATGGTGTAGGTAGAACCTTAAGAAGATTCATTCCACACTATGCATTTCTCATAAAAGAGAAAGTTTTTTCGATTAGTAGAGGTTTCAGCGCAACCAATTTAGCAAAAATTTTGACTTCACCTTCGGAAAAACACCCTTTAAGGAGAACATTACTTTCTTTAATTAACAAAGAAGACCTTGAAGCTATCACTCTCACATTACCAAACTGTTCTAATTGTGGCGCGAAAAGATTAGCAAACAACCAGAAATTCTGCCACCAATGTGGAAATCAATTGATAGATGAATCCGCATTTAGGTCGTGTATGAAGAAGAATCTGTTGGAATTACCACTGACAGATTTCCAAATGTCAGTTATTAAACAAACAAATTTTAAGACAGTAGAAGATGTTATTTCCTCAAAAAATACTGCAACAGAATTTATGAAGGTTAAACAGGTTGCGCAAAAAAGAGCAGCTATGCTTGAATTTAAAGTTAGAACTTGGGTAAACGAATTTTTAGCTTAATTGTGGATTTCATAATGGCAAACAAAAAATTTACTTATAACATATCAGGTCCAAAAGTAACGCCAAACATTAATACTATTGATTTTTTTGATCAGCATTACGAAGAACCAAATATAACGGCTATAGATATTTATAATCAAAAGAAAGATATACATTTTAGGCTGCTGGGTGAACCTCAAGACTCTTCCGAATGGAAGCTTTTAGTTAACTTGGTTATGTTAGGATTTGTATCCCTTGTTGAAAGTTATTGCAGATGTATTATCCGCAGAATTTTACTTGTTGATAAAAATGCTATGTCATATAGTTTTAAAAATAATGTAAGTTATGCTGCGGCTATTTATCATAAAAAAGAAATTTTGCCTGAGGCATTACTTGAAGACGCATCATTTATTTCGGAAAAAAACATTCTTGACACTATCAAGACATTTACAGGATTAAGCATTGATAAACAAAAATCAGTTTCAGTAATTGCCGCATTGCAAAAATATGAGCAAATATGCCAATTAAGACACTGTATAGTTCATAGATCTGGTTTGTTTGGAACCAAAAATGCGTTAAAGTTAGGATTAGAACGACATCATCTATTCCTCGAAAAACCAATTATAATTAGTTATGAAGCTATCCAATCAATTGCATCTGTCTGTGATAATGTTGTGAAGGAAGTGAATGATGAACTATTTAACCTATTATTAGATGGTATTGCTGAACAATATGACTGGACAGGAGATCTAAGAAAGGACAAGAAAATATTTTCGAAGTATTTCGATATTTTTTATTCATCTGTGGCTAATCCCAATAGAAATGAAGAACTAAAGCAGTGTTATTATTCATTTTGTCAACACTTTGGATTTAAATAATTTAATTTTTAACGAACTAACAAAAGAGTTTAGCAGCCACTAATAACCAATAGGAGTTTAATTTTTATATCTTATAATCAATTGGTATAAAAGAGTGTTATTTTTATTATTGATTTGCCGTTATGCTAAAATTAATATTAGTGCAATCTAAACTCTGGATCTTAAAAAATGGAAATCATTACCCACCATAATTTAGTAAATTACATTACGGAAAACAAGCCACTCATCACTATAACAACTTTGATTGTTTTATTTATATTTCTTATTTACAATCATTTTAAAAAACAAAACCTCTCCTATTTTGACAAATATGATAAATATAAAAAAGCTAAACTTGCTTTTTTCGTTTCAATTCCAATGTATTTTTTAATCCACTCAATAGTCTTTTACATGGATAATCATAAAACCGAGAATCCAGATACTAACCAAGGTATTTATAAACGATTAGACCGTTAGCTCTATCATCAATTTAACGATCGAAAATAACAAGATAATAGTTAATAAAGATAGTAAAATGTAGCTCAAGTGAATTAAACTCAGCCTTTTTATTTTCGATCTTAATAATTCTTTCAAACTTCTCATATCAGCCCCCTTTTATTAATAACATCTCTTTAATAGCATTTATTTTATCAATGTCAATAAAGCAAGGGCTAACTCATCGAAGCTACGCTTCTTTGAGTTCCCTTGTTTTTCGCCCTACGGTTGAAAAAGAAGATCCGGGTCAAATTCAAAATATTGACATATCACATTTTTGAAATATAAATGTACAAAGTGCTGCAACGGAATTGCTCACAATAAAAGTAATACAAAACCTAATATACGAAAAGGAGCTTCTATGAAAGAAACTATAGGATTACCATTCTGTAAGAAAAACAACAAAGTCCCAGCTAAATCATTGCGTACTCATTGTGTCAGCGCCCGATTCAACCATGAAGAACTACAGCTTCTCAACACGAAACGCGGTGATAAAAGCAAGGGAGAGTGGCTTCGCTTAGCGTCCCTGGATAAGCTTCCTTTGTCCGTTCCTGCCATCAACATAGAAGCCTGGAAATCTCTGAGCGAAATTTCACAGAAGCTGAACAAGCTTGTCGCTCATCTGGATAACAAAAGCCAGGGTAGCTCTCTGACGCAAACAGAACTATTCGCAGTGAAGCGCCAGACCCTCAGTGTCAGCATAGTTGTCACCCCCTCTGAAAAATCAATCTGAGGGCATGGAGTGACACATGAAACGTATTT
>NZ_JAERJN010000024.1:0-48733 GCF_018257595.1 Tatumella sp. JGM94 | reverse complement strand
AACTGTTCGCCGCGGCTAATCCGGCCTATGCATTCCTGCTGGCCAGCGATGACGCACAGGACGCTTACGCCGAGTTCGTTGATCGCATCTGTATGGATAAGGCCAAGGCCGAGTGGAGTTAACAATGGAACCAGGTATCTATCACAACTTATCCAGTGCTGATTACCACGCTGATCCAGCGATAGGGTCAACATCCGTAAAGCAGATAAGCATTAGCCCAGCAAACCTTTACTTCAATCCATTTACGGGGAGTAAATCAGCCCACATTGGGAGCGCAATCCACGCCGCCATTCTTGAGCCAGATGTATATAAACGCGACTTCTATTTGCTTCCGGCTGGACTTGACCGGAGATCGGCTGACTACAAGGCAGCGGTAAGTGAATACGGTTCAGACTTTGTTTTAGTAGGTAGCGAGGTTGAAACAGTAAACCGCATGGTTGAGTCATCAAAGATGAACAGTGATTTTGTTGATTACATGCGGTCACCTGGTAAATCTGAAATTTCTATGTTTGCCACATGTGATGTCACGGGCCTTAACCTGAAATGCCGGTTTGACCGGCTTTCTGAATCCTACCCCTACCCACTGGATGTGAAAAGTTGCAGGGATGCATCAGGGCGGGGGTTCAGTAGTGCGTTCGGCCAATATCACTACCACATTCAGGCGGCCTTTTACCTTCATGTGCTGAGGCTGGTAACCGGCAGAGATCTTAATCAGTTCTGTTTTTTCGCCGTAGAAAATACAGCGCCTTACCGAAACTGTATGTATTACATCGGCGAGGAATCCCTTGAGCAGGGACGAAAGCAGATGTTTGAGGCACTGGAGAAACTAGCGGAGTGCATTGAAAACGAATCAGTCAGGTATGAGGGGATAGTTCTCCCTTCGTCTGAAATAAACATCCCTTCTTATCTCTTTGATGAAGAGTTTGATGACGAGGTAATAATCTAATGGACCTATCACAAACCATTATCCCCCGCTCTGATCAGCTTAATTTTGACGATGTTCAGATCAGTAGTATCACCGCGGTAATTAAATCTGTCCGAGCCGGAAATAAAGAGCAGCCAGTATTTATTGATTTGGAAGGGTATGACGGAAGGCCTTACAAACCATCAAAATCAATGCGCCGAGTTTTGATTGAGGGTTGGGGCAATGACGGCCATGCCTGGGCAGGGAAATCTTTAACCTTGGCCGGTGATCCCTCTGTGAAGTATGGCGGTGTGGCTGTTGGCGGCATCAAAGTTAAAGCCATGAGCGATGTCGAATCAAGCTTTTCTCTGATGCTGACGGTATCGCGAGGGAAGCGCGTAGAGCATACGGTCGAAAAATTGGTAACGAAAGCCAAAGTAGACCCGCTGGAGTGGTTTTCCGAAGCAGCAATGCACTCAACGCTAGCTCAGCTTGAAAGCCGGTTTGCGAAAACAAAGGCCGCTCTTGCTGACGATGGCGATCGGGTGAGTAAGGCCACAGAGGTATATAAGACCAGAAAATCAGAGCTGGAGGCGGCCGAAGGAAATTCCGCATGAAGCTAATGCCCCACTACCGCCGGACAAAGGAATGTCCGCTTTCAGGCATCAAGGAGAAGATAACCTGGCAGTTAGGCAAACAACCAATGACTGGGCAGCAACTGGCCGACATATTCGGCCTCAGCCTCGGGAGGATAAACGAGGTTATGCGCTCCAGCTTTAAGGGCGACACCGTGAAGCTCGGCAGAGGCGAGCCATTCGCCACTGACGGCAGAGCCATGGACAGGCTCTACTGGCTGGAAGCCAAACCACGGCGCGTTAATGCGAAAGAAAAGACACGGATCGTCTTCAGCCGGAAGCACTACCCAAATTAACCCCCTATTCACCCTATCCTCTGCCACCTGGCCGCCGGGAGGGTTATCTGTTGGAGAGGAATAAAGTGAAAAAAACACGAGCAATCGCATTAACCAGACCATGCAGTAACTGTCCATTTTTGGACTCTCCGCAGTCGATATCTCACACACTAAGGCCCGGGAGGCTGGCGGACATTAAATCAGGCCTTCTTGCTGATGATATGGCGCCGTTTCTGTGCCACAAAACACTCTCAGGCCATGAAGATGATAATGGCCAGTATCAGCATAGTGGCAAAGAATCGCACTGCATGGGTTCAATGGCATGGCTTTATCGTCAGGGCCGTTTTAATATCAGTATGAGACTCGCTGCAATGGATAAAACATGGCTCGAAAACCTGAAGCAAAGCGCCCTTTTGGTGGTGCGATGATCCAGAGAACAAGCATGCTGATAATCAGGGGCTGGTACCCTGCTTACATTAAGCGAATAGCGTTCCGCATTGCTCTGTGGGATGCGTACAGGAGGAAGTGATGCTTAATCCTGATGACATTAAGACCGGTTACACGTTAGGCCATGCAGATGCATTAATTCTGCGGGAGCTGGTTGAGAAAACACGCTGGATACCGCTTTCCGAACGATATCCCAGGGCTAAGGTATGGGTGTTGCTTCTCGATGAGGCTGGGCTGAGCATTGCTTATAAATGCAAGCGTATACAGATGTTCATAAATCAGAGAGGTGACCTGCTCTACAAAGCTACTCACTGGATGCCACTACCGGAGCCACCCGCATGATACTCGCCGGATACGTCATCCTCATTATCTCCGGTAACCTGGTAACCCCTCTCACTGAACATATCTACCCCACCGAAACACAATGTCAGACCATCATTGACCGACTGCATACGCGGCGGCCGGCAGCTGCGTTATTGTGTGGAGAAGTAGACAGGAGGGTGTAGGATGGTATTTTTCTTAACCGTAAGGAAAGTTGCATGTCTGATATATCGTCCAATAAAGCTACAATAGAATTCGTGGACCTGAGAAACAATAATGTCATCAGCGATGAAATCCGAAAAGGTTCTAAAGTAATCAAATTCGATTTTAAGATTATCTCTTATGATATTTACCCAGCAAAGACAGCGTTAGAACTTTTCAAAAATGATTTTACCAACGAGATAAGTCTACCTAGTTTTCCAGGAGGTTTATTGAGAGCTGTTAAAATGGACAGCGGCGAGCACCTGGCTTACCTGCAAGATGAAAAGCCAACTTATTCATATATAACTGCATTATTGGCAGCCAATCCTCCGAAGTCTCTCGATTGATTATGTCATTCAATATTTCGGCTAAGCCCGAAGAAGAACGCGAGAAAATTAATGTCGACCTGGCAGCGTCAGGCGTTGCTTACAAAGAGCGCATGAACATGCCAGTTGTTGCTATTCAGGTAGAGGAACAACAGCCAGAGGCGCTGCGGGAGTATTTCAGGGAAAGGTTGGCAATGTACCGGCAGGAGGCCATGAAACTGCCAAGAGGCAATGATCCGGTTTATGCGAAGGAGGAAGGGAAGTGAGTTGGCATCATGGAGATTATATAAATCTAGCTTCTGCGGCTGGAACAGTAATTGCGGCCGGCATGGCTCTCTTTGCAGCTAGAGATAGCTTAATCTCTTCAAAAAATAACATGTTAGTTAGACAAAGAGATCTGGAAACAAAGGGGTTGGAAAGCCTTATGTCAATTGCAAAATCAATCAATGACATTGGTAATGTTTCTGATATTAGGTCTTTATCTAAAGAGCAAAGAGAAAGCTTGGTTAGGCTGATATGCCTCGCTCACGTCGTAATTGTCGATTTCTGTATTAGTGCTCCTGCAAAATACAGACAAAAAGATAACTTTATGCTACTGACTCCACCTAACATTTTTAAGTCCTTGATCGACCAAAAAGACCATCAAAAAACCAATAATGACCTTGATTTCGGAGTAAGCGATTTCAGGATAATTGAGAGATACAGACTAGCTAGGAAATTTTTCAAAGAACTTTACCAAGCCGCCAACTGAGGCGGCTTTTTATTGCCTAAAGGAAACCACCATGACCCACGCCGACCCATCCGACGAAGCAACTGAACGCGAGCAGCAGCAATTGCAGATAGCATTGGCCAACCTCTCACGACCGAAGCCATTCACTGGCAAGTGCCTTACTGCAGCGAAGTAATCGACAAAGGCCACTACTGCGACAGTTACTGCAGGACGTGCGATGAAAAGCATGAACGCGCCGCGAAGTTTAAACGTCATTAACCCCACCCACTAAAACCACCCTATTCCCGCACCGGTCACCGGCGGCATCGTCGTGCCTACGGGTTGGGTAAAGGAGAATGCTATGCAGATTGAACAACTCGTTACCGAAAAAGAAGTGATGGCCTGCCTGAACATCCGCTCGCCAAACACGATGTGGCGCTACAGAAAGGAATGCTGCTTCCCGGAACCGGTACGATCACATCCGAATCAATACCGGCCGTCCGAGGTGCAAAACTGGATTAATAATGGCGGTTCTAAGCAGAAGATAGCTTCTTAACGTGCCAGAAGATTTTATCCGCGTGAAGCTCATAGCCCTGCTTCTGGTCTTCAATCCAGTCATGCTTGTTATACACTGCCATAATCCCACCCAAATCATGCCCCAGCATCTTCTCGGTGACATGGGGCGCTACTCCCTGCTCAGACAATCGGGTAACCAGCGTCCGGCGAAAATCGTGCGCTCTCCAGTACCCGATATCCATGCCGTCACGAACCCTGCCGATATACCTGTTGGCCGCTGATATAGTTATCGGCTTGTCCAGCGCGTCTCCCGGAAACAAAACATCTTTATATGTTGTTAGAGCCTTTTCAAGAAGCGGCTCAATTGCCGGGAAGATAGGCCGGCGAATGATATTGCCCATTTTGCTTAACTCTGCGGGCGTAGTCCAGATCATGCTATCCAGATCAAAGTGCTGTGTGGTGGCTTGCCTCAACTCTGAGTTTCTGGCGCCCCATAGCATCAGCATCTGGTGAAGGAGCTTATTGGCTGTGGATGCCCGTGTACGGTCTATCTTCAGCCATATCTGTGCCAGTTCCTGATAAGTCAGTACTCTGTCCCCTACCTGCGACGATGTACCAAAGTCACGGGGTAGAATGTTCATCAGGGATGAAGACTCAATATACTGCCGACGGATACACCAGTGTGCCGCGGTTCTGAGCTGACTGAGAACCTGACGGGCCCGGCGCGGATTCTCTCGTTCCTGCACAGTAAAGAAATCAACCCACTGCTTAGCGGTGATGTCCTCAATGGGTACATACCGAAATGCACCCTCCATAACCTTCATTACCGTCGAGCTATAGAGGTCCCGGGTCTTGGGTCTGAGTTGCGTAATTACATAGTTTTGGTACCAGTAGTCCAGGCAGTCGGCCAAGGTAGCTTTTGAGCTCTGGCCTCTATCGAACTTAGAGCGTGGATCAGCGCCGGATGCAACCAGCAGCCTGAGCTCATCGGTAATGTTTCTGGCATCCTTCAATGACACTGACGGATACCGGCCAATACTCATGCGCTGAAATTTTCCCTGCCATTTAAAGCGGAACTGGAAGTTGATAACGCCTTTAGGTGATATCCTTGCGCTCAGGCCGTTAGAGTCTGTAACCTCCGAGGGTCCAGTATAGGCTTTGCCTGAAATTGTTCTTAGCTTCGTGTCTGAAAGGGCCATTCTAAATTTGGTACACCAGAGAAATTGAGGTTGGTACAAGAATGGTACAAAATGTCGCGTGGAGTAAAGAGGATAATAAAGGAAAACCCAGGATAGAAAAGGTCGATAATTGAGCGATATAACCGGTAATATTTTGATTTTTAATAAATTAACAGGAAAGAAAAGGAAGGTATTGGATGAAAAATAATGAATCAGTAACACCTACCTTCCTCTTTCATGATTATGAGACTTTCGGCAAGCACCCTGCACTGGATCGTCCGGCACAGTTTGCCGGCATCCGTACCGATGCGCAGTTCAATATCATCGGTGAACCAGAGGTTTTTTATTGCCAGCCCGCCGATGATTATCTCCCGCAGCCGGAAGCGGTGATGATCACCGGGATTACCCCGCAACATGCTCTGGCACAGGGGGTCAATGAGGCGGAGTTTGCCAGGCGTATCCACACTCTGTTTTCTGAACCGGCAACCTGTGTGGTGGGCTACAATAATGTCCGTTTTGATGATGAGGTTACCCGCAATATTTTTTACCGGAACTTCTATGAACCTTATGGCTGGAGCTGGCAGGCAGGAAATTCACGCTGGGATCTGCTGGATGTGATGCGTGCCTGTTATGCTCTCCGTCCTGAAGGTATTCACTGGCCGGAAAACGAAGACGGATTGCCCTCTTTCCGGCTGGAACATCTGACGGCAGCCAACAATATCAGCCACGAACAGGCTCATGATGCTATGTCGGATGTTTATGCCACTATCGCCATGGCCAGACTGGTCAGAGAAAAACAGCCGAAATTATTCGATTTTCTGTTCCGCCATCGTAATAAAAATAAACTGCAGACCCTGATTGATATTCCGCAAATGAAACCACTGGTACATGTCTCGGGTATGTTCGGTGCGGCGCGGGGAAATACCAGCTGGATAGTGCCGCTGGCCTGGCATCCGGAGAATAAAAATGCCCTGATCACCCTCGACCTGGCCGGTGACCTCGAACCGTTGTTACAGGAAAATGCTCAGACTCTGCGTGAACGTCTGTACAGTACCCGTGAACAGCGCGGTAATCTGCCGGCAGTGCCGCTGAAACTGGTGCATATTAATAAATGTCCGGTACTGGCCCCGGCCAGTACATTGCGGCCGGAAGATGCCGCGCGACTGGCGATAGATCGCGCCCGTTGTCTGGAAAATCTGGCCCTGTTACGTCAGCACAGTGAAATTCGTGAGAAAGTTGTCGAAATTTATGCGACCAGCCGTGAATTTCCGGCGACAGAGGATGTGGATGCACGGCTGTATGACGGCTTTTTCAGTGAGGCGGATAAGCATGCGATAAATATTATCCGTTCAACGGATCCCCGCCATTTACCGGCGCTGGATATTCGCTGGCAGGATCCGCGCATCGATGCACTGCTGTTTCGCTACCGCGCCCGTAATTTCCCGGGAACGCTGGATGACAGTGAGCAGCAACGCTGGCTGGAACACCGCAGAGAAAGTCTGTCAGCCACCCGGGCAGAACAGTACCTTGCTGAGCTGCAGCAACTTTCTGCGCTCTATCCGGACGACGCACATAAGCAGTCACTGCTGAAAGCATTATACCGGTACGCTGAAAGCTTACTGAACTGATTCGCAGATATAAAAAAACCCTGCCGTCATTGCCGGCAGGGTTAATCAGTGTTCAGACCGACAGATTATAATCCGTCTTCACTGTATTGTGGTACCGGTAATCTGAAGATACGGGTTACCACGGCCAGGTAGATAATGCCGATAGCCGCCCAGATCAGCCCCAGAATCATAGAACTTTCTTCCAGGTTAACCCATAAAGCACCCACCGTCATCGCTCCCAGCAGTGGCAGGATCAGATAACTGATATGATCCTTCAGGGTCTTGTTACGTTTCTCACGGATCCAGAACTGTGAAATAACCGACAGGTTAACGAAGGTAAATGCCACCAGCGCACCGAAGTTAATCAGGGCAGTCGCCGTCACCAGGTCAAAGTTAATCGCCAGCAACGCAATGGCACCTACCAGCAACACATTCAGGGTCGGCGTAGACCACTTCGGTGAAATATAACCAAAGAAACGTTGCGGGAATACACCGTCACGTCCCATCACGTACATCAGACGGGAAACACCGGCATGTGCAGCCATTCCGGATGCCAGCACGGTTACACAGGAGAAAATCAGGATACCGAACTGGAACGTTTTACCCGCTACGTACAGCATGATTTCCGGCTGTGAAGAGTCCGGATCTTTGAAGCGCGAGATATCCGGGAAATACAGTTGCAGGAAGTATGACACTGCAATAAACAGTAATCCGCCGATCAGGGCTGTCAGGAAAATAGCTTTCGGAATAGTGCGCTCTGCATCTTTGGTTTCTTCTGACAGTGAACTGATACCGTCAAAGCCAAGGAAGGAGAAGCACAATATTGTGGCCCCGGTGATCATAGGAACAACCTGCGCATCAGAAGACCAGAACGGTTTACTGCTTACCAGGGTACCGGCACCGACACCATGGCTGACGCCATAGATAACCAGACCAACAATAAACACCATTACCGCAATCTGCAGGACCACGATAACACTGTTAAAGTTAGCGACTGTCTTAATCCCTTTAAGGTTAGTGACAGTCATAAACACCACCAGTAATACAACGAAAATCCATGACGGGACCCCCGGTACCAGTGATTCAAAATAGCTTTTTGCCAGCAGAATATTAATCATGGGCATAAACAGATAGTCCAGCAATGAGGACCAGCCGACCATAAATCCGACATGAGGACTGATGGATTTTTGCGCATAGGTATAGGCCGAACCAGCTGACGGGAAGCGGCGTACCAGCTTGCCATAGCTCAGTGCGGTAAACAGAATAGCGATTAAGGCGAAAGCATAAGCGGTGGCAACATGGCCACTGGTCAGCCCGGAAACAATCCCAAAGGTATCAAACAGGGTCATTGGCTGCATATAAGCCAGACCAATCATCACCACAGGCAGCAGTGTCAGTGTTTTTTTCAGATTGGCACGCTGTGGTGCAGGAGAAGTATTATTTTGCATGAGTCTGGCTCCCTACAGTAACAATCGGTGCGGATTGCTCCACAGGGAATTTCCGCGCGCGGCGAAACGTGAAGTGTAAAACAGATGTGCCATTGAATGTCGCGCCGTAGTCGTCGCGAAAGCGGCTACCAGATGCTGCTGGTAAAGTGGTGAACAACCCCATCAATATTTCCTCAGACTCACTTCGGTGAGTGTTTTTTGTGTATATCTCTCCGGAAAAGTTCCGGCCCCGTCAGGATGAGTAATCAAACATTTACGCAAAAAAAATAACCGACGCCAGGAAAGGCATCGGTTATTTCAAATTTTGCAGACGCGCATTTTGCATAAAACGCCCCCCCAATTCAAGCAAATATCGTGTTGTTTACCACATTTGCCAGAAATTGCTTATTGCATTGGCATATCAAACGGATCCGGCCACTGATATTCAAAACCCATTTGCTGACAAATACGTTGCGCTGCCACAATTTTTCCGTCCTGAGTGCCCTGTTGCGGGATAAATTCAGGAGCCACCCAGCCTGCCTGTCGTGCCAGTCGTGGATAATACTGTTCTCTGGCCGGATGTTGCGGTGCACACAGGTTATACACTCGCCCGCTGGCCGGGTTTTCCAGTAACACTATGATCGCAGTAATAACATCATCAAGGTGAACAAGATTCACCCCTTGCTGACCACGGCTTAATCCGGTCTTACCTGCCAGAAAACGTCCCGGATGACGCCCCGGCCCCACCAGCCCTGCCAGCCGCAGAATATCAACACTGGTACCGGGCAAATCGTGCAACCATTGTTCAAGTTGTACCAGTGACCGGCCGGCAGGCGTCACAGGATGCAACGGACTTTGTTCATCCACTTCACCTTCAGCATCACCATATACCGAAGTCGAGCTGGTAAAGATAATATGTTTTACCTTGCGCGCCAGTGCGCTGTCGACGATATTCTGAACTGCATAAACATACTGCTGGCTGTTTTCTGCGGTACGGCTGGCTGGCAGTGTGACGACCAGCGCATCCACTGCCAGTAAATCTGCCAGATCATCCTTATCACAATGCGGTTCCGGGTCCAGCGTCAGTTTACAGGCATTAATACCACTGGCCCTGGCAGCACGTACACCGTCTTCGGTCGTTTTACTGCCGGATACCTGCCAGCCGCGCCCTGCCAATGCACGGGCCAATGGCATCCCCAACCAGCCCAGACCCACAATTGCTACTTTTTTCATTATAAAACCGCCTTTTTCAGCTGTTCAACGCAGTCACTGATGTTATTCCTCTGACCGGTTTCAGGCCAGTATAAATTTTTATTGTGCTTTTATTATGACCCGGTAAAAAAGTGTTGCCAGCCACTGAGATTTTGGTTAGGTTAAATGCCAGACAAACGACTCACTAACCGTCGGAAAAATTTATGAATCGCGTTCAGTTTAACCACCATCATCACCATCACCCTGACTAGTCTTTCAGGCGATGTGTGCCGGGAGACGAAAAGATCTCCCGGTGGTTTGAGCGCTATTTTAAACCCCCGGAAGAAATCTTCCGGGGGTTTTTTTATGGACAAAAATTTAACAATAAAAATTCCGGACAGGAACAACAGACAGAGGACAGGACAGATGTTAGATAGCAAACGTATTCGCATTGCCATGCAGAAATCAGGTCGCCTGAGTGATGACTCACGTGAACTGCTGACACGCTGTGGTATAAAAATTAATCTTCAGCAACAAAGACTTATTGCATTCGCAGAAAATATGCCAATCGATATCCTGCGGGTGCGCGATGATGATATTCCGGGCCTGGTCATGGACGGTGTCGTTGACCTGGGGATCATTGGTGAAAATGTGCTGGAAGAAGAGTTGTTGTCACGCCGGGCACAGGGAGAAGATCCCCGCTATACCACCCTGCGTCGCCTGGATTTCGGTGGATGCCGGTTGTCACTGGCTATGCCGGCAGATGCTGAATACACAGGCCCGGAGTGCCTGAATAATAAACGTGTTGCGACCTCTTATCCGCACCTTCTGAAACGCTACTTCGACAGCAAGGAGATTAATTTCAAGTCCTGTCTGCTGAACGGTTCTGTCGAAGTCGCGCCACGCGCCGGTCTTGCTGATGCAATCTGCGATCTGGTTTCCACCGGAGCCACCCTGGAAGCGAACGGCTTACGCGAAGTCGATGTGATTTACCGCTCCAAAGCAGTACTGATCCAGCGCAACGGCGATATGCCTGAAGAAAAACAATATCTGATCGATAAGCTGCTGACCCGTATCCAGGGGGTTATCCAGGCCCGCGAATCAAAATACATTATGCTGCACGCACCTTCAGACCGGCTGGAAGAAGTCATCAGTCTGTTACCGGGGGCTGAGCGCCCGACCCTGCTGCCACTGGCGGGCGACAAAGCAAGGGTCGCCATGCATATGGTCAGCAGCGAAACACTGTTCTGGGAAACCATGGAAAAACTGAAAGCCCTGGGCGCCAGCTCAATCCTTGTTCTGCCGATTGAGAAAATGATGGAGTAAGTGATGAGCAACTTTGACACTCTTATACACTGGCAACAATGCTCTGCTGAACAGCAACAGGCATTACTGAAACGCCCTGCGCTGGCCGCGTCCGCGACCATCAGTCAGACAGTGCAGGATGTGCTGGATCAGGTGAAGCAACAGGGCGATACCGCACTGCGCAATTTCAGTGCGAAGTTTGACAAGATCAGTCCGCAGGTTTTTGCTGTCAGTGAACAGGAGATCAGCGCAGCGGCGGAGCGTGTCAGTGATGAACTGAAATCTGCCATGCGGACTGCTGTCGGTAATATTAATGCCTTTCATCAGGCCCAGATTTTCCCCGGTGTCGATATTGAAACTCTGCCTGGTGTGCGCTGCCAGCAAGTGACCCGCCCGGTGCAGTCCGTCGGTCTGTATATTCCCGGCGGTTCTGCCCCGTTATTTTCCACAGTGCTTATGCTGGCTACCCCGGCAAAGATTGCCGGGTGCCGTCAGGTGGTACTTTGTTCCCCTCCGCCGATTGCCGATGAAATACTGTTTGCCGCACAACTCTGTGGTATTACAGACGTGTTTCAGGTCGGCGGAGCCCAGGCTATCGCCGCCATGGCCTTCGGTACTGACTCTGTCCCTAAAGTTGATAAAATCTTCGGCCCGGGGAATGCCTGGGTGACGGAAGCGAAACGCCAGGTCAGTCAGCGTCTGGACGGCGCGGCTATTGATATGCCTGCCGGGCCGTCAGAAGTTCTGGTGATTGCCGACGAAGGGGCAACACCGGCATTTGTGGCTTCCGACCTGCTGTCACAGGCAGAGCACGGGCCGGACTCCCAGGTGGTGCTATTGACACCGTCGGCTTCGCTGGCCGAAAAAGTTGCTGAAGAAATCCGCCACCAGCTGGCCGCACTGCCCCGTGCCGACACTGCCCGCCAGGCCCTGGCAGGCAGCAGGCTGATTGTCACCCGTGACCTTGACGAATGTATTGCTATCTCAAACCGCTACGGGCCAGAGCACCTGATTATTCAAACCCGGCAACCCCGTGAGTGTGTTGAACGTATTACCAGCGCAGGATCTGTTTTCCTGGGTGACTGGTCACCGGAATCAGCGGGTGATTATGCCTCCGGGACGAACCACGTGTTACCGACCTATGGCTACACGTCAACCTATTCGAGCCTCGGACTGGCTGATTTCCAGAAACGAATGACCATCCAGGAGTTATCACCCGCCGGTTTTTCGGCGCTGGCACCGTCGATCGAAATTCTGGCGGCCGCAGAACGGCTTGATGCCCATAAAAATGCGGTGACATTGAGAGTGAAAGCTCTGGAGGATAATCTATGACAAAGTCTGTTGAACAGCTGGCACGTGATAATGTCCGGGCACTGACCCCTTATCAGTCAGCCAGACGATTGGGTGGAAACGGAGATGTGTGGCTGAATGCTAATGAGTATCCGCTCCCTGTCCCTTTCGAGCTCACTCAGCAAACATTAAACCGTTATCCTGAATGTCAGCCAGCGCAGGTTATCGAGCGCTATGCAGCATACAGCGGACTGAATAAGGATCAGGTACTGGTCAGCCGCGGCGCTGATGAGAGCATTGAATTACTGATCCGTACGTTTTGCGAACCCGGTAAAGATAAGATTTTATTCTGTCCGCCAACTTACGGTATGTATAGCGTCAGCGCAGAAACTATCGGTGTGGAATATGTCACCGTCCCGGCACTGGATAACTGGCAGCCGGACATTCCGGCTATCGCCAGCCAGCTTGACGGGGTGAAACTGGTGTACCTGTGCAGCCCGAATAACCCGACAGGTAATATTATCGACCCAGACGCTGTTCGTCAGTTACTGGCACTGACAGCCGGAAAAGCGTTGCTGGTCGCCGATGAAGCCTATATCGACTTTTGTCCGGAAGCCTCCCTGAGCGGCTGGCTGCGCGACTACCCGCACCTGGTTATCTTACGCACCTTATCCAAAGCATTTGCGCTGGCCGGTTTACGCTGTGGCTTTACTCTGGCAAATCCACAGGTTATCACTCTGTTACTTAAAGTGATCGCCCCGTACCCGCTCTCTACTCCGGTCGCGGATATCACCGCCCAGGCATTGAGTGAACAAGGCCTGGCGGTTATGCGCCAACAGGTGGCGACCCTGAACAGTACCCGTCAGTGGTTACAGCAACAGCTGGAGCAATGCCCGCTGGCGGAACAGGTTTATCCCGGCTCAGCTAACTATCTGCTGGTCCGTTTCAGTGATCCACAGGTCTTCAGTACCCTGTGGGATCAGGGCATTATTTTACGGGACCAGCGTAAAAACCCCGGCCTTGAAGGGTGTTTACGTATTTCTATCGGCACCCGCCATGAATGTGAAGTTCTGGTGAATGCCCTGAACACATTAAGTCACTCGGCGGAGCAAGCATGAGCCAGAAAATTCTTTTTATTGACCGTGACGGCACACTGATTTCTGAACCCCCGGTTGACTTTCAGGTCGACCGGATGGAAAAACTGGCCTTTGAACCTGGCGTGATCCCGGCCCTGCTTCGCCTGCAGGATGCCGGTTATCAGTTGGTGATGATCACCAACCAGGATGGCCTGGGGACCGACAGTTTCCCGCAGGCTGACTTTGATGGCCCGCATAACCTGATGATGCAGGTTTTCAGTTCTCAGGGTATCAGCTTTGCGGCGGTACTGATCTGCCCGCATACACCGGAAGATAACTGTGACTGCCGTAAACCCCATACCCGACTGGTTCAGCCATGGCTGGAAGACGCGGTATTAGATAAGCAAAACTGTTATGTAATTGGTGACCGCCAGACGGATATGACTCTCGCGGAGAACATGGGGATCAACGGAATTCTTTATGGCGAAGGTGATAATGTGTGGCCATCGATCGCTGATCGCCTGACCCGCCGTGATCGTCACGCACTGGTGCAGCGTAATACTAAAGAAACACAGATCACCGCCGAAGTATGGCTGGACCGCGAAGGCGGTAGCAGGATCAGTACCGGGGTAGGTTTTTTTGACCATATGCTGGACCAGATTGCCACCCACGGTGGTTTCAGAATGAATATTGATGTCAAAGGTGATCTGTATATCGATGACCATCATACGGTAGAAGATACAGGCCTGGCCCTGGGTGAGGCGCTGTTAAAAGCTCTGGGAGATAAGCGGGGGATTGGCCGTTTTGGGTTTGTGCTACCGATGGACGAATGCCAGGCCCGTTGTGCACTGGATATCTCCGGCCGGCCGTATCTGGTCTATAAAGCAGCCTTTAGTTTTCAGCGGGTAGGCGACCTGAGTACCGAAATGATTGAACATTTTTTCCGTTCACTCTCTTACAGTATGGCCTGTACCCTGCACCTGAAAACCAAAGGGCACAATGATCACCACCGGGCCGAAAGTCTGTTTAAAGCGTTTGGTCGTACCCTGCGCCAGGCTATTCAGGTCAACGGTAATACACTGCCGAGTTCAAAAGGGGTGCTGTAATGGACGTGGTCATTTTAGATACCGGATGTGCCAATCTTTCCTCCGTCAAATGGGCGATTGAACGGCTGGGATACCAGCCGGTCATCAGTCGCGACAAAGGCGTGGTGCTGAATGCCGATAAACTGTTTTTACCGGGCGTCGGTACCGCCAGGGCGGCCATGAGTCAGTTACAGGAACGTGAACTGACAGAACTGATCAGGCACTGTACCCAGCCGGTGCTGGGCATTTGTCTGGGGATGCAGCTGCTGGGGCGTCGCAGTCAGGAGAGTAACGGCATTGATACCCTCGGCCTGATTGATGAACAGGTCAGCCTGATGGAAACCGGCGAATTGCCGTTACCTCATATGGGCTGGAACCAGGTCACCCCGCAGGCCGGGCACCCGTTATTCCGTAATATTGCTGCCGACAGTTATTTTTATTTTGTCCACAGCTACGCCATGCCTGTATTCAGCGGCACCATTGCACAATGTGATTATGGAAAGCCGTTTTCTGCTGCCGTACAGCAGGACAACTTTTATGGTGTCCAGTTTCACCCCGAACGCTCCGGTAAAGCCGGCGCTCAGCTGATCAAAAACTTCCTGGAGATGTAATGATTATCCCCGCTCTCGATTTAATTGAAGGTAAGGTTGTCCGTCTTCACCAGGGAGATTATGCGCAACAACGCGATTACGGTAATGACCCCCTGCCACGCCTGCAGGCTTATCAGCAGGAAGGGGCTGAAGTATTGCATCTGGTCGATCTCACCGGGGCAAAAGACCCGCAGGCTCGCCAGATCCCCTTACTGAAAAAACTGCTCGCCGGTGTCACTGTCCCGGTTCAGGTCGGTGGCGGCATCCGCAGCCGTGATGATGTCGCAGCCCTGCTTGAAGCCGGAGCTTCGCGGGTGGTGGTCGGTTCAACCGCGGTCACACAGCCCGAAGAGGTCAGACAATGGTTCCGCGAGTTTGGTGCAGGGGCAATTGTCCTGGCTCTGGATATCCGGATTGACGAAAACCAGCGTAAAGAAGTGGCTATCAGCGGCTGGCAGCAAGCTGCCGGGGTTACCCTCGAGCAGGTTATCGAAAACTATCAGTCTGTCGGACTGAAACATGTTCTGTGTACAGATATTTCCCGTGACGGCACCCTGGCTGGCTCTAATGTCGCCCTTTACCAGCAGGTGACAGCACGTTATCCGCAGATTGCATTTCAGTCTTCCGGAGGCATTGGTTCACTGGCAGATATCGCGGCATTACGCGGCAGTGGCGTAAAAGGCGTGATTGTCGGACGCGCTTTACTGGAAGGAAAATTTACAGTGACGGAGGCTATTTCATGCTGGCAAAACGGATAATTCCCTGCCTGGATGTACGTGACGGTCAGGTAGTCAAAGGTGTGCAGTTCCGTAACCACGAGGTGATCGGTGATATTGTTCCGCTGGCGAAGCGTTACGCCGAGGAAGGTGCCGATGAACTGGTCTTTTATGATATTACGGCCTCTTCTGATGATCGGGTAGTGGATAAGAGCTGGGTGTCACGGGTGGCAGAAGTGATAGATATTCCCTTCTGTGTGGCCGGAGGCATAAAATCAACAGAAGATGCTGCACGTATCCTCACTTTTGGTGCCGACAAAATTTCGGTGAACTCCCCTGCACTGGCGGATCCTGATCTTATCAGCCGGCTGGCTGACCGCTTCGGGGTGCAGTGCATCGTGGCAGGTATCGATACCTGGTACGACGAGCAAAACGGCATTTATCAGGTGAATCAGTATACGGGAGATGAATCCCGAACCCGTGTCACCCAGTGGCAGACCGCGGACTGGGTGACGGAAGTCCAGAAACGGGGTGCCGGTGAAATAGTGCTGAATATGATGAATCAGGACGGTGTCCGTAACGGTTATGACCTGCAACAGCTGAAACTTATCCGCGATATCTGTCATGTTCCTTTAATTGCCTCAGGCGGCGCAGGTACTATGCAGCATTTCCTTGATGCTTTTCGTGATACCAATATCGATGGCGCACTTGCCGCTTCTGTATTCCATAAGCAACTGATTAATATTGCAGAACTGAAAGAGTTTCTGCGTACCAATAATGTGGAGGTCCGTACGTGTTAACTCCTGAGCAACTTGCCCGGCTGGACTGGGAAAAAACCGGCGGGATGATCCCTGCGATTATCCAGCATAACGTTTCCGGTGAAGTACTGATGCTGGGCTATATGAATCAACAGGCACTGGAGGTTACGCAGCAAACCGGGCATGTCACTTTCTGGTCACGCACTAAAAACCGCCTGTGGACCAAAGGTGAAACCTCCGGCCACGTTTTGCAGGTTGTCAGTATCACTGCCGACTGCGATAACGACAGTCTGCTGATCCTTGCCACGCCGGCCGGGCCGACCTGTCATCAGGGGACTTCCAGCTGTTTCTCCCCCGCCGCCAGTGACTGGGGCTTTCTCTATCAACTGGAACAGTTGCTGGCTTCGCGTAAATCGGCAGATCCCGACAGTTCTTATACTGCCAGTCTGTATGCCCGTGGCACCAAGCGTATTGCACAAAAAGTCGGTGAGGAAGGTGTTGAAACGGCACTGGCGGCAACCGTCAATGACCGTTTTGAACTGACCAATGAAGCTTCCGATCTGATTTACCACCTGCTGGTACTGTTACAGGATCAGGATCTCGACTTCAGTACTGTGATCAATAATCTGCGCGAACGTCATCAGAAAAAAGACTGACCCGCAGCGATACGGCAACGCCGCCTGTCAGACAGGTGCCGTTGCCTGTTTCCCCTGTTGCCCCCGCCCGGTTTGCCGGCTGTTCTCTGCGGCTATTTTTGCATTTTCCGCCATAGATCGCCGATTAATCCCCTGAACAGGCATAGTGTGGGTAAATCAGCAGGGTCAGGGGGAACTATGAATTATTATCACAGTCCGGTGTACATTAAATTATCTGAATATCTGTTCTGTTGCCGGAAATCATCCGTATACGTCAATATTGCACTGGTGATGCTGCAAAAAATTACTGAGTTTCCGGCAGTTTATATTGAAGAAATCGCCCTGCTGGCGAATACCACCCCGGCCAGTGTGACTCGGTTCTGTAAAGTCCTCGGGTATCCGCGTTTTCAGATGCTGAAAGAAGATTTACAGCCTTTTTTTATCCCGCCATCTGTATCCTCAGACGGAGACCCACAACAGCTGGAAGCTCGTATGCTGCAGAAAATCCACCGGCATATTCCGCAGCAGCGCTGCAGACAGGTTGCAGACTTATTGAATAATAGCCGCCATCTGTTGATTTTATCGACTGATTACAGTTTTATGCCCTCTAACCTGCTGCGGGAAGCTCTGGCAGACGAAAACCGTCTGGTTTATCAGTTGCACCGCCAGAGTAATGATCATCTGCTGAGTAAATTTCTCGCTGTATGCGATACGGTGATGCTGATCGACTTGACCGGGGAATGGCTGCGAGTCCATCCGCAACTGTTTCCTCGCCTGGCCGCAAAAAATGCAGTTTGTTTTACTGCCCGCGGCCGGTTACCGGTTCCGGAAACCCTGTTTAAGGTAACACTCGATTTATCAGCAATCCCTGACTTTTTCAGCTCTAACTATTTTTCCTGCCTGGCGATCACCAGTACGGTGTTCCATATCATTCGCTATACCAACCATACACTCCACTGTCATTAGTCTTTATGGTTTACCGGGGCTGTTTTCCAAAAAATGAAAATGAATCTATTTGTCTGTTAACCCCTGATGTTTTAGCGTGGAACCACCCGTTATGCTGACAAAAGGAATGTCAGATGTCTGTGAATTTACTGGCTGAGAACATACTTACCGGACTGGGCGGTGCCGGTAATATTCTTAACCTTACCCACTGTGCCACACGATTAAGGATCCGTCTGGCCGATACCACAAAATGTAATGATGCGGCGATAAAGCAGATTAATGGCGTATTAGGTACTGTGACTGTCAGCGGACAATACCAGCTGATTATCGGACATCAGGTCGCAACGGTGTATCAGGCATTACAACAACGGTGTCAGTCAGCGTCGCCGGGGCAACAGGCCACTGGCGGTTCCGGGCCTGCCAGATTGCCGGTATTCGACATTATTTCCGGTAGTTTCCTGCCGCTTCTGGGCCTGATGGCCGCCGGTGGTCTGCTGAAAGTGATTCTGACGGTGACCGGATACCTTAGCCCGGCAACTGCCGCTGGCAATACCTGTCAGATACTTGCCGCCATCGCTAACTGTCCGTTCTATTTTTTACCGGTATTGCTGGGGTGCTCGCTGGCCCGCAGACTGGGGGCCAACCCGTTCAGCGGACTGATTATCGGGGCGGCCTTACTGGACCCGGTAATCAGCGGTATTATTACACAGCCCGGCAGTTCATTTGCCAGCCTGCCATTAGTGCCGGTCAGTTATGCAGGCAGCGTCTTCCCGGTCTTTATTGCGGTAACGGCCTGCTACTGGCTGGAGAAGCTACTGTTGCGCATTATTCCGCTGTTTCTGCAATTAGCCCTGGTTCCCATGCTGTCACTGATCATTATTATCCCCGCGACTTTGCTGATTTTCGGGCCATTCGGTATCGCGCTGGGAGAACAACTGGCACTGCTGATTGGCATGTTACAGAACAGCAGTGGTCTGCTGTGCGGACTGATACTGGGTGCCGGCTACACTTTTATTGTTCTGTTCGGGCTGCACTGGGGGCTGGTACCGGTCATTCTGGCTAACCTGGCCAGCGGGGGAGATCCTTTATACGCCATCGGCGGCATGGCCGCGTTCGCCCAAATCGGCGTGGCTGCCGGAGTATTAGTTTCCCGGCCGCCAAAAGAATTACGGGTACTGCTCAGCAGCGCACTACTGCCAGCCATGATCAGCGGCGTTACCGAGCCGATTATTTATGGCCTGATGCTGCCTTTCCGCCGGCTGTTTTTATACACCGCCATCGCCAGTGCGATTGGCGGTGCCATTAATGGCTATTTCGGGGTGCAGATGGTGGCTTATGCTTTTGCCAGCCTGCCGGCAATCCCCGCCTTCACACCTGTTGGTATTTATCTGGTCTCGGTACTGGTGACTGTGACCAGTGCTGCCATCATGGTGCTGATTTTTGGTTACCGTCAACCCGCTCGTGTTCAGGGAGAACACCATCATGAACGAAAAACTACTGTTTCCTGAGGATTTTTTATGGGGAGGCGCCATCGCTGCTAATCAGGCAGAAGGGGCATGGCTGGAAGGCGGAAAAGGCTGGAGTGTGGCGGACATTAACCGCTTTATTCCGGAAGAAGAGATCCGTCGCCTGTCAAATAAGGAAATGGATACTGCCACAATATGCCGTCTGATGGCTGATCAGCACAGCATTTTTCCCAAAAGAAATGCCATCGGTTTTTATCATAACTACCAGCAAGATCTGCAGCTGATGGCGGGTCTGGGGATGAAAACATTCAGAACTTCCATCAGCTGGGCCCGGGTATTTCCGCGGGGCGATGAACAACAACCGAATGCGGAGGCACTGGCATGGTATGACCGGCTAATCAGCACTATCTGTGACTATGGTATGCAACCAATGATCACCCTCTCCCATTATGAGATGCCCCTGACACTGGCCCTCGAATACAATGGCTGGTCAGACCGGCGGGTGATTGATATGTTTGTGCGTTTTGCCCGTGTCTGCCTGCAACGCTACCGGCACCAGGTGCGCTACTGGATCCCCGTCAACCAGATCAATCTGATCCGTTATGAGTCTTTTAATCATTTAGGGATCCCTGCCGACCGCGTCAGTGATCTGCGACAGGCGAAATACCAGGCTGTGCATCATGAAATGGTGGCATCGGCTAAAATTAAACAGTTCGCCCGTCAGCTGGATCCCGGTTTACAGATCGGCATGATGCTGTACTGTGATTATGCTTATCCCGCCACCACCGATCCCCGGGATGTGCTGGCCGCTCAGCAACGTAATCAGATGGAATATTACTTTGCCGATATATTACTGCGGGGAAGTTATCCGGGCTATGCGCTGCGTTTCTTTGATGACCACCATATCAGCCTGAGAGTGACCCCGCAGGACCGCGAGGACCTGCAACATACCGCCGATTTTATGTCGTTTTCCTATTACTACACCAGCGTGACCGATCGGGAAATTGTTGTTTCAGACAGTCACAACAGCCGCCCTAACCCGTTGCTTAAAGAAAGTCCCTGGGGCTGGGCCATTGATCCTGTCGGGCTGCGGACCGTGTTAAATGAATACTGGGGACGCTGGCAAAAACCGATAATGATTACCGAGAACGGTATTGGCTGCTTTGACCGGCTGGCGGAAGGCCGGATTAATGATGATTACCGGATCAACTATATCAGGGCTCATCTGCAACAGTTACAACAGGCGATGGCCGATGGTGTACCGGTACTGGGTTATTATCTGTGGTCACCGATTGATATCGTCAGTTGTTCTTCCTCACAAATGGAAAAACGCTACGGGCTGATTTATGTTGATCGGGATGACTACGGAGAAGGCAGCGGACAACGTATATGTAAGCAAAGCTACTACTGGTACCAGCAAGTGATTGCCAGCCGGGGCGCAATACTGTCATGTCATGCCGATCACGCCGAATAAATTCTCCAGGCTTAAGGTTCTGATTCTGTTACTGATGAATAAATATGATAGATTAGTGAATGGTGATTTAAAAATATCATAAAAACCCCGGCTATTGCGGGGTATGCAGTGCATAACAAGCCCCCGGCACAGAGGGTGATCAGCATTTACTACATCAACACGATCAGGATGTTACAGATTATGACTTTTTCCAGAAAACTTCGTCTGACTGCTTTAACGGCCCTGCTGGCAGGAGCACCTCTGCTGGGCCATGCTGCCCTGTCGCAGGTTCGTTTCGCTGTCGACCCTACATATCCGCCTTTCGAGTCTAAAACTGACGACGGGAAACTGGTGGGTTTTGATATTGATTTAGGCAATGCCCTGTGCCAGCAGATGAACGTCAAATGTGTCTGGGTTACCAATGAGTTTGACGGAATGATCCCGGCACTGAAAGCCCGGAAATTCGATGCCATCCTTTCAGATATGGGCGTTACCGAAGAACGCCTGAAACAGATCGACTTTACCGTACCGGTTTACAATACTCCGGTGATGCTGGTGGCACGTAAAGGTTCCGGCCTGCTGCCGACCGCAGAATCACTGAAAGGTAAAAGTGTCGGTGTGGAACAGGGAACCGTTCAGGAACGTTATGCCCGTGCTAAATGGCAGCCTTATGGCGTAAACGTGGTTACCTACGGGGATCAGTCTCAGGTCGAAAACGACCTGGTCGCCGGCCGTCTTGATGCAGAATTCACTGACGGGGCTCAGGCCGGTATCGGTTTTCTTAAACAAGCTGCCGGTAAAGATTTCGCACTGACCGGCCCGGCGGTCGAAGACCCGATTATCGGTCCCGGCACCGCCATCGGCCTGCGTAAAGGGGATACTGAATTACGGACAGCGCTGAATGAGGCTTACGCAAAAATAAAAGCTGACGGCACCTTTGATAAAATCCAGAAAAAATATTTCACTACCGATATTTCGGTGAAATAACCCGCCACCGTACCGGAACAGCTCTGCCGTTCCGGTATTCTGTTTTTCCCTATTCTCCGCTGTATACCCGCGCACGGGCTACGCTGAGCCAGGACTGTTACCCATGAAACATCACAGCTATCCGATACATTCTTCCCCTTTCGGTACCCGGCGGTACATTGACAGTTATGAATTCGGTGATAATGACCAGCAGCAAATTTATATTCAGGCCGCACTGCACAGTGACGAACTGCCGGGCGTCGCCGTCGCCTGGTATCTGAAACATGCCCTGAGCAGCCTCGAGAGTCTCGGCAGGCTGCGGGCTAAAATCACCCTGGTGCCTGTGGCTAATCCGATCGGTTTTTCTCAGCAACTGCAAGGGCAGCCACTGGGCCGGTTTGAAAGTAACAGCGGGCAGGATTTTAACCGTCAGTTTCCGGCTATCGGGGAACAACTGGCAGTGCTGGCAGAGCCCTGTTTAGGTCAGGATGCTACGGAAAATAAACAGGTTATCCGTCAGGCTATTGACCGTTATTTTGACAGTTATACTCCCGGGACTGAGCTGCAGTCACAACGTGCCATTCTGATGCGTATGGCCTGTAAAGCTGACCTAATGATTGATATGCATTGTGACTGGGAAGCTGTTTCCCATTTATATACCACCCCGCAGGCCTGGCCGGAAATTGAAGTACTGGGGCACTATCTGGGCTGCCGGACCGCACTGATTGCCGGTATATCCGGCGGAGAACCCTTTGACGAAGCCTGTGCAGAACCCTGGTATTTGCTGCAACAACGTTTCGCTGACCACTATCCGTTACCGGAACCATTAAAACCGGTGACCCTCGAACTGCGCGGTGCGCGGGATGTCAGCCATCAGCAGGCTGAAACAGATGCACAGGCAATAATTAACGGGCTGATTGCCCTGGGATATATTGAGGGTGAAAGACCGCCACTCCCGTCCGGGCCCGCTCCGCTGGCTGCACCGCTGGCGGGTTGTGAGTATCTGACCGCCCCTCATGCCGGGGTTATTCTTTACACCCGGCAGCCCGGCGAATGGATCCGCGCCGGTGAAGTGGTCGCCGAAATCCTCGACCCCATCAGTGACCAGCTGACGCCGCTGGTCTGTCAGCAGGACGGATTACTTTACGCCCGCCACTGGGTCAGATTTGCCACCGCAGGCCTGCTGGTCGTCAGACTGGCAGGGGGGACTGCACGCAGGGAAGGACCGTTACTGGTGCCGTAAAACACCAGATTTAACCTGTGTTTGCTGCAAATAAAAAAACGCCTGAGACTGTCTGCAGGCGTTTTTATTCTTAACGGTCACCGGCTAGTTAACTGCCGGACTACTGGCAGAAATTAATCTAACCATTCGGTGTGGAATACACCTTCTTTATCGGTACGCTTATAAGTATGAGCACCGAAGTAGTCGCGCTGTGCCTGAATCAGGTTAGCGGGCAGCACTTCTGAACGATAGCTGTCATAGTAAGCAATCGCCGCAGAGAACGTCGGCGCAGGAATACCGTTCTGAACCGCATAAGCCACAACGTCACGCAGCGCCTGCTGGTATTCGTCGGCAATATTCTTAAAGTACGGTGCCAGCAGCAGGTTAGCGATCTCTGCATTTTCAGCATACGCATCGGTAATCTTCTGCAGGAACTGAGCCCGGATAATACAACCGGCACGGAAGATTTTAGCAATCTCACCGTAGTTAAGGTCCCACTGATACTGCTCTGAAGCAGCGCGCAGCTGTGAGAAGCCCTGAGCATAAGAAACGATTTTGCCGAGGTACAATGCACGGCGTACTTTTTCGACAAACTCAGCTTTATCGCCGGAAACAGTTTTAGCAACCGGGCCGGTCAATACTTTAGAAGCAGCTACACGCTGAGTTTTCAGGGAAGACAAATAACGGGCAAAAACAGATTCAGTGATCAGTGACAGTGGTTCGCCTAAGTCCAGAGAGCTCTGGCTGGTCCATTTACCGGTCCCTTTGTTAGCGGCCTCATCGAGGATCACATCAACCAGGTAGTTACCTTCTTCATCTTTTTTAGTGAAGATATCTTTAGTAATATCGATCAGGTAGCTGTTCAGTTCACCGGTATTCCATTCACTGAAAGTTTCAGCCAGCTGTTCGTTGCTCAGGCCCAAAGCCCCTTTCAGCAGGGAATAGGCTTCAGCAATCAGCTGCATATCACCGTATTCGATACCGTTGTGCACCATTTTCACATAGTGACCGGCACCGTTCGGACCGATGTAGGCAACACAGGCTTCGCCTTCTGCACGGGCCGCGATTTTATCAAAGATAGGAGCAACCAGCTCATAAGCTTCTTTCTGACCACCAGGCATAATTGAAGGGCCTTTCAGAGCACCTTCTTCACCGCCGGAAACGCCGGTACCGATAAAGTTAAAGCCCTGGTCGGACAGTTCTTTATTACGGCGGATGGTGTCTTTATAGAAAGTGTTACCGCCATCGATAAGAATATCGCCTTTATCCAGATGCGGAGTCAGAGATGCAATGGTCTTGTCGGTCGCTTCACCCGCCTGCACCATTAACAGGATACGGCGTGGTTTTTCCAGGGATTCAACAAACTCTTCGACACTGTAGTAAGGTGCCAGTTTTTTGCCCGGATTTTCAGCAATCACTTCATCTGTTTTTTCACGTGAACGGTTAAATACAGAAACGGTATAACCGCGGCTTTCAATATTCAGAGCCAGGTTACGGCCCATCACTGCCATACCTACTACACCGATTTGTTGCTTGGACATTATCTACTCCTGTCAGAAACCTACACTTCGCAAGTTAATCATAATAATTAACAATGAATCTATAGTAACTCTTAATATGAGTAAAGAGGAGGCCTAAATAGAGCACTTTTGTTAAAGCCTTTTTCGGCCATACAGCGTACAGCAAGTGACCATTTAATCCGTCTGAAACAGCTCATTATCAATAGTATTTTACTGCCACAATAAGTAATTACCGGCACTACCGCCATCGATTTGTATGATTGGTAATCAGTACAATAAAGTAGAACCTATTGTCACCACACAATCAGTATCTTCAGGTGATAATCAGATAAGAAAACTAATTTCTTGTTGTTCTCCCCGCCTATTATCTGCTGATTCTTATGCTGATTTATATCATATTTTTCGATAGCATCGATTGGTGATACCTGCTGGTCATTTCCTGCGGAGTACCAATAGCTTGTAACCGGTGATTTTCTATCCAGATAACTTTGTCACAGACTGATTCCACATCGTGCATATTATGGCTGACAAACAGAATAGTAACGCCCCTCTGTTTGAATTCATTGATGGTATTCAGACATTTTTTTTGAAAAGCAACATCACCGACCGCCAAAACTTCATCAATAATAAGGATATCAGGGTCGGCCTGACTGATCACAGAAAACCCGAGTTTCGCCAGCATCCCACTGGAATAAACACGGATTGGCTCATCAATAAAGGTTCCAAGTTCTGAAAATTCAATGATTTTGGGTAGCTTTTCCTGAACTTCTTTTCTTCGCAGTCCTGATAATGTGGCATTAAGGATAATATTTTCACGGCCGGTGAGTTCAGGGTGAAAGCCTCCCCCGAGCTCCAGCATAGAAGCAATACGACCTTTAGCTGATATGGTCCCGCTAGTCGGTTTAATCACTCCGGCCAGTAGACTCAGTGAGGTGCTCTTCCCTGCACCATTACAACCAATTAGCGCCACTGCTTCACCTTTATAGATTCTGAAAGAAATATTTTCTATCGCCAGATATTGCTTTCCCCGCAGCAGATTCAGAGCTCTGCGTGGATGTAATAGCAGATCTTTTATTCCTGAACCGATATGGTGATACAGAGGATAGGACTTTGTTACATTAGAAAACTCAATGACTATTTCCATTATAGTATCTCTGCAAATCTGAACTTAAGCTTATTAAAAACCAGCATGCCAAAGACTAAGATAAGAATTGACATTATATAGATTTTACTCACTGATAAGTAATTTATCTGATTATTCATCAGCAAGTTTCGCCAGCTAAGGATCAACTCAGATACCGGATTATAATTAATAACCCACTGGAATCTTTCGGGGATCATATCAGAGGCATAGAGTATCGGGGTACAATAGAACATCAGCATAAGCCCGAGAGTAACAAACCTCTCCATATCACGGAAAAAAAGGTTTATCGAGGAAAATAGCAAAGAGAATCCGAAAGATAATATAATCTGTGCATTCATCAGCAGAGGCACCCCCCATAACCATATCCAGTCAGGTTGCCGATGATAAATCAGCATAAATACCATGATTACAGGCAGAGTACAGAGAAAATGTATCCCTTCCATAATAACATTACTCAAGGGTATAACTGAACGCGGGAAAATGGTTTTTTTAATGATCTGTGCATTAGAAAGGAAAGAGAACAATGAATTTGATAATGACGAAGAAAACCACTGCCAGGGAAACAGCGCTGTGATGATAAATAAAGTATAATCCGGAATATTAACCCGCATGATTACTTTAAAAATAAAATAATAAATCATAGCAAAGAGTAGTGGATTTGCCACCGACCATATATAACCGAGAAAGCTGCTTTTATAACGCACCTTTAGTTCTTTCGCCGTCATTACATATAAAAGGTCAAATAAATAAACAGTCTTATATTTCATTTCTCATCCATTCCAGAAGACTATTACTCAGCATCCTATCACTCATCCAGGCAGGCCTGTTACTGGTATTCCATAGGAACATCCTCATCCCTGTGCATGATACCTAAACTCACATCATAAATACAGCCGAAGAATTCATCTGTATTTATAACCATTAGGATCAGTTCAACATTTAAAAATATTTAATTATTATCATAATTTAACAGTGAGTGTTTATTTTTAACTCACAGAGCAGAAGTTATAACGAAAAGTAATACAGAGTATGGATTGGGATTTTTTCTTGTAAAAATAAGATTTATACACAATAAATAGAAATAATCTTAAAATAATAAATTAAAAAACCACAAATCAATAAATAATCAAAAAGTGAAAAAATATAACTTCAGGTATTTTTTTAATACTCAACAGTAGATATAAACAACAAAATAAAAACAGTTAAATAAATTAATACTCCCTGTGCCTGAAACGTTTAATAATCAGAAAGAAAGATGGATAATAAAGCTAATGATGATTTTGTATTATAAAAACTGCCGGTTATAAAAACCAGCAGTCCGGGGTAATCGTTCAGCTATCAGCGATACCCGTTAGGATTTTTACTCTGCCACAACCAGGTATCACGCATCATTTCATCAAGGCCGCGGCTGACTGTCCAGCCCAGTTCACGTTCTGCCAGCGAAGGATCCGCCCAGAAAGCCGCCAGATCACCACTGCGACGTGGTTTGATAGTATAAGGCACCGGTTTTCCGCAGGCTTTTTCAAAGGCTTTGATCATTTCCAGCACCGAATAACCTTTGCCGGCACCCAGATTATAAGCACGGTAACCAGTACTCTGTTTCAGGTGATCCAGGGCTTTAAGGTGCCCTTCCGCCAGGTCAACTACGTGGATATAATCCCGCTGGCAGGTACCGTCCGGAGTGTGGTAGTCGTCACCGAAGACACCTAACTGCGCCAGCTTACCGATAGCTACCTGGGCTATATAAGGTAGCAGATTATTCGGGATACCGGCCGGGTCTTCACCGATTTCACCTGACGGGTGCGCCCCTACCGGGTTGAAATAACGTAACGCGATAGTATTAAACGCCGGCTCTGCACGGGAAAAATCCTGCAACACCTGTTCGATCATCACTTTAGATGTCCCGTAGGGGCTGGTCGTCCCGCCGATCGGGGTGGTTTCAACATAAGGAACCGGGGCATGCTCACCGTATACCGTCGCTGAAGAACTGAAAATAAAATTCATGATCCCGGCGTTGCGCATCTCTTCCAGTAATATCACTGTGCCTGAGACATTATTGTCATAATATTCAAGGGGCATACGGGTGGATTCACCCACCGCTTTCAGTGCCGCGAAATGAATGACTTCCGTCACAGGATAGTCAGCAAACAGTTTTTGCAGGCACTGACGATCGCGGACATCACCTTCAACAAAAGTCGCAGCTTTACCGGCCAGTTTTTCCACACGGCGCAGAGATTCCTGTGACGCATTACAAAGATTATCCAGTACCACAACGTCATCACCACGTTCCAGCAGTGCCAGTACCGTATGAGACCCGATATAACCTGCACCACCCGTGACTAAAACTGACATATCTGACTCCATGTTGTTAATGTTATAAAGAGATAGCAATCAATTATTTTGCGATAATACGGCGTATGCTCTCACGGAATTCCTGCCCCTGTGAAGGGTTATGCAGCCCGTAACTGACAAAAGCCTGCATATAACCAAGTTTGCGCCCACAGTTATAATCCGTACCACTCAGTAACGAAGCTTCTACCGGTTGTTTTTTGCTCAGGCTGGCGATGGCATCTGTCAGCTGGATACGCCCCCAGGCACCGGCTTCCGTCTGCTCCAGCTCTTTCCAGATCGCCGCCGACAGTACATAACGCCCTGCCGCTGCCAGGTCTGATACTGTCTCAGCAGCCTGTGGCGGTTTTTCGATAAATTCTTCTATCTCGCTCACATCTCCGGGGTTATCAAGCACTGTGCGGGTAGTGATGACGGAGTATTCAGACAGGTCTTCGCCCGGCATATGCTTGCTCAGTACCTGGCTGCGGCCTGTTTCTTCGAAGCGCTCTATCATTGCCGCCAGGTTATAACGCAGGTGATCGGCAGTAAAACCATCCAGCACAATATCAGGCAATACCACGATAAAAGGATTATCGCCGATCATCGGTTTAGCACATAAAATAGCATCCCCCAGCCCCAGAGGTTGTGGCTGACGGACATTCATGATCGTCACACCCGGCGGACAAATGGACTGCACCTCTTTCAGTAACTGACGCTTAACCCGCTGTTCCAGCAGGGCTTCAAGTTCATAAGTCGTATCAAAATGGTTTTCGACCGCGTTTTTAGACGCATGGGTCACCAGGATAATTTCTTTAATACCTGCGGTTGCACATTCATCAACGATATACTGAATCATTGGCTTATCAACTATTGGCAACATTTCTTTGGGAATAGCTTTTGTGGCCGGTAATAAATGCATACCTAATCCGGCAACCGGAATCACAGCTTTTAATTTGGTCATAAATAATCCATTCCTTAATCAAAATTAATGCCTGATTATGTGCGACAACGCAGCTTAATCTGCATCAGTATCTTCTGAAATCATCTCAGCGACCAGCCATTCCGTCGTCATTGTCTGCCGGTTCGCACTGCCGGTAACCCGGATGCCGTTTTCACCGGATAATGGTAGCCAGTACAGCGATACCGTTCAGGTACCGGTGACACAGCGTACCTTCTGAGTCACTGACTGCGTCTTATGCTGCTGGCTGTACAGTTATTCTCAGCAAAAACGAATGTTATTCACGTTCTGAAAAACCAGCCCCGTTCAGGTTTACCCTTTCCCCGCCATAATCAGCCCCCCGGGGGAAGGCTTATCCGGACAGACTATTTTTGAGGTGCAGTGCGATCCGTATGGTCTGTCCAGCGATTCAGGCGATTTCTCAGCTCATTGCGCATATCACCATTCAGCAGCTGGCCGATGGGTAATGCATAGCGCAGTTTATCCCATGGCCCGTAGAAACGCAGGGGTATTGGTTGGTCAGCCAGTAACTGTACCAGCCTGCTATCCCCTTGCCAGTTTTTCATTAGCAATGCAAAAGTGATATCCATAGAACGGGCCGAAAAACTGATATTCCCCTGACCGTTAAGTTGCATATCATGACTTTCTCCCCGCAGCTGAGTGATTTTCAGTACTCCCGGGGTCAGGCTGATGCGGCCATTAAGTTCCGGCACCGGTGAATGGGCCAGTGACCCCGCCTGTACCCTGTCACTGGATCTGGTAACCGCGTCACTGACCATCTGCGGCAGGTTGAAAGGTGCCGTATCCAGCTGATCGATTCCCAGGCTGGCTTCGCCCTGCCATTGATTAAGAATATCATTATTACTCAGGCCATTACCTCTGAACTGTCCGTTCAGTGTTAAGGTGCCTTTCACTGCCTGCGGTAACTGCAAAAAGGCCAGTACCGGTTGTAACTCAATATTACGTAATACGGGGCTGAAGCTGACCTGCATTTCGGCTGGCCGTAAGTCAATCTGTCCCGGCAGCGAGAAGTTCCCCGCCCCTGACTGCCCGGTCAGAGTATTAATATTGATTAATCCCTGATTCGCGGTGGTATCTAACTGTAAATGTGCTAATGGCAGCCCTCGCCATATGGCGTTACTGGCACGGATGCTGATATCCATATTCGCAGTACGTAGCCAGGTTTGCTGCAACGGCTGGCTGGCAGTATCGGCAATCACCGGTGCCCTGACGACATGGGGTGATGACTGACTGACTGAGCTGCCGGCAGATGCCAGCAACTGGTCAAAGTCCGCAGTGTCGGATACCAGTCGCGCCCGCAGTCGCGGAACAGGTTGTAACTGGCCGTCAATATTCCCCGAAAAATCACTGTTGTTCGCCTGCAGCGAAAGGCCGGAAACGGCAAACTGCTGACCTGACGGACGCCAGATGGCATTAAATACGGCATGGCCATTGATACCGTTTGCCGGTAAGTCGACCCCGGAAATCTGATAGCCGGACGCTGTTACCTGCAACCCCAGTTGTTGCGGATACTGGCTGGCATCCAGGTTACCGCTCACTGTCAGTTGCAGATTCTGCTGATTACGCGAGACCCTGCTACTGAAGTCAAACTGGCCTTGTTTATTTTTTTGCTGGCGGACAGACAAATTAAGATCACGAAAATTCATCTGGTTGCCGCTGGCGTCCTGCCAGACAAACAGGCTGTCGACAATATCCAGTCGGGCAATATCGAAACTCCATCCGCGTCCCACTGCCGGTTCTCCGGTGGGGCCTTCTGCCGGCCCCACCGGAGAACCGGGCTGGCGTTCACCTGCAGTCGACGGCAGGTCACGGATCACCGCATTTTTCAGCAACACCTGGCTGACTTTAAGCTGATGGGATAACAGTGGTAATAACTCAACATCCAGCCGCATATTTTCTGCTGTCACCGCCGGCTGGCTGGCACCCGGGGCGGTTAACGATAACTGGTCACTGAGGATGCTGAGCTTTGGCCATACATGCCAGCGTAATTCACCGGAGAGTTTTAACTGATAACCACTGCGTTTAGCGACCTGTTGCGCCATATACCCGCGAAAATCATTCGGATTTACCAGCAGTACCAGCGCTGTCATTCCTGCGACAATGACCACCAGTAATATTGCCAATGCGGTTATCAATCTTTTCATACCATCCCCGGTGTGAATAGTTAGTCTTTATCTATCCTGCTGGCAACTGCGCCTTGCTGATCGCGATATTTTGCGTCTTCTCTGCGATTATACGGGCGCTGGGCAGGGCCTGACAGTGGTTCGAAACTTAATGCCCCTATCAACATACCCGGTCGTAAAGCCAATGGCAATTTACCTGAATTATAGAACTCCAGCACAATCCGGCCTTTCCAGCCCGGGTCAATACGGTGCGCCGTCACATGAACCATCAGGCCCAGCCGTGCCAGAGAAGAACGTCCGTCCAGCCAGCCTACCAGGTCATCCGGCAGGGTCACCGATTCCAGGGTAACAGCCAGAGCCAGCTCACCCGGATGCAGGAAAAATGCATCCCCCTCCGGCAGGTTAATCTCATCACTCATCACCCGATCCAGTGCCGCGCTGACTTCAGCTTTCGGACCACTTAAATCGATATATGCCGCCGTGTGCCCGCGGAATGTCCGGAACTGGTTACCCAGCCGGACATCTACGGTCGCACCGTTGATACGCTCCACCGGCGGACGCGGTGAAATATCAAGTCTGCCATCGTCGAGCCAGTTTTCTATATCCCGGTCACACAATCTCATGCAGATGTCTCCTTTAATCCCTGCTGCTGACAAAAAAGGAGGGAAATCCCCTCCCTGTCGTCGTTATTCAAAAAACTGATTAATTTTCGCTTTCAGAATATCAATAGCAATGCGGTTTTTACCCCCGCGCGGCACAATGATATCGGCATACTGTTTGGAGGGTTCAATAAACTGCAAAAACATCGGACGAACCGTTTTCTGATACTGAGTCATCACGGAGTCCATTGATCGGCCACGTTCATTGACATCGCGTTTCATTCTGCGCATCAGACAAATATCTAACGGTGTATCGACAAAGATTGAGAAATTCAACTCATTGCGTAACCGCGGGTCGGTCAGTAACAGGATCCCTTCAAGGATAATAACCTTTTTAGGCTCCAGATTAATCGTTTCCTTCATCCGCGTGTGTTCAGAATAGCTATACACCGGAAGTTCGATCGCACTACCTGCTTTCATTGCCTGTAAATGCGCCAGTAATAAATCATGATCCATCGCATTCGGATGGTCATAATTAGTTTTAATCCTCTCTTCCATAGTGAGGTGGCTTTGGTCCCGGTAATAACAATCTTCCGGGATCACACCGATATGTTCGTCACCTACCTGGTCACGAATTTCACGATAGAGCGTGCTGGCAATCAAACTCTTACCTGAGGCTGAAGCTCCGGCAATACCGACGATTACGCACTGATGGGACGTGTCAGTCATACTTTTTTGAGACCTGAAACTGAAGCCGGTATTTTCTGATAATCTACAGATCATACAGGCAAATTGAGAGGGTATACGCCGGCGATTATAGGGATTTCACCGCACTGATGCCAGAAAAAAGCATCAGTAATCTTCAGACTACGCCCATAGGCTGCCCCGGTAATATTCTATATACTCCCCTGCCACACCGGATACTGATTAATTATTGCCCGCAGCTACGGCTATCACCTGAATACTATGTTCACCAGGGAAAATATGTACTGGAAAAATTTAACTTATTTTGGCGACAGTATGTTGCTGCTACCCACTGCCGTATTAATAGCTATATTTCTGCTCTGGAAAAGCGGTCGCTGGCAAACCGCCTTCGGCTGGCTGGTCACTTTTGGCAGTGCCGGTATGATTGTCAGTATCTCTAAGGTAATGTTTATGGGCTTTTTTCTCGGCAGTAAAACCTATAATTTTACCGGTTTCAGTGGCCATACCACTATGTCCTCCACCTTCTGGCCGGTCTTTATGTGGCTGATATCGGCCCAATGGCCGTTAGTGCGCCGCCGCTGCTTAATTATTGCAGGGTACCTGCTGCCGCTGGCTATTGGCTTTTCCCGGCTGCAATTACATGCCCATTCTCCCAGCGAAGTCATTACCGGCGCCATACTTGGCCTGAGTCTGAGTTCGCTGTTTTTGTTTGTTCAGCGACATACGGCGCTGAAAGCTATTCCGCTAACCCAGCTGGCACTTTTTGCCTGCCTGCCGGCGGTTATTTTATTGCAGGGACAACCCGCAACTACTCAGCAATTCCTGGCAAAGCTATCAGCACGGCTGGCAGGTATCGAAAAACCCTTCACCCGGGCTGAGCTGCTGCACTCAGGCACAACAAATTAATTTCAGCCATTTACGCACGGCCGTTAACAGGGTACAGTCGCCCCCTTTTTTTTTATTGATCAGGGGGCGAAAGCCATGTTTATTGGTTTTGATTACGGTACGGCGAACTGTTCTGTCGCAACTGAACAGGCGGGGATATTCCGGCAATTACTGCTGGAGAATACGTCACCGCTGCTGCCGTCAATGATATCTGCGCCGCTGCGCACCGTCCCCAGTGAGTGGCTGTATCGCTGCCACAATATCGACTTTCCTGCTGCAGAGAATAAAGCACTGCTGCAATATGCGTTGCGTCTCAACCGTGAAGAAGATATCCGTGTCACACCGCAGAATGTCAGTTTCGGCCTGCAGGCGCTGGAAAACTATATTGCTGACCCTGAAGATACCTGGTTCGTAAAATCACCAAAGTCCTTCCTCGGGGCTTCCGGTCTGAAGCCACAACAGATCGCTTTTTTCGAAGATCTGGTCTGTGCCATGATGCTGCATATTCGCCAGCAGGCAGAATTACAGACCGAAACGCCCGTCACCCATACAGTGATAGGCCGGCCGGTCAATTTCCAGGGGATCGGCGGCGAAGACGCTAACCGTCAGGCGCAGAATATCCTGTTACGGGCGGCACAACGTGCCGGATTCCGTGAAGTAGAATTTCAGTATGAACCTGTGGCTGCAGGGCTGGAGTTTGAAGCCACCCTGAGTCGTGAAACCCGGGTGCTGGTTGTCGATATTGGCGGCGGTACCACCGACTGTTCATTGCTGCTGATGGGCCCGGAATGGCGGAATAAAGCTGACCGTACCGCCAGCCTGCTCGGCCACAGTGGCTGCCGTGTCGGCGGAAATGACCTGGATATAATGCTGGCTTTTAAAACCCTGATGCCGTTACTTGGTCAGGGCGGTAACAGCCGTACAGGTACCGGCTTACCGACACTGCCATGGTGGAATGCTGTCGCCATTAATGATGTGAATGCTCAGAGTCAGTTTTATTCCACTGAATGCGGAGCACAACTCCGGCAGATGGTTAAAGACGCACAGCACAGCGAACTGGTACAGCGCTTATTCACGGTATGGAAACAGAAACAGAGTTACCAGCTGGTACGCAGTGCCGAAGAAAGTAAAATCCGCTTATCAGAAAGCAGTCACACTGCTGTTCCCCTCAGTTATATCGATGCCGGTCTCGAAACATCCCTGGATACCCGGCAGCTCAATGAAGCAATACGCCAGCCGCTGGACAAAATGATCCAGCAAATTACCGGCGTTATGGCCGGGTCAGATACGCTGCCGGATGTGGTCTATCTGACCGGCGGCAGTGCCCGCTCTCCTCTGTTGCGCGAGGCTATCGCCCGGGTTCTGCCTGAAACCCCGGTCACCAGTGGTGATGATTTCGGCTCCGTCACCCTTGGTCTGGCTCGCTGGGCCAGTACGCTGTTTGGTTAACTCTGCATTGAGTTACCGGCGCCCCGTTACGGGGCGTTTTTTTGCTTTCAGTTCCCCTTCTCCCGTCATCATTCCCTGTATTCCGCTGCCAGATATCCTTATTTCCTCCAACTTTCTGCCGAAATTTACGGTTATACTGAGCCAGTCTTAGAGCAGATTTACGCCGGAATTGATTATGCAGGAGAGCATAAAACAGTATGAGAGCAAAATATCGGATGACTACCGTCGTTCTTTTTTTACTGATTATCATAGCGTTAATTTTAGCCGGCATTCATTCCTGGCATGGGAAAAGCGTCTACAGCACTCAGCAGGCCCGTGACCGGCAGTCATCCGCCATTCCTGTTCAGGTCGCGGTAGCACGCAGGGAGACTGTTCCCCTGTTTATCTCTGCCCTCGGCACCGTCAATGCATCCTCCACCGTGACTGTACGCAGCCGTGTTGACGGGCAACTGATGTCTCTGCATTTTAAGGAAGGAGATACTGTTACCGCCGGTCAGTTACTGGCCGACATTGATCCCCGGCCTTTCCGGGTCGCACTGTTACAGGCTCAGGGACAACTGGCAAAAGATCAGGCTACGTTAAGTAATGCCCGTAATGATCTGCGCCGCTACCAGAAACTGGCAGCCACCCGGCTGGTTTCACAGCAGGATCTTGATAACCAGCAGGCAGTAGTCCGCGAAAGCGAAGGCAGCGTAAAAAGCGACCAGGCGGCGGTGGATAATGCGCAACTGAATCTGACCTATAGCCAGGTGACTGCCCCGATCAGCGGCACCGTGGGTCTGAAACAGGTTGATGCGGGTAACTATATTACTGCCAGCGACACCGGCGGTATTGTAGTGATCACCCAAACACAACCTGCGGATGTCATCTTTACGGTACCGGAAGGTATGATTGACCAGATAGTCAGCGCCCGCAGTGAGGGGACACCTTTACGGGTCGAAGCCCGCGATCGTACCGACAGCCGGCAACTGTCAGAAGGGCAATTACTTAGCCTGGATAACCAGATTGACAGCACAACCGGTACCCTGAAAATCAAAGCACGCTTCGCAAACCAGGATAACCGCTTGTTCCCGAACCAGTTTGTGAATATCCGTCTGCAGGTCAATACCCTGAAAGATGCACTGGTGATCCCGGTCGCGGCATTACAGATGAACACCGACGGTCCTTTTGTCTGGGTTGTCAGTCCGCAAAATACGGTCAGCAGGAAAGAGGTCACCACCGGACCACAGCAGGATATGCAGGCGGTCATTACCGCCGGACTGAGTGCCGGAGACAAAGTCGTCACTGATGGTATTGATCGCCTGAATGAAGGCTCAGTGGTGGATATTGTTCAGGGAGTACAGCAACTGCCCGCATCTGACAACACCACACAGGTCACGGCCCCATGAACCAGCCAGCAGAAACCCCGGCAGGAGGACCGTCTCGCCAGTTTATCCTGCGCCCGGTTGCCACCACCTTACTGATGGTCGCCATTGTACTGGCCGGTATACTGGGTTACCGGTTTTTGCCGGTATCGGCACTGCCGGAAGTCGACTACCCGACCATCCAGGTAGTAACCCTTTACCCGGGGGCCAGCCCGGAAGTCATGACGTCGGCAGTAACGGCCCCCCTTGAGCGCCAGTTTGGCCAGATGTCCGGTCTGAAACAGATGACCTCCGGCAGTTCAGGCGGTGCCTCGGTAATCACCCTGCAGTTTCAGCTCTCCTTGCCGCTGGATATTGCGGAACAGGAAGTGCAGGCAGCCATTAATTCAGCGATGAGTTATCTGCCGGCAGATCTGCCCAACCCCCCCGTCTACAACAAGGTAAATCCGGCTGACCCGCCGATAATGACCCTGGCAGTCACGACGTCCAGCCTGCCCCTGACCCGTGTACAGGACCTGGTGGAAACACGGATTGCCCAGAAGATTTCCCAGGTCGGCGGTGTCGGACTGGTCACCCTGGCTGGCGGACAGCGCCCGTCGGTACGGGTCGCCCTGAATTCTCCTGCGCTGGCAGCTCTCGGGTTAACCAGCGAAAATGTGCGCAGTGCTATCAGTGAAAGCAATGTGAATACCCCTAAAGGCAGCCTTGATGGTCCGGAACGGGCCATTACCCTGTCGGCTAATGACCAGCTACAGTCAGCCGAAGACTACCGTCGCCTGATTATCAGTTACCGGAATAATGCCCCTGTCAGACTCGGCGATGTGGCTTCGGTTACTGAAGGTGCTGAAAACCAGTGGCTGGGCGCATGGAGTAATGGCCAGGGAGCGATTATTCTGAATGTACTGCGTCAGCCCGGAGCCAATATTATCGAAACGGCGGATAATATCCGGTCCCTGTTACCGTCATTGAAGAGTACCCTGCCGGCATCCGTGGATTTGCAGCTTGTCAGTGATCGTACCCGGAATATCCGTGCATCTGTCAGTGACACGCAGTTTGAATTACTGCTGGCCATCGCTTTAGTGGTCATGATTATTTATCTGTTTTTACGCAATATACCGGCCACCATCATCCCTGCGGTAGCAGTGCCTATTTCCCTGATTGGTACTTTTGCTGCCATGTACCTGCTGGGATTTTCTGTCAATAATCTCACCCTGATGGCACTGACTATAGCCACCGGATTTGTGGTCGATGATGCTATTGTAGTGATCGAAAATATTTCACGTTATATCGAAAAAGGGGTTCCGCCGTTGCAGGCGGCATTGCGCGGGGCAGGGGAAATCGGCTTTACCATTATTTCACTGACCATATCCCTGATTGCCGTTCTGATCCCACTGCTGTTTATGGGGGATGTCGTCGGCCGGTTATTCCGTGAATTTGCCGTCACCCTTGCCGTCTCTATACTGATCTCCGGACTGGTTTCACTGACCCTCACTCCGATGATGTGTGCAAGGATGCTGAAAAACGGTACGCTTCACCAGCAAAACCGCTTTTCACTGGCCTGTGAAACACTGTTTGTGCGGGTGATTTCCGGCTATGGCCGGTTGTTAACCCGGGTTCTGCAACACCAGTGGCTGACCCTGAGTGTCGCGATCAGCACACTCTTATTCACGGTACTGTTGTGGATCCTGATCCCTAAAGGCTTTTTCCCGCAGCAAGATAACGGATTGATACAGGCCAGCCTGCAGGGGCCGCAGAATGTCTCATGGACCAGCATGGCACAACGTACCCGTGAGGTTGCCGGTATTATCCGGCAGGATCCTGACGTCGAAAATGTCAGTGCTTTTGTCGGTGTTGACGGCAATAACCCCTCACTTAACAATGCACGGTTGCAGATTACACTGAAACCACTTTCTGAACGCCAGCAACGTATCCCGGCCATTGAGCAACGGTTACAGCGTGAGGTCAGCCGGGTCCCGGGGATCAGCCTGTGGATGCAGGCAGTCCAGGATCTGACTATCGACACAGAGGCCAGCCGCACACCTTATCAGTTCACTCTGCAATCCCCTTCTCAGAATGATCTTTCCGTCTGGATACCCCGTCTGCTGGCGGAATTACAAAATGCCCCGCAGCTGCGCGATGTCAGCAGCAACTGGCAGGACCAGGGGAATCAGGCCTTTATCCGTGTCGACCGTGACAATGCCAGCCGACTGGGGATTACCATGGCCGATATTGATAACGCACTCTATGATGCTTTTGGTCAGCGACTGGTTTCGACGATCTATACCCAGTCAAACCAGTACCGGGTAGTACTGTCCCAACAGACCGACACCACACCGGGCTTACAGGCACTACAAAATATCCGGCTGACCAATGCTGACGGCGGGACTATCCCCCTGACGTCCATAGCAAACATCGAACAGCGCCACAGCTTACTGGCAATAAACCATCTTGATCAGTTCCCGGCCGCAACGTTTTCTTTTGATGTTGCCGATGGTTATTCGCTGGGTGAAGCCGTGGATACCATCACCCGTATCGAAAGTCAGTTAAACCTGCCTTCTGATATGCTGACACATTTCCAGGGCAGTACCCTTGCCTTCCGTGCCGCACTGTCAGGCACAGTCTGGCTGGTGATTGCCGCTATCGTTGCTATGTATATTGTGCTGGGGATCCTTTACGAAAGCTTTATTCACCCGATCACTATTTTATCGACACTGCCTACCGCCGGGGTCGGAGCACTGTTAGCGCTGCTGATATCAGGGCATGAACTGGATATTATTGCCATTATCGGCATTATTCTGCTGATCGGAATTGTGAAAAAAAACGCCATCATGATGATCGATTTCGCGCTGTCTGCCGAGCGCAATCAGGGGTTAACGGCACATGACGCCATTTACCAGGCCTGCCTGCTGCGCTTCCGGCCAATACTGATGACCACAATGGCGGCACTGCTCGGTGCCCTGCCCCTGATGCTCAGTGTCGGTGTCGGTGCCGAATTACGCCGGCCGCTGGGGATAACCATGGTCGGCGGATTAATCCTCAGCCAGATCCTGACCCTGTTTACCACGCCGGTTATCTATCTGATGTTCGACCGCCTTAGCCATAAACTGAAGCGTCATCGCCGGGCAGCTCCGGAGTCAATATCGTGAAGTTTCTGGCGTTGTTTATCTGTCGGCCGGTAGCCACCCTGTTACTCTCGGTGGCTATTCTGCTGGCCGGATTGCTGGGGTTTCGTTTACTGCCGGTTGCAGCCTTGCCGCAGGTAGATTTCCCGGCGGTAGTGGTCGCCGCCAGTATGCCGGGGGCTTCTGCAGAAACCATGGCTGCCTCGGTCGCCACACCGCTGGAACGTTCTCTGGGCCGGATTTCCGGGGTCAGTGAAATGACCTCTTATAGCTCTCTGGGTAATACCCGTATCATTATGGTGTTTGATCTGGACCGGGATATCAACGGTGCAGCCCGTGATGTTCAGGCGGCACTGAATGCTGCCCAGAGTCTGCTCCCCAGCGGTATGCCATCGCGTCCGACCTACCACAAGGTTAACCCCTCCGATGCCCCGGTAATGATCCTGACACTGACCTCCGGGAGTTACTCTCCGGGCCAGTTGTATGATTTTGCCACCACCCGCCTGTCACAGTCTGTATCGCAGATAGAAGGCGTCGGAGATGTCACTATCGGGGGTGCTTCACTGCCTGCGGTAAGGGTTGATGTTGACCCGCAGCAATTATTTAACCTCGGGATTTCCCTCGACCAGTTACGAACCACCATCAGCAACGCTAACCAGTTACGGCCGCAGGGGGCAATTGATGACACTCAGCAACGCTGGCAACTGGCGACTAACGATATGCTGGATAATGCAGCACAATACCGCCCGCTGATTATCCATTATAAAAATGGCGGCGTTGTACGCCTCGGTGATATCGCAACAGTGACCGATGGGGTGGAAGATAGCCGTAATATGGGAATGAGTGACGGTAAACCGGCAATACTGATGATGGTCAGAAAAACGGCCGACGCTAACGTAATATCCACCGTCGATCGGATCCGTGAGCAATTGCCGCGCCTGAGTCAGGAAATTCCGGCGGGGATCCAGCTCAGTGTGGCACAGGACCGTTCTCCCACCATCAGAGCGTCTCTGAACGAAGTCGAATTTTCACTGACAGTCGCAGTAGCACTGGTCATTATGGTGGTATTTCTGTTCCTCGGTTCGGCCAAAGCCACCCTGATCCCTGCCGTTGTGGTACCTGTATCGCTGATCGGCAGTTTTTCCGCCATGTATCTGTTTGGTTTCAGCCTGAATAACCTGTCCCTGATGGCCCTGACCATTGCTACCGGATTTGTGGTCGATGACGCGATTGTGGTACTGGAAAATATTGCACGGCATGTAGAATCCGGCATGAAACCCTTTAAAGCCGCGCTGCTTGGTCTGCAGGAGGTCGGATTCACGGTGGTCGCCATGAGTCTGTCACTGGTGGCAGTTTTTCTGCCCCTGATGCTGCTGGGCGGGCTGGTAGGTCGTTTTTTCTCAGAGTTTGCGATTACCCTGTCCGTCGCTATTCTGATTTCGTTATTTATATCTCTGACTCTGACGCCGATGATGTGTGCCCGTCTGTTAAGCAACAGCGGACCGCAGCAGCAACGCATCAGTCTGTTCCGGCGCATTATTGACCGGTTACAGGCCGGATATGGCCGTTCTCTGGTTTGGGTATTACAGCATCAGAAGCTGACTCTGGGGCTGTTACTGGCCACCTTCGGCCTGAATATTGTGCTGTTTATCAGTATCCCGAAAACATTTTTACCGGAACAGGATACGGGACGAATTTCCGGCAGTATTGTGGCTGACCAGAGTATTTCGTTCCAGGCCATGAGCGGTAAACTTGCTGATTTTATGCGGATTGTCCGTGCTGATCCGGCAGTAGATAACGTAACCGGTTTCACTGGGGGGATGCGTACCAATAGCGGTTCCATGTATATCGCCCTGAAACCACTGTCTGAACGTAATGTCAGTGCACGCCAGGTAATTGACCGGTTACGTAAAGTACTGGCAAACGAGCCGGGAGCCAGACTTTACCTGACTCCGGTTCAGGATATTCGCACCGGTGGCCGGGCCTCGAATGCCACCTATCAATACAGTCTGTTATCTGATGATTTGTCGGCATTAAGACAGTGGGAACCGGTGATCCTGAAGGCCTTCCGTCAGTTACCACAGCTGACGGATGTCAGCTCCGACCAGGAAGATAATGGCGGCGAGCTACGGCTGGTCTACGATCGGTCCGCGATGGCTGCATCAGGCATCAGCGTCGCCAGTGCCAATGCATTACTTAATAACGCATTCGGCCAGCGTCAGGTATCAACAATCTACCGGCCGCTGAATCAATATAAAGTGGTGCTGGAAGCTGACCCGCGCTATACCCGGGATGCATCGGCTTTATCACAAATGTACCTGATCAACAGTGACGGAAAACCTGTGCCCCTGTCGCGGATTGCCCGCTGGGAACCCGCCAACACGCCTGTAACGGTAAATCATCAGGGATTATCCGCCGCTTCAACCCTGTCGTTTAATCTCGCCGATGGCGTCGCCTTATCACAGGCTTCAGACGCTATCGAAGCGACAATGGTCAGGCTGGGGGTGCCCCCTGCCCTGCGCGGTGAGTTTGCCGGTAATGCAAAACTGTTCCGTGACTCCCAGTCCAGCCAGATCTGGTTAATTGTCGGCGCTATTGCCGCCGTCTATATTGTACTGGGCATGCTCTACGAGAGTTATATCCATCCGATAACCATCCTCTCGACTCTGCCCCCTGCCGGGGTCGGGGCATTAATCGCATTGCGGCTGTTTGATACGCCTTTCAGCCTGATAGCCATGCTCGGCATTTTACTGCTGATTGGGATTGTTAAAAAGAATGCCATTATGCTGGTTGACTTCGCCCTGGTGGCCGAGCGTGAGGGAAAATTATCACCGCGTGAAGCCATTTCTCAGGCCTGCCTGCTCAGGTTCCGGCCAATACTGATGACCACCCTGGCGGCACTGTTTGGTGCATTGCCTCTGGCACTCAGTTACGGAGATGGGGCAGAATTACGGCAACCGCTGGGGATTGCTATCGCCGGGGGGCTGATTATCAGTCAGTTACTCACTCTCTATACCACCCCGGTGGTGTTCCTGATGATGGATAAACTCAGAAAACGCCAGGCGCTGTCACAGGAAACAGGCGAATGAATAAAACCGCCCACGCCGATACCCCGCCACACCCTGTATCGGTACGCTGGCAGTTATGGAGTGTCGCTGTCGGTTTTTTTATGCAGTCACCGGAGACCACCAATGTCATCTATTCACTAACCTGAGAAAATAGAAAAATAATAAAAATCAACAGAGTATCAGGTGATACTGTTTTTCAACACCCCCGCAGTGTCAGCAGAGTGATGTAAGTTTTCCGGCAATAAAAAACTGTACCGGAACTCCCGCTGCTGGCAGGCGTGGTTAATTTCCGGCCATCTTTCTGCTGTTTACCTGTCACTGATTGATCCAAAAATGGAACAATCTAATCCAAAACACCCTCTTTATCCCCTGACAAGATCAGAGCATGATTACTCCATAATTTTGGAACAATCATTTTAGTACTGAGGTGATCCTTATGAGCAAACTGTTTACTCCGGTTAATTTGGGCCGTTACACACTCAAAAATCGCCTGGTTATGGCACCGATGACCCGTTCACGGGCTAATGCTGACGGAACTCCTGGCGAGCTTGCCGCATTATATTATGCACAGCGTGCGAGCATTGGCCTGATTATCGCCGAAGGCACTCAGCCGTCCGAAGACGGACAGGGATACCTGATGACTCCGGGAATTTATACTGATGCACATGTTGCTGGCTGGAAAAAAATTGCTGACGCTGTGCATCAAAAAGGCAGCAAATTATTCATTCAGCTTATGCATGCAGGCAGAATGTCCCACCCAGACAACACCCCCCATCACCGGCGGGGAGTCGGACCGTCTGCAATTGCACCTGGTTCTCAGATGTTTACTGCAACAGGTATGCAGGATATTCCCGTACCACGTGCGCTCAGTACTGATGAAGTGCATCAGACGATACAGGATTTCCGCTTTGCGGCACGTCGTGCTGTAGAAGCGGGAGCCGATGGCGTTGAAATTCATGGTGCAAATGCTTACCTCATTCATCAGTTTCTTGCACCGAGTGCGAATGTCCGTACTGATGAATATGGCGGTTCTGTTGAAAACCGGGCGCGTTTCGCAATTGAAGTCGCTAAAGCAGTCGCCGAAGAAATTGGTGCAGACCGGACTGGTATTCGTTTATCCCCGGGAATGAATATGTGGGGTATTGATGAAGGAACACAAAGCGAGGAGTTGTATCGTTATCTGAGTACCGAACTGAACAAACTAAAGCTCGCATATTTGCATATTATGCATATGAGTAATGAAAACTTATTGAAAGATATGCGGACCATTTGGAAAAGTGACCTGATTCTTAACCGTCCGGGGCGGCCACGTGAACAGGCTGGCCAGGATGTTGAGTCGGGACTGGCTGATCTGGAGTCTTACGGCACAATGGTACTGGCTAACCCTGACTTTGTTGAGAGACTGCAAACGGGTGCCCGCATGAACGAAGCTTATCGGGAAGGTTTTTTCGGGGGTACGGATAAATTCTATACCGATTACCCGGTAATAGGCTGATCGGAGGAAGGGTTATGACACCGGATATTGTCTCTCTTCGGAGAATGCGACATGGGGATAATTTTCGCGCAACTTCTTTACGTATGCCGGAAAATATTCAGGGCCCTGTGATCGGAGTTGATCATGCATGGATGAGCGGGCCTGTATTCCCGCCTCATCACCATGCGGGCCTGTCTGCAGTATCTTATGTATTTCTGGATTCGGAAACGGGTATAAATAACCGGGATAATATCGGTACCAGTAATTTTATCGCGCCGGGAGGAATGCACTGGACCACCGCTGGCCGGGGAATTATCCATGAGGAAGTTCCTGCTGAAAGTAACAAAACGGTACATTCTTTACAGATTTTTGTCGGGCTTTCGACCGGCAAGCAGAGTATGCCACCAGAGGCTCTGCCCCTGGAAGCTTCTGAGATCCCGGTGGTGCGCACAGATAAATACAGTGTACGTATTCCGGCAGGTGATTTTCAGGGGATCAAATCCCCGCTGTTACCTCCTGAAGAGATCACGATACTGGATATCTCACTGGAGAAGAATGCGGTTATTGAGCTTCCCCTATCCGCTGACCACTGTGCTTTCATTCTCCCTGTCTACGGAGAAGTAAATATTGACGGGTTAAAATTTAACCACAATGATTTAAGGGTGCCGGTTTATTCATCACAGGATAAACCAGCAACTCTCTTTGCTGAGGCAACTGAAGAAAAAACAAAATTTATGTTTTTCTCTGGTCCTCCGCTTTCATAGAACTCAAGAGGAGTCGATGATGTCCTGGAACCGTTTTACTGCAGAAGACTGTGCTCTTTTACTTATCGATCATCAGGTCGGTACTATGGGATGGGCGAAATCTTTGCCTTTTGAGGAGCTGAAACGTAATGCATTAATGCTTGCTAAAACAGCCAAAATTCTGAATATCCCTGTTGTTCTGACCTCCAGCATGGAGGAATATGATCAGGGGCCATTATTCAGTGAGCTGGCCTCTGTTCTGCCTGACGAATTCGCGGCACGCATTAAGCGTGCCGGCATCGTCAACGCGATGGATGATGAAAATTTCTCACAGGCAGTGAAATCACTGGGCCGTAAAAAATTAATCCTCGCTGGTGTTACTAATGATGTATGCACCGTTTATCCGGCACTGAGTCTGGCCGGTGATGGCTACGAGGTTCAGGTTGTAGCCGATGCCGGAGCTTCGCCGACAAAATTCGCTGATGATATTGCTCTGCGCCGGATGGAAAAAAATGGAGTAACGCTAACCAGCACCAATCAGGTTATCGCTGAACTTGTTGGTACCTGGGCATCACCTGAAGGTATGAAAATTGTTCAGGAAGTTGTAATGCCTGCATTGCAGGGATAATACATATCCCCTTCTGCTGCCAGTAGTCGGGGATAATTCATCATCCTATAGAGGCATTTCTGATGGCTACAAATAGATTGCCTGAATATCGGGACATCCTGGACTTCTGGTTTTTTTCCGAAAATAAACACCTCTGGTTCAAAAAAAATGATTATTTTGATCTGCTAATAAGAAAGCGGTTTTATCCTATCTGGATATCTGCCTGTCATGGAGAGTTATTTTCATGGCGGAGAAATGCCGGAGGCAGGCTGGCAGAAATAATTATACTGGATCAGTTTTCTCGAAATCTGAATCGGGGTTCAGGCAAAGCATACAGTCAGGATGGAATGGCGCTGATTCTTTCTCAGGAACTTGTTTCATCAAACATATGGGATGATCTGAACAGTGAGGAAAAAGCTATATCGTTGTTGCCATGGATGCATTCGGAATCACTGGTTATTCATGAAAAAGCTAAAGAATTATATAAGAGGATCCCTTTAGCAGGCTTCTATGAATATGAACTGAAACACAGTGAAATAATTGAAACTTTCGGAAGGTACCCGCACAGGAACGCGATCCTCAATCGTGACTCAACCCAGGGTGAATTAACATGGATGAAAAACAACCTTGGATTCTGATGGTTTCTATATAGCCACCATCACTTTTAATGAATACTAATCTGGCCTGTTAATTTATTTTCAGGCGTATATATAAAATCAAAGAGGCTAATATGACTGTTTTAGTTACAGGAAGCACCGGAACAATTGGTAAAGTTATTGTAAATAAACTGGCTGAGCAGGGTATTAATGTTCGGGCATTGATGAGAACTAAAAAAGAAGGCCTTTTCCCGGAAACGGTGACAACCGTCACCGGCGATATGACTTCAGTGTCTGATATGAAAAAAGCACTACAGGGAGTTGATACCTTATTCCTGTTAAATGCAGTTGTTCCGGATGAACTGACTCAGGCACTTATCACCCTCGATCTTGCGGTTGAGGCCGGTGTTAAAAATATTGTCTATTTCTCAGTGTTTAACCGCGAACATTTTATTAATGTCCCGCATTTTACCTCTAAATACACTGTAGAAAAGGCCATTAAAGAAAGTGGTCTTCATGCGACAATCCTTCAGCCAGCCTATTTTTATCAGAATGACTCAATGCTGCAGGAGGCAATTAAACACTATAATGCTTATCCAATGCCTGTAGGCAACCAGGGAGTCGCGATGGTTGATGCAAGAGATATTGCAGAAGTTGCTGCATTGGAAATCATACAGCGTGAGCATTCTGAGCAGCCATTGCCTTTAAAAACTATCGAAATCACCGGCCCTGACCTGATTACAGGTGAAAAAGCTGCCGCAGTCTGGAGCTCTGTTTTAGGAACATCTGTCAGCTATGCGGGAGATGATTTAGATGCTCTGGAAAATATGATGTTGCAGTTTGCTAATGAGACCCTGGCGAGAGATATGAAAATTATGTTCCGCAGTTTCCAGACAGGGGGTATGAAACCTGCCGCTGATACTGTAAGTAATGTTGAAAGCATTCTGAACAGAAAACTTAAAACCTATCAGGAGTTTATTGCTGAGTCAGTGAGATAAAACATCTGGCGATATGCAAACAGAGAAGAAAGCACGGTTACCCTGGCCCGATGGGTAATCGTGTCCCGGCCCTGTGATTATATATTACTCCCTGAGAACTGGTTAAACGTAAGTGGCAGGTATCTTTCCGGCAATATCTGCTTTATCTCACTTTCAACCTACGGATAACAGGGGTTCCGATTAACGCCATTAACAAACATTGCCAGCCACATTCTCCCGGCCTCGCTGTAGCATGGTGTCTTCATTATACTGGTTATGGTAACGACGGCTCTGCGTACACTCCCTGAAGTTCAGTATGATGAAACTGTATGTTCCTATGCTCAGCACGTCTGAAAACGCGTCCGTACCGTTGATGAGAAACATTCACCGACTGGTCAGGCACATAGTCTGGTCTTTTTATAGATATCTGCAGCGATAAAACAGCAGGCAACGATTTTTTCCTGTACAGATTTTTATCTGGCTGTGACTGTGGCAGGTATAGTATGTGTTTTTATCATGGTATTACAGTAATTGATAAAATAGAATCCCGTAATCAGCAAAGCGTAACTGATTAGCTGATTATAGGTTACTGTTCAACTACTCTTTTTAAAAGAGCGGACACCCTGATAAGAATGTTTATTCAGTATTGGTTTAATGACTATGAAAAATTACCTAAGTGATATGGCGCTTTTTGTCGAAGTGGTGAAAGCAAAAGGGTTCAGGAAAGCTGCAGAAATTACAGGTGTTCCAGGCTCAACGCTATCCCGCCGCATAAGTGTACTCGAAAAATCGACAGGGTTAAGATTGCTTAACAGAACTACGCGGAAGATCGAATTAACAGAGGCAGGACAAGTTTATTTTGACCGGTGTAAACGGATTGTGAATGAGGCACAGCTTGCCCATGAACAATTAGGCAGCATTTTAGCAAAACCCAGCGGTATCCTGAGAGTTTCCTTACCTGTTGACTTCGCTATTATTTATCTCGCGCCACTGGTTACTGAGTTTGCTGAACTGTATCCGGGTATAACATTTGACTTTGATCTGACCCCGCGAAAAGCTGATCTTATCAGTGACCCCTCAGATATTGCGATACGTATGGGAGAACCTGAAAATTCGTTACTTATTGCAAGACGTATCGCCACACTGACAGCAAAATTATATACATCTCCTGAATATATTCAGCGTTCAGGTATGCCCGAATCCCCCGCGGATCTTCAGCATCATGAGTGTCTCGGAATGCTGAAAACCCGTACCTGGACTCTTTGTTCACCGACAAAAAAAGAAACAGTCCCTGTCAGCGGTCGATTTTCTTTGAATAATGTGGGGATGATTAAGCGTCTTGTCGTTCTGGGACAGGGGATCATGCTGGTCCCCGAAGAAGTCGTGTCTGACGAGCTGACTTCCGGGAAAATCATACCTATACTGCCTGAGTGGCACAGCATACCACAGCCCGTATACGCACTTACCGAAACACGCCTGATTCCGGCGAAGACACAGAAATTTATAGATTTTATCAAGCTACGGCTTTCACAGAAAACACATCCCGACCGGTAATCTGCGGATGATTGTTCTTACCCGGCAATAACGGAATGCGACTGACTAAGTAAACGCTTAATTCAGAGGTTACTCACATTAAAATCCCTGTCAGCCTCTATAAATTAATCAGTGATGATAACTGCTTTAACACTTACCCCCTGCCATCACTGTTTAGTACATTACTTCTGGCGCTCAGTGACGGAAATAGGGCAGAATGACGGCAACCGCCGGGGGGCTGATTATCAGTCAGTTACTCACCCTCTGTCC
>NZ_JAERJN010000023.1:0-56984 GCF_018257595.1 Tatumella sp. JGM94 | reverse complement strand
GAACGGTGGTCAGGTAAAACGAGAAACTGGCAGCCGGAAGGTCCGGTAACGTTGAACCCGGAACGGGAAAAACAGGCAGCTTAAATTAACCGGGGGTGACAACTACCTTGACACTTACCGCAACGTCGGTAACACGACTTCCCCGGTGCAGCATCAGCATAGCGGTCAGCCTGCGGGCATGATTTTTATCGCGAGTTTTATGGATAGTTTTCTGCATCAGGCGTCGTTCGGTACGGGGTATTGGTGCTATGATCGACATCGCTCAGTCCGGTTGGTGGTTTGTGATGTTTGGCGATTGATCAGATCGCACAATCCGGGCTGAGTTCCCTTAAAGTGATCTACTATTTGGCGCAGCTATTTAGATTTATTGTCTTGTCAATTTACCACCTCCAATACTTTTATCAAAATTAGGATTGCCATGACTGCCAGCGCGCCCTCGTATCCCCGCCACGCCTCCGCGCTTTTTGTCGTGGTTTTTATGCACCTGCATGGCACAAGAAGAAGCCCGCCAGTTCTGGCGGGCCTCAGCAGAAACGATCCTTAAACGATCATGCGATTTCATGCAGTATAGTCATGCACTATCCTGTTTCGTATCATCTGGAGCCCTTCGCCTGCGGACTGATGCCTTTCTGCCACCCAGCTTACTGCTGTCTTTTTTGTCCCGGGCTTCATCCTCTTTAAATTTGTTATACGTTTCCGTATCAAAGAACGAAAGTGTTTCAACTTCATCTTTCGGAATCAGTACACGAAAATCCTGAATATTCAGACGCGACATTCCACCGATGATGCCGCTTTCAAGGTAATGCTGATGGTAGTTAGTCGTGATGCCTATAGTAAGGTCATCTTTATCACGATAGCCGCTCAGCATTGGCAGTATTTCAAGATGTTCTGACAATCCATTTTCGAGGGCCGGACAAGTCACTAACCCGATATAGATTTTGCGTGAGGAAAGTGTCGCGATGATCGGGAATTGGCGCGCAGATGCTTCCATGAGCAAAGACTCGAAGGAATTATTCCCGACAGCTTTGGCCAGTGCATCCCAGCGGCGATCCCCACTTTTAGTTCGTAGTTTATTGCCCAGTCCTGAAAAGGCTGAAAGAATTATCGAAATCACTATCCATGCTATCTGTTTGATTTCGTTAATTCGTTGAGATTTATCATTGGTCGCAGACAACATGCCATTGAAGCTGTCTGGAGTCAGATTCAGTACATTGGCGATCCACCGAAATCCACCGCTGATGTTAAGAAGGAAGGTACAGAGGCCACCAGCGAGGAAAAACACGATTCCCCATGCTGCTACAAAAAAATAAGCGTCCCAGCCGTTGGAACGCTTATATCTGTATCGTGTTGAAAGTGAAAGGTTTACATATATAAAACCGCTAACCAAAATTACTGCTAAAAGTAATGTTGCCATTATCGGATTCTTTAATAATGTTTTGCTTTGACTGTTCTGATATTGAAGTATTCAAGCTTATCCATCTGATTTTTGATGGCTTTAAGAGCTTCTTCATTGGATAGGTCTACGGACACAAAACCATCTTTGCTCAGATTGAGCTTGTCCTGGTTCTCTTTGAGAACCCGTGCCAAACGTTCTACCGGATTGCCCAGTTTCAATGCGGCTATATCTGACATAACTCTCCCCCTCTTTCTGTGGCGCGGAAGTGTACACTTCGCCACCATCAACCTCAAAATCCTGTACCACTAAGACAGCCGTTTCAGCGCCTGGTTGCATTGTTTAACTTATGTTCATTTCCCCTGATAGCGCAACATATTTCTGTCTCAACGCGCTGTCTTTAGCCTATATCTATATAGTGGTAATTGAGAGCAAAAACACTCACAAAGACCATTTCTAACGCCTTGCCCTTTGTTTGCCAGACATACAGCCTAATCTCAATTATCGTCTTAAATCTTTATCCCGTTTCAACCCGCTCAGCTTAACGCTATGAGAGATAAACCCGAAGAGACGAATTCCTGTTTTGTGACAGAGGAGCGCAAACCAATGTAAGCTCCAGGTTCCCCCTTCCTCTACTCTCCCTCAATTATTGATGTCCATCGACCTGGCGTACTCATGGTAGCGGATCTTAGCCATCAGCTCGTCAGTCAGCTCTGACATCCACTGGTTCGCCAGCCGCTTTTCTTCTTCGCTGCACTCACTGGCGGCTACGAGTTTGATAAAAAAATCAATGCGCTGGAGCTTTATCGATTCAAAAAGATAATCCTGCATTGTTTCTCTCCTGTCCCTGGGAAGATAGTCCTAACCCTGGCTTTTGCGAAGCAATTCACAAATACCTCGCTTAATAGTACTGTTTATACATGCAGTATAATGTGTATTTCTCTATGTAAAATACTTTCTGCCATTAAACGGATCTGCACGACAATATTTGAAAAAGTTGAAAATATGAAAACAGCGTTATCAGTACCACTGTCGCCATTTATCATCTTCCTGCAGACGCTGATTGCGATAGAAGATCCGCAGTCCTGATCCGGATGGAATACTGCCACCCCGCAGCAACAAATCGATCTCTTTTTCATTGCCATCAAATCCCCGGACTCTCAGCTCACGTTCAAGCTGAAGACGCAACTGCTCACTGATTTGCTGTTTATAGCCCCTTCGCTGTACTGGTTTCACTTGCCGTAATCTGATTTTTAATGCCTTAAGCTCTTTCCGGCTCATATTTTCTAAATCCGGCAAAGGTTCCGCCGTTCCTCCGGCAGGCTGGTACCGTGAGGAATGTTGAAATTTTCCTACCCGGGGACAGTTATTGCCACGAGTCCAAGGGGCGCAAGCGCCCTGGTCGGCTGTCGCCTCCTGAACGTCAACGGCCTTACGGACCTTTTTCCACTTCACCGCATGTGTGCAAATCCTGCCCTCTGCAATTCTCAGCTCACGTTCAGGCTGAAGACGCTGCTGCTCACTGATTTCCTGTTTATAGCCCTTTCGCTGTACTGGTTTCACTTGCCGTAATCTGATTTTTAATGCTTTAAGCTCTTTCCGGCTCATATTTTCTAAGTCCGGCAAAGGTTCCGCCGTTCCTCCGGCAGGCTGGTACCCTGAGGAATGCTGAAATTTTCCTACCCGGGGACAGTTATTGCCACGAGTCCGGGAGAAAGGCTTTACGCTGCATGATAGCGATGGGCTTTTTCTGATCGTTAAAATATCAGATAAGAAGCGGTGGCACTTTCGCGGTCAGCAAATAATAACCGTACAAATATTAGTCCTGGCTCCTGCCCTTCTCTGACACTTGCTACCGCACGTCAGATAGGTGATCAGCATTGACGGGTAAGATCAGATCTCTGTGATCAGATCAGAACAATTTATCAATAAATCTGTGGTTACGGGCAGCAAAACCTTATCTTCTATTAACTCAGCCACCAGCCACTAAGTTGCGGTAATCGATGACTGACTGATTCTGGCTCTGCCTGGCGAATTCTATTATTCACTGCGGAACATTATGTTTATCTCTGTCAGCACATTTACGGGCAAAAATCATACAAAAAACCTGCCAACAGCACCAGTAGTTAAATTAATGTAAAGTAATGTATGTAATTCTGTTGAATATTCATTGGTTTTATATAAACTCACCAAACCAGAAACATTTCGATTACATAAAAACAATGAATAAAAAACATTACAATAAAGCTCTGAAGGCAGCATTAGTCCCTGTATTGCTTGCCAGTTGTATCTGCTATGCAAATGAAAGTGTGCCATTAGCCAGGCCACCGGTAAAACTGCCGGTCCAGACCTTACTGGTTGGCTCCTGGACAGGACAGACAACCGGGGATGGTGTGCAAAAAGCCATTTATCCGGGTCAGGGAATTTACACCCTGCGCCTGAATTCAGATGGCAGTTTACTGCCCGTCGGGGTGTTAAAACAATCCAGCCCTTCCTGGATTGTTTTCAGCAATAATCAGCAATTCGCTTATACCACCAATGAAAACGAAGCGGGCACCGTGACTGCATTGCGCACCGGTAAAGACGGAAAGCTCACCACCATTAACACAGTTGACAGCGCTGGCGCTTATCCGACACATGCTACCATTACTCACGACGGTAAATATTTACTGGTCGCAAATTATTCCGTAAATCCCGGACATGCCGGTATCACTATCTTTCCCATCGAAAGTAACGGCGGGCTGGGTAAATTTATCCAGCATGTACCTTTTACCGAAGGTTCTCATGTTATCGCGGATCGTCAGGCAAGCGCACATGCCCATTCCGTCAATATAAGTCCTGACGGGAAAATGCTTTTTGTTGCTGATCTGGGCAATGATACTGTGCATGCATTTAAATATCATGCCAATAATAAAGAGCCTTTCACGGCCGCCCCGCAATTTAATCTGCACTTTGCTCCGGGTGAAGGACCACGGCATATGACATTCTCCGCAGATGGTAAATTCGCTTATGTCAGTACCGAGATGTCCGCCAGAGTACACGTTTACCAAGCAGATCATGATAAACTTACAGAAATACAGGTTGTCGATCTGACTGACAGCAAGGATCCTAACGATAAAGGGGGGGGGCGGGATATTATTCAGCCCTGACCATAAATTCCTGTACGTGGGAAACCGTCGCCATGACAATACGATTGTTGTGTATAAAGTTAACCAGGACACAGGGAAACTTTCTCTGAGTAACCGCTTTTCCTCCGGTGGGATAGAGCCACGGGCATTTGCTTTCGATAAAACAGGGCAATATATTCTTGTCGCCAATCTGTTTTCAAATAATGTCGTAGAATTACGCCGCGATATTGATACCGGAGCCCTGACTGAGACCGGGGTTACTGTGCAAATTGGAACGCCAACAGATATCAAATTTATTAATTAATCTCTGATTTTCTGCCGGTAAATTTATTTAATACAGTAGTAATCACCGGGACAGCTTCCATATACGGAGGCTGTCTTTTATTTCTACAGTAAAACAGAGGTACGGCCACTGGATATCGCGTCGTCAGCGATAGTTTTATTCTTCAGCCATTAATCTGTACAGCTATCACCACAGGTCATTATTCCGATTCTCTGTCACCAATAGCTTTCCCTGTCTCCTGCGGGATAAGGGCTATCCATCAGGCGGGATAATGACTATCCGCTTTAATGATGAAATTTTTCCTGCGGACCCCAATAATACATCATGATCACGGGTTAACTGCCAGTCAGCGTATTCTTTCGTCAGGGATACTCTTTGAAAATATTATGTTTTCTCTTTAAAACACCCATTTTTTGTGGTGTGGTACGCTAACATAAAAATCGGTACACTGCCGGAAAAACCAGCCTGCCCCCGATAATACACCATAAAAACCCTGATAAAAAATGTCATGTTTTGCCTGTTTACTTATCAGATTCGATCATGTCCACGCAAAAATTTCCACGCAGTAAACATGAAATATTTATGAAATTAAAATGACACATTAAACAAGTAATGTCCCGGTTACCATAAAATGTAAGAATAAGAAAATATGATTAAAAAAATATTAATCCCCGTGATCGCCGGAGTCGGGTTTATCGTCATATCAGACAGAGCGCTGGCATTAGAGATCGACTACAAACATAAGTATGAAGATATTTCCAGACAACACACAGATGAATTCATCGTATCCCATAACTTTTCATCCGGACTGGGGGTTTCTGCGAAACTAAAATTTCATCCGGAACAACAATCCAATGGCGATGCAGGTAACTTCTTTGACCACAGAAAACTTAATGAGAAAGAGTTTAAGATTAAATATACTCAGCCGTTCACAAAACAGCTCAGTATTGAACCCGGCATGGTCTATGGAATAAAAGAAGAAGATAAAAAATATAAACCATCGATAAAACTTAAATACCGTATTTCTGATAATACCCGAATTTCATTTCGCTACCGGAAAGAAATAACTGATCGCCGGAATAAACCGATAAAAAAAACGGACCGGATTGACAGTGAAATAACACAAAAAGTTGAAAACTTTCAGTTCAGCTATACCATGATTTGGTATAACAGCAACGAAACGCTTTATAATAATAAACATCAAAATATCGAGCATAAAATTGAAGCCGGATATCAGCTGACAAAACATTTAGTACCTTATATCGGGGTGAAAAATCTGGCAGTATCGAAAAAAAGTGCTGATCGTCAGACTGAATTCATTACCGGCATCTCTTACAAATTTTAATCCGCAGGAATAACCCCAATGAAACCGTTACTGATACTCAATCTTCTGCTGGCAAGTCTGAGCCTTATCCTGTCCCCCTTTTCCAGCGCAGCCCGTCAGGTTAGTGACCGCTATCAGCTGGAAAAAGTCGTTATGCTTATCCGCCATGGTGTACGGGCCCCCACCAATACTCCCGCTCTGAATAAGGCAACCGGGAAAATATGGCCACAGTGGAACGTACCCGATGGTTTTTTAACCGGCCATGGCTACGCAGGCATACTCGCCCAGGGATCCTATCAGCTCACTCAATGGCGGGAACTCGGGCTGCCACTGGCGAGTCATGCAGGGTGCCCGGCAGCAGATCAGGTATGGTTGTGGGCAGCCCCCGACCAGCGGACTAAAGCGACCGGAGCTGCATTACTGGATGGTATGTTTCCCGGTTGCGGGATGGTGGTACATTCCACAACCGGCAAACATGATCCATTGTTTGATACGATGGCAATGGGGATAGCCCGGCCGGATGAAAATAAAGTTATACAACAGGTAAAAGAAAGGCTTGGTTCACCGGCACAGGCCAGAACCACCTATGCTAATGCCGTTACTGACTTACGCAAGGCGGTATGTCACACGGACGAAAAAAACTGCAAATTTCCTGATAGCGACTGGGGCGTCGAAATAAATAATAAAGGAAAAGTAAAATTAACCGGTCCGGTTGCCGGGGGGGCTGCAATCGGTGAGACGATTCGTCTGCAATATAGCGAAAACCTGCCGTTATCACAGGTCGCTTTTGGTCATGCCCGGAATGCGCAACAGGTCAGTAACCTGATGGCATTACATGCTGCAAAATATGACCTTCTCAGCGACACACCCGAATATGCCAGTCACGGTGGCTCATTATTAATGCGTCAGTTAGTCGCGGCTATTACCGCCCGCAGTCAGAGCCCGTCCCCTTTAACAGAAAAACCCTATCTGCAAAGCCCGCTGGTTATTATGGTCGGTCATGATACTAATATCGCACAGATCCAAACGATGCTCGGCTTTAACTGGCAATTGCCCGGATATCCTCACAATGATATTCCCCCCGGCGGCAGCCTGATTACAGAACGTTATCTGGATAAAAAAACCGGAGAACACTTTATTCATTTAATCTTTGCCGCCAGAACATTAGATCAGTGGCGGCGTCTTTCTCCGTTAAATGCCCGTAACCCGTTACCGGTTGCTGAATTTAAAAATCCCGACTGTCATGAAACTTCCGTTGGTGAACTCTGTCCGATAAAAACTTTTGTCCGGATGGCAGAGAAGAATCTGGTGAACGACGGGAATAACCTTCCGGTTTTTGAGTAAGTATCGCCTGGCGATCTGAGTAATATTTATCAGCGTATTGCCCGTTGTCGCCGATAATCGATACGCGACTCAGTGGATAAATTTTCAGCCCGCGTTTGCGCCCACTGCGATGGCATCAGCACTGTGTCACCAATCTACCTGCCAGCCAGTCCCGCTGCCAGAGTAGCCAGTGCTGATACCCCCGGCTACTCTGTTTCACCCGGTTCACTGAGCGGTTTACCGCAGGTATCGCCCGTAATCATGCCAATAAACTCGCCGGTAGCCAGCGTATAATTACCCCGCCAGCACGCCATTAACTGCTGACACAGGAGGCGTGCCCCCCGTCCACCGGTCCTGGATAGCACCGTCCGGTGGCTGAAAGATCCCGCGACTGATTCAGAAGGAAGCGAGCAAAAGATAATTAATCTTCTGTTTTTTCTGATAAATACTCTTAACGGTTTAGTTAAAAACCACACTCCCCAAAGGTATTTTTTTCGGTATAATCGGCTACTTATTTATCAACCTGCCCGCTTTTACAGTATCGAGATCTGTTTATTGCTAAGAATAGCGGCTGAATTAAAGGCTAATGCCGCATGAAAATCCCGAACCGTATCCAGCCCCTTGTCGATGACGGACTTATCGACAGCGTTTTACAACGCCTGAAAAGCGGTAAAGAGGCTGACGTCTACACCGTGTTATGTGGCGACGAGGTTCGCTGTGCCAAAGTATATAAAGAAGCCACACAGCGCAGTTTCAGGCAGGCAGTGCATTATCAGGAAGGCCGGAAAGTACGTAATTCACGTAACGCCCGGGCAATGCAGAAAGGATCTAAATTCGGCCGCAAACAGCAGGAAGAATCCTGGCAAAGCGCAGAAGTGGATGCTCTGTTCAGGCTGGATAATGCCGGTGTGCGGGTACCCCGGCCCTTCCTGTGTATTGACGGTGTATTATTAATGGAACTGGTAACCGATGCCGGAGGCGCCGTTGCACCGCGTCTCAGTGAAGTCACCCTCAGCGAAACACAGGCAATCAGCGGTTTTAATACCTTGCTGAAAAATATCGTCCGTATGCTGTGTGCCGGTATTGTTCACGGCGATTTATCAGAATTTAACGTGTTACAGGATGCACAGGGGCCGGTCATTATTGACCTGCCACAGGCGGTGGATGCGGCAGCCAATAACCATGCCGAAGCAATGTTCAGACGCGATGTGAATAATATTACCGCTTACTACGCTCAGTTCGCCCCGCAACTGGATAATACCGCCTACGCCAAAGAAATCTGGCAGTTATATCAGGAAGGCAAACTAACCCCGCAAACGCCGTTAAGCGGGGTATTTATCGAGCAGGAACATCAGGTCGATATGGATTCGCTGCTGGATGAAATTACGACTGCCGAAGATGAATATTATCAGCGCCTGCGCGCCAGCCAGCAGCGCGATCAGCAAGACTGAGTTCCCTGCAGAACCCGAAAGGCAGTTTCCCCCGGTGGATATCAGGCAGGAATATGACCTGCCGCGGACTGTGACCAGAATTGCTGTAACAGACTGGCGACCAGGGGAAGTTCTGTGACGCCCTCACGCCCTAAAAAATGACCACTGTCGGGAATACCGTAAAAAGGGGCCGCCAGTTGCTGGCTCAGCCGTAACGAAAACGCCGCAGGAACAATAGTATCGTTCAGTGAAGCAATCACTGCCCGCTGTCTGACGTTACTGATTATCCGATGGTTATCAACCGGTTGCCGGACAAAATCTGCTAACATTTCCAGGCCGGGAACCGCCTCACTGAATCCGGAGACCAGAATCATACCTCCGGTGACAGCCTGCGGATAACGCTGATTCAGATAATTCAACAGAGTGATGCAGCCGAGGCTGTGTCCGACCAGCCAGGTATTTTCATCCGGCTCACCGACCACACTTTCGAGGCTTTCCAGCCAGTGTGAAAGCTGCGGACTGTGCGATTCCGGGAGCTGCGGGGCCTCAGTCACCACCCCCGCCTGTTCTGCTACCTGCTGTAACCACGGGAACCAGTGGTGTTCAGGGGCAGCCATAAATCCGTGTACAATAAACAACCGCGGGACCGTCATTGCGTTATCATCTGTATCACTTTGATTCTCCTGACCAACAGAATATCTGCGGCCACAGTTTGTCCCTGCAAACCGGTTTCCGCAACCATCAAATCCGGCAAAACAAACCACGCTGGCGGCATAAGCCATATCAGCGCCCGGCCATACGGATCGTCAGCATAAGAGACGGACGGGATCCCACCCCGGGAAAATGATCACCGGCGATCACCGGGATTACCTGAGAAGTAAACGCTCACGCTTTCCGGAATGCATAAAGCAGAATAACGGGACCGGCAGAGTCACCAGCAATAATACCCAGACCAGTGTATAGACGGCATCCACACCATCGTTTTGCAAATTAGTATATAACTTAACCGGCATTCCCTGCGGAAAATAGGCAAAAATCATCACAATGCCAAATTCACCAACCGCACGTACCCAGGCCAGAGAAACAGCCGAAGCCAGCCCTGAAGCTGATAACGGCAGGACCAGATAGCGAAAACGCTGGAATGGTCTGGCCCCCAGCGTCTGCCCGGCTTCCAGTATTTCACGCGGAACGGCACTGAACGCCGAACGGGCGGTGACAATAAAATACGGCAGCCCGCCATAAATTTGCGCCACCATAAAAGCCGCCGGATTATTGACCAGCATCCATCCGAAAGCAGATAACCACTGGCCCGGTAAGCTGTAAGGACCCAGTGCAGAGATAAGTAAAATTCCCATTGCCAGCGGAGGAGTCATCAGTGGCAGTAATACCACTAACTCAACCCCTCGTCTCAGCAAGCCTTCCGTCGACGAATTTGCCAGCCACCAGGCAACCGGCAGACCCGCCAGTATAATAAAAATCAGCGACAACAACCCGTAACCGACAGAGACCAGCACCGCATCGCTGTCACCGTAGGCCAGCGAAAAATCATGCCATGGGGTCATACCAAACAACGTCACAAAAGGCAGTGCCAGCATCACTAATGCCGGCACTGTGAGTAAGGGTAATAACCTGAATCGTGATCTCATTGTTGTTGGTACAGACCTTTCCCTTTAGGCGCGGAATAACCACTGTCACGGAACAGTTTCTGTCCCTGCGGAGTCAGCATAAAGTCGACAAATTTTTGTCCCCGGGCCACACCATTAGGGGCATTTTTCAGTACTGCGGCGTAGTACACCAGCGGCTGAGTATGCAGGACTTTATCCTGCCCTTTACTGTCTTTAATAGTGAAACTGACAGTGTTGTACCACTGCTGCTCCATCTGCGGATTACTGAGGTTTATTTGGTCCGGGAATGACAGATAGGGCAGCCCGGCAGAAATCACTTCACTTTCGTAACCTGCCGCTGCATCAATCTGGCCGCTTTCCAGCCGGGTCAGCAACCCGCCTTCCAGATGAACCTGACGAGGATTTTGTGGTGAGCCCATAATCTGTTCTGCAATGCCGGGCTGACGATAATATTTCTCAGCCAGCAATAGACTAAAAACGATGTTTTGTCCTTTAGGGTCCAGGTAAGGATCTGTGCGGCCAAACTGTAATCCGGGGGTGGTCATTACCTGTAACCAACTGCCGTCATGACGGGTGCCAGCCTCCGCAAACTGCGCGGCATACTTACTTTTCGGATTATAAGCAATCACCATACTGGTACTGGCAACCGGAACCGCGGTCTCGATGAGTCCGGCGTCTTTCAGTATCTGCATCGGGCCGGGGGTGATGGAAACAAAAACATCCGCCTCAATTTTATGGCTGGCCAGCAGGCGGGCCATGCCATAAGCCCCCTGCCCCTGTCCCTGATATGTCCCCTTCTGCTGACTGGCAAACGCCGGACCAAGTTCCTGGTCCATCACTTTTCCCATCGATCCGGCATAGGTCACGCGAATGTTGTCCGATGCCAGTACCGGCATACTGACAGACAGTGCAACTAAAATCGTACAAAGGCCCCTGGACATTATTTTCAACTCCTTTCGATATGTAAAAAAATACATAGCGATTATCCGGAGATATAAATACCAACACAACGAATTATTGCCGGTTTTCTGTCCGTTTTGCAGCACAGATCAATTCAGTGGCCGTGGGTACTGCCGATATGTTTACCAGTCAGTACCGGTAGTTCCGTCTGAGGGTGTTCCAGTTCTTTCAGAATACCGCAATCCCGGGTTGGCAGACTGTCACAGCAGGAGGCCTGTAATTCACTGAGCTGATTCTCTAATACCGACAGTTCGGCAATCCGCTCCCGTACATGGGACAAATGTTCATTCACCAGTTGATTAATTACCGTGCAATCAGCTTCCGGCTGGGCACGTGCCTGTAACAGCTGTTTGATCTCATCCTGTGCCATATCCAGCGCCCGGCAACGGCGGATAAACAGTAAAGTATCCAGATGCTGCTGATCGTAGTAACGGTAATTATTATTCTGGTCACGCAGTGCTTCCGGCAGTAACCCTTCTTTCTCGTAGTAGCGAATAGTCCCGACACTGCATAACGACTGCCGGGCCAGTTCTCCTATCTTCATTTTATCTCCTCACCTCTTGACCCTGTAGTGACTGCAGGGTTTTTACTATAACGACCAGGGTATACCTAGCGGAACAAACAATGAACAGTCACGAAAAAAATAACAACTTACTTCAGCCCCGTAAAATACCGTCTGCGACAGGAAAAATTTCTGCTGTCAGCCCTCTTTCTGTCGGGAAACAGCATACCGGTGACCATCAGCACTGCTGCACCGCGGCAGAGCCGGTACTGGATGCCCTGCCACAAGGGAAAAACACCGGTCGCGGTACTATCACGGCCATCCGTATTATGCAGATGGATTGTCCGGTCGAAGAAAATCTGATTACCGGAAAACTCTCGGCCATGCCCGGGGTCGTCAGCCTGCAGTTTGATTTGATGCAAAGGATACTGACGGTGACTCACCGCCAGGAGATACTGGACGATATTTTACAGGCTATCCGTTCCCTCGGTTTTGAGCCGGAATTACCCGGTAAGAATACCGCCAGCAGTATCGTGCCCCCGCCCCCTGTCCGATACTGGCCGCTGATCACCGCCATAGTACTGGCATTCGCAGCCGAATCCCTGAGCTGGCTGCAATTTCCCGGCTGGTTACAGGCACTCTGTGCCCTGGCCGCCGTGTTACTGGCAGGGATTAAGACCTATAAAAAAGGCTGGATCGCCATTAAAAACCTCAATCTGAATATCAATGCCCTGATGAGCGTTGCAGTCACCGGGGCATTATTGTTACAGCAATGGCCGGAAGCCGCGATGGTAATGGTGCTGTTTAATATTGCTGAAATGATTGAGGCGAAAGCACTCGACCGGGCGAGAAACGCTATTGACACTCTATTAAAACTGGCCCCGGAGTGGATGAATGTCCGCCAGGCAGATAATAGCTGGAAACCAATGCAGCCGGCGGATGTGCCCCTTTCGGCGATAGTACGGGTGAAACCCGGCGAAAAAATAGGGCTGGACGGCATTATCGTGCGGGGAAACTCGACCGTGAACCAGTCAGCAATTACCGGAGAAAGCCTGCCGGTAGAAAAGAAAACAGATGATCAGGTCTTCGCCGGCACACTGAATGAGTCGGGCAGTTTCGAATATCAGGTCACCTCTGTGGCACAGAATACCACCCTCGCGAAAATCATCCGTTCGGTGGAATCAGCACGGGCCAGTAAAGCCCCGACACAGCGTTTTGTCGATCAGTTTGCCCGGATTTATACACCGGTTATCTTTTTGCTGGCATTCGCTGTGGCTATCCTGCCGCCACTGTTCTTCGGCCTGCCATGGACGCCGTGGATTTATAACGCTCTGGTAATGCTGGTGATTGCCTGTCCTTGTGCGCTGGTTATTTCCACCCCGGTGACACTGGTCAGCAGCCTGACGGCTGCGGCACGTATGGGCATACTGATTAAAGGGGGCGTTTACCTTGAGCAAGGGAAAAAACTGCAATGGCTGGCACTGGATAAAACCGGTACCCTGACACAGGGTAAACCGGAAGTGACCGATGTGATCACCCCTGGCATGCTGACTCCTGAACAGGCACAGGCGATAGCCGGCAGTTTATCCGCCTATTCTGATCACCCGGTCTCTGAGGCCGTCACCAGGCACAGTGAGGGGGTGACTCCGTTAACCGTGAATGATTTTACCTCTGTCACCGGCCAGGGGATCACCGGGATCATTAATAACGAAGAATACTGGCTGGGAAATCGCCGTTTACTTCAGGCACGGGGCGTGGAGCTACTGGATACAGAAGAGCGTTATATTGCTCTGGAGAAACAGGGAAAAACGCTGGTATTTTTAGGTCACAGAACCGGTTTACTGGCCGTTTTCGCCCTGGCTGACACGGTGAAACTGACCAGTAAACAGGCAATTGATGAGCTGCATCAGCTGGGAGTAAAAACTCTGCTGCTGTCAGGAGATAACCCGTTTGCTGTCTCTGAAATAGCCCGTCAGGTCGGTATTGACCAGGCAAAAGCACAACAACTGCCGGACGATAAACTGCGGGCGATAGAGGAATACAGCCGCCGGGGCGTCACAGGTATGGCAGGCGACGGGATTAACGACACCCCGGCCCTGGCCCGGGCGGATATTGGTTTTGCGATGGGTATTGCCGGCACCGATACTGCTATCGAAACTGCTGATGTGGCCTTGATGGACGATGATCTACGTAAAATTCCGATGTTTGTTCGCTTATCGCGTAAAAACAGCCAGATCCTGACACAGAATATTTCTCTGTCGCTGGCTATTAAGCTGGTATTTCTGGTTATGACCCTGTTCGGGGCAGGAACGCTGTGGATGGCGGTTTTTGCTGATGTCGGTGCCAGTCTGCTGGTGGTCGCTAACGGATTAAGGATCCTGCGTTACTCCGCCAATGCCTGATCCGGTTATCGCTGTTATCCCCGGACCGGTGCATTCAGTGGGTGACAATGGCCGGTCCCCTGTCACAAACCGCTATTATAGCGCGTTACCGCGCCCTGTATTAGCTCCCGGATCTGATCTGGCAGCTGCCGGGGATTTATCCGGGGTCCGGTCAGACCATATCTGGCTTAAATTGCCCGCCATCCGGATCGGTTTACTGCACTATAAAACGTTGTGCGCACTGATAAATAAATTAAACGCCAGCTCCGGATCTTATTTTCACTCTTCCTTCAGTTTAATTTATCAACCGAACCGGCGTTTTCCAGCGCGGTGTGCGCTCTGTCCGTAAACCGCTTTTATTTTGATACCTGCTGTTTTATTTCAGCATAACGGACTGTCAGTTGTTTCAGGTGCATTTCAAGCTGAGACCGGGCAGCAACAGGTAAAGGTTCTCCTGAAGGGTTTTGTGACAGCACCCGCAGTTGCTCTTCAGCCGGTATCGCTTGATTAAATGACTGCATAGTGGAAAAAACGACTGATTTCAGCTCACTGACTGTCATATATTTTCCCTTCTGTTGATCCAGCCTGTTCAGCCGGTCACTCAGTTTTTGTAACGTTGTCATTCCCTGATACCAGCCATTAAGCTGCGCCGCTGGTAAGGTGGCCGCCGCAAATTGTTGCTGCCAGCGTGATGCCATCGGTTTAGCCTGCTCAGGCCACAGGATACTGGCCTGCTTAATCAACTGACGACTGTAGTCAATATTCCAGTCGGGTGACATCTTATCCAGCCGGACAAGTTGCTGCTGTGTTTGTGTTATCAGCGTTTGTGATGACGGAAGTTGCTGACGTAACACATCCAGTTGTTCAGGGGTGAGAGGTAAAGGTAACGGAGCCAGTGAAGCAACAAGCTGAGCCTGTAGCGGGTCTGACTGGCGGAGATATTGCCAGCTCCATACAGCGACGCTACTGATCACCAGCATAGTAAACATACCGGCAGCGAAAGATTTCCATTTTTTTACCGGAGCGAGCATTGCCGGCTGCTGCTCCGGTGGCATGACGTACACCCACTTCATCACACCGTCTGGTCTGTCTTCATCAGAATAACCCGCAGGGCCACCCGAGGCTGCCGCCATATCATTAATCACGGTCGCAGGTAATACGATACCGGGCTGAATGGCCGGCCCGGGGCTGGTTATACCAGCACTGTTTTCCAGCCGGACAGCGCTGTTGTGTATCAAAGCACGCAGAGTATCCAGCTTAAGCTCCGGGTGCTGCAGCTTTTCTCCCAGACTTATCAGCAGTTGTTCAGCCCGGTACAGCTGGCTAAGGTCGCGGTAGTTAAACGGGAGCGAGCGTATCCGCTGTTGCAGACGCTGACTCAGGCTGCGGAGGATGTCCATTCGGGCATGGGCAGGCCGCGGCCAAAGCACATCCCACTGATGACTAATCAGCGCCTCCAGTATCACGAGTCCTTCATTAAGCCCGAAGATACCGGCCAGTTGCATACGGGCCAGTGTGTACCAGGCCGCTGTCTGTAGTTCCACCCCGTTCATCTCAAACAGTGAGAGACAACGTTTTTCGACGTAATGCCAGTCGACATCCGGACGTGCCGGATGTGTCAGCTTACTCAGTTCATCACGCAGGGAGATATAATCCGTTAGCATACGCGGATCGCCACCGGTTTTAATTTTTCGCGAAGTAATGTCATTCATGACCTGATATCCATTTGAAGTAGCCGGCACTGTGGAGAGGATTATTGTGCCGGTTTATGGCGTTGCTGATACTGGCATACCACAGTCTCTGGCTGGCTAAAACCAGCCCGGAAAATGTACGCTGATCAACCCCCTGTCCGGACGGGATAATGTACCCGCAAAGGTCCGGTCGCTTACTGTTTATGACCACATATAAACGCCGGGGTGACGTCACAGACTATTTGACGGCAGAGCCGTGACGGGGAAGTAAACGGATCCATATTCAGTCCGCTACCCGCCAGTCACGCGTCCATCTGCGCCCGCCGCTGTATGATTCACCGATGAAACTCTGCAATACCAGTCTTATAGTTACTGATCGCTGCCACGGTGGTCTGTCGGCGAGCTTTTACTGACAGAGTGTTAACTGGCCTTAGATACGGGGGATGGTATCCGGGTACTGCTGTTGCTTCAGGTGTCTTAACACCACGCGTCCCGCGGGCATAAATTCGGTACCATAACGAACCAGACCAACCTCTCTGAGTTCAGCGTCAATGGCATAGCGCAGTTCGCCGGGAACGTTCTGCTCCAGCAGTACAACACTTATTTTTTTCAGCCGTGGTTCATATTTAAGCAGAACAGCCGACAGGATACCCATCAGTTCATGGGCTGTTCCCGGCATGCCCTGCAGGATTCTGGTCATATCCGGCAGGCCATAGTCAGGCAGATGTTTTAGCGTGCCGGTGCGGCAATTGAGGATACGCTGCATATTGTCGAGCACTGACAATATGACCTGGTCCTGTTCGCTGACCTGATACACGTCGAGCCCGCCGGTGAAATTGCCGTAGAGAATTTCATACAGCGAAGGGGGATTCTGAGTCATAATTAACCTCCTTTATATGCCAATTACATTCTATCCACTCAGTATTAATATTGCTTTTGCGGTATCGGCCAGAACAGCCTGCGTCGTACCTGGACATCTGTTTTGATGCTCATCATAGTTCACGTCCTGTGGCTGTCTGATGTTCTGTCCGGGATTAAATAAACACTCCCGCTATCGCTGTTCCAGAAAATATTCCGATTCATCCGGAATAATACCGTCACAATAACGTGTATCTTCCCAGACCAGTCGCCAGTGCACATCCCGGTAGCAGACCGGGTCATCGGTTATCAATATTTCAGTGGCGCTTTCCATTAATACATCATAATAAATCTGAAGCGGTGCCTTCATTCCGCGGATAAAATAATTATAGGCACCGAGGTTTTTAAACCCGCGGATACCTTCTTTAAATACCAGGAATTTACGGTCATATATTATTTCCACCGGTTCCCAGATGCCGTCACAGGGCACCGCATCGTCGGTTTTTATAATAATATCGCTGCGCTCCGGCACGGACGGAAGGTGTTCAGGAAAGACCGGATAGGATAAATGAGTTAAGTTGTAGATATATTTATTTGGCTCCAGCAGAGTCTCTGCATCAAAAAAGTTACAGACATTATTTTGCGGCGGATACAGCAGGTTATCTCCCCGGAACTCTGCCGCAACCCGCCACTGATTAATTTCCTCTATTTCCGGAGGGTAGGGTTCCCGCTGCCCTCCTCGTTCATCATGGCAGGGATAATAAAAATAAGTTCTGATTAAACTCACGGGCCGATAAAGCTGGTCAAACTCTCCTGTATTAATTTGCCATACCTGCCGGTTGCCCGATGCCAGTTCCGGCAGTCCTTTATCGTAAAGGCATAATGCTTCATATGCCCTGATAATACTCTTCGGATGGAAACCCTTTGTAATCTCCTCCGGCCAGGTTTTCAGTGCCTGTTCATATTTTTCAGTAAAGCACGCCCAGGCATCCCGCTTGCGCTGCCACAGACTGTAGCTGCTCAGCCGTTGCAACAGCCAGAACAGTCTACGACGCACCTGTTCATCACTCATCGGGTATTTGGTTTTTTTGATGCTCATCATAGTTCACGTCCTGTGGTTATCTGATGTTCCGCACGGGCGGCATTAATCATTATTCGGCCATTCGCTTTACTGCGCAGCTCATCGTCATGCAGTTTTCGCGTATATGTGGCATAAGGCGGCGCTATCCCCTCAGGTTTGCTGTAACCGTGTAGGCCTTCCGCCTCTTTCCAGTCTGTCGGATAAAACTCCGCTTTTACGCCATTAATATCAGTGCTGACCGGTAGTCCGGTCGCTTTGACCTGCTCACCGATACGGTTAAGCTCTGTTTTCAGCATTTCATCCAGGTTGATAATTACCTGTTCACCGCCCCCCTGAAGATATTGAGCGGGAATATCACTCCCGAACTGTTCTGCAATCTTACCGTGCCAGGCTGTGCTGCCCGGCATCCGGGTCGCCAGATCTTCCGGCAGATGCAGCACCACCAGAAAACCATTACCGTTCCACTCATCCAGCACCGCTGACAGCTGCCGCCACTCCTTTGCACTGCCCGGGACTTTCCGGTAACCCCAGAATCCCCCGGCAGCACGGGAGCCACCGGGCGTTGTCGCCAGCGCAGTCTCATTGCCGAAAGCGCGAAAAATTGTACTACCCGCCATTTCCCTGGCGCTTTTGGCGGTAATTTCACCACTGAAAGATGCAATATTCGTAAATACCTGCTTATCCCCAAATGCCGGGCTCTTACCTTTATGCCCCAGTAAATCCGGGTAGCTTTTTTTTGAATATTTCAGCCGCAGTCTGTCTTCATGAAGTTTCTCAGCATGAAGACTCGGGTAACGGGTCCCCTTTTTCGGCGCTTCCCTTAAAGGACGCTCGATAAGGTACGCCTCCGCTTCACGGTAAACAGCAGCTCGTCCGGAGCTCTTTCCTAGCTCCAGAATGTCACCTTTATAGACCATTGCCTGCAGCACTCTCAGCTTTGTATTCAGTTCCTGCAGCGCCGGCGGGATCATCCGTCCGCCCATCTCCCGCAGAATGACAAAACCTTTTGCCAGCGAGCGAAGCTGCACGGACCATTTATCCGGTAAGGCTCGTCCCAGTGCCGAACCAAGGATTGTATGGGTTACCGTTATCATGGTGTTACAGAACACACCAAATTTATCCAACAGCACAGTCTGGTGAGACTGGAGATCCAGTGCCTTCAGCCATTTCGGTGCATCTCCTTCACCGACACGATTCAGAAACCTGACCACATCACTGAGCGTTTCCACATTTTCCGCCGCCTTTGTTGTGACCCGCAGGCACAGACGTCCGACGCCTTTAATAACACCGCCAATCACCGGGATCAGTGCAAACAGCAGAATCACCAGAAACACCCATTCAGTGGTGCTTTCCCGCTTTTTAGGTTCATTGATTAAGCCAATCGATACTGCCAGTAAATCACGCACCGCAGTGATATCCCCCACCAGGGGAACCATACCTATCGCGGCATCGGTAATAATCTGCCCGATAGTCTGCTTTTCATTAAATGCTCCCTGCAGGGTGCCCCAAATCCACTGACTGGTTTCCAGACTGGTCTGTTTAAACCAGGCGGTGGTGCTGATATCACTCATAATTCACTCCCTGTGTAACGGGTAATCAGGTCTCCGGCCTGAGCAGTATTTATCGCCTGAAGCTGGTAACGCGGGTTATCCTCAGGTAGCTTACGGGAAAAGCTACGGCTGTCTGCCCCCAATTCAACCCTGACCGGCCCCTCAGGTACATCATCAAGGTGCAGGTAACCAGCGCCATCCAGATTGCCGGTACGTACTGAACCGTCCGCCAGAGTTACGGTAAACGGCGCACCGACCACCGGCGCGTCATCATGGTAAAGGTACTGCATCAGTGCATCAGCCGGATTTCTTACCGGCCCGGCAAGCCATGGTAAATCCGGGGTCTGATCTGCTGAACGAAGTTTCAGCGTGCGTCTTATATTGCGGGTGAAGGTATGTAGCGTCCCGTACTCTATCCCCCACGCTTCAATCTTCACGTAGCTGCCACCGCCAATCAGCGTTACCTTCTTCTTTCCGGCGAACAGCATGTCGCCCATACTACTGATACTTAATTTCTGTGCTGCACTCATCTGCAAAGCACCATTCTGTGCCTGAATCTGTACCGGTCCCTGGCCGGAGATAAGGCTCAGCTTACCGTTCCGTGAAAAAAATCCGAGAGCCTGCTCTGCCAGCAACGCCGTATTATCCCGCGAACCGGTACTTATATCCCCGCCAGTATTGATGCCGATATTATCCGTCGCGGCGAATTGCAGGTGTTCACCGCTGCTAACCGCTATGCCCTCAGGTGCCGTGAAATGAATCACTTCATTCAGAGGTTTTAGTCGCTCATTGAACATCGCTATCTGGCTGGCTAAATCCGCTTCCAGCGCCAGCGCCTGCCGTTCCGCATCCGCCAGCAGGGCCAGCCGTTGACGCCCCATATCAATTTCTCGCAGGGCTTCCTCCATGCTCAGCACATCGCCTTCGGCTTTGGCCTGGCCTGCGACTGTCACCAATAGTCCCTTCGCCACCCGGATGACTCCGTACTCATCGGTGCGCAGCTCAAACCCGATGCCGCGCGGTTGATTCTGTGTATCCACGATATGGCCCTGGTTCAGCGCGGTGGCGCCGAACGGCGTGCTGAGCGTAATATGCTCTGCCTGCCGCTGGTCCTCCATTCGCAGCTCGTTATCCCCTGCGGTGCGCAGAATGTTCTGGCTGCGGTTATTGCGGGTCACCACATCAGGATGTTCAGAGTCATGGAGCGCATAAGCGATATACGGGCGATCCGGGTCACCGCCGTCAAAGGCAATCCCCACTTCGGTACCGCCAATCAGCGGTGTGTGCCAGCCATACGTTTCTCCGGCATAGGGTTTCGCCTGGCGTATCCACAAGTAGTTATAGCCGGGGCCGGCATCTTCACGGCTGAAGTCCAGCCTCACCCGGTAGCGCCCCTGTTCATCCAGATGGGCATACAGGGCATTTTTCTCATCGCTTTCGACGCGGGCGGTCAGCGTCCCGGCGATCAGCGGGCGCGGCACTGGCTGTGGTCTGAAGCAAAATTGCTCGCTGCAGGGCATGCCCCACACGGAGACCTGCAGACGGGTGTCACGAGCCGCGCGGAAGGTGGCAAGCGTAATCACCATTCCCTCTTTCAGCTCCGGCACCTCAGTGTTCCCGGTGTCCAGTACCATGCCCGGCGTCAGGTGGCTGGCGTTGCTGAACAGGTGCAGACGAATAGCGTTATTCAGCGCATATTCATGGTGTATCCGGGCATAACAGGCGCCGCTTTCGGTTTCCGGTTCAGAAGTGGTGTTATCACCGGCTTCGCGGTAAGGCACCAGGTAGCGGTAGTGTTCGCCAGTGGTGGCAACCCCGGTTCTGACGTCTGCAGTCGTCTCCATTGGTGTGCCGGCGGTGCGATAATTGTAATCCCGGGTGGTAACGCTGCCGGTGACGGTGTGATGCCACACCCGTGCCCCCCACACCGCTTCAACCGCGCCGTCATACAGTGCGGAGGGATCACGGTACGGCAGCTGCACACCAAACTGATACTGTCGCTGGCTATCGGCAAAGGTCACCGTATCCAGCCCGGTGGTGAGGTTGACGCCTGTGCGAAACCAGATGCCGTCTTCAGCCAGAATGCGCTGAATAAACTGCAGGTCCGTTTCACGCCACTGGGTGATAAGCTCACGGACCGGGTAAACGCGTTCCAGGCGGAACTCAAAATCTGACGCTTCCAGCCCGTGGCTGCGCAGTATCTGCTCCACCAGTTCCGGCACCGCGACATTCTGCCAGACAGCACAGCGGCGGGAATAAGCCAGCAAAGACAGACGCGACGAGATTGTCACGGCAAAATGGCTCTGATCTGCCGTCTCTTTCAGGTATTCAAAACCGGTGATGATGCCCTGAACCACCCTGCCGCTGTGCATACGGAGGGTGGCATATTTCAGCATCGTATCCTGACGACTGATAGCGAGCTGTGGCGTGGTGAACTCAATCCGCCATTCGAACGGTTCGCTCAGTGCTTCCCGCCCGTGAAAGTTCAGCACATCGGGTTTCAGCAGGCTGTCATTAATCTCAAGCGTATATCGGGTCGGCCCGTTATCCTGCGGGGTGTCCATATGCTTACTCCTTTAGCGGCACCAGAGTCAGTCCGGTGCTGTTGAGCTGGATAGTACGCGGCTTATCCGGGTCGAGATCAGCGCGGCTCAGCACCAGCTTCCAGGTGTTGTTATCGAGGTCCGGACGATTGAATAGCCCGACCACTGCGACGAATTTTGCGGCCTGCTCCAGCGGCATATTGAGGATGATGCTGCCTTTGGGCATCACCAGCAGTGACTTACTGGCCACAATATCCTCTTTCAGGCTGGTGTTCGCATCGCGCAGTAGTTTCTGATAATCCGCGGCATCCACCTGCTGCCGGTCTTTGAGCTGCCAGACCTGCACCATAGTCGCGAGCGGTGTCTGACTTTCATCGGCATTGGCGGCAGCACGTGGTTCAAAGTCGAGGTGCAGTACCTTTATTTTTTTGCAGAAGATGGCCTTGGTGATACTGACGGCGCCATCCGTTACCGACTGAGTCAGGCCGCAGCCCGTCAGCAGAACAGTGAGCAACATCAGAGATGCGCCAGATTGCAGGGAAGTGAATGTCATTTCAGGTTCCTTTCAGACGTCACAACAGGATTGTCAGGGGGCGGGTATTGAGTTATCAGCCAAACCGATAGCCGGCGGGCTGTGCCGGCGAAAGCGCACTGCAGGTCAGCCCTGCATAGGTACCCGTGCTGACCGTCAGGTGGCTGCGTTCCGCCGGATTATCAGGGTTGAGGCCCAGCACGCCGGTACGTCCCAGCTGCACCCGGTTTGTCTTACCCAGCCGGGGTTCAGGCAGGCAGCTAACCGGCACCGTGAGACGAAGGCGTACATCGGCGCGGTAACCCATATATACCCGCAGCAGCACCATCAGGTCGGTATGTATCTGCCCGCCGGGCAACCAGCCCTGTGCTTCCTGTCTGTTATCGGTCGCCAGCATCAGCAGAATACGGCTGCAGGCCTCTTTCCCGGTCCTGCCGAGGGTGGCACGCTGTGACAGAGACACGCGACTGGCTTTACCGAGTCCGCTGCGACTCTCTATGGATACTTTCACCGGGTCCGGACGGATAACCGTGGCCCGGGTGTGCGGGGCCAGCAGAGTCACCAGCTGGCGGATACCTTCGGCGTTGCGGGTTGGCAGGCGCAGGGTGCCAAGCAGCGCCAGAAAACGAGAGCACGGTGTCGCCACCTGTTCTGCGGTACCCGGAATACCGAGCCCTACCAGTCCCAGCAGACATCGGGAGATGTCATCTTCGCCACCAGCGTCAAAGGTCACCGGATAGGCATATTTACGCCAGATACGGTAATACTGGGTCAGAATACGGTGGCTGAAGATATCCAGAAACGCGGAAGTCGCCTGATACCCCTCACGATGCTGGGCGATATCATCCAGCAGTGCGGTCGGCAGCGGCGAATCCACACCGTACATGCCGAGGAAAGTGGTGCGCACCGTCGGTACCTGGCCGGGCTGATCCTCATCAGTTTCAATAACTTTAAGCTCACTGACCGGGAAGCCCATCCCCGGCCAGGGACGGAAGCGCACCGGGTCAGTACTGATTTTGTCGGTACTGCCAAGCGGAGGAGCCTCCGGGTTTTCCTGCTCCAGCAACTGGCATAAGCGGTAGAAATTAACCCGCCAGATGTTGTTACGCAGTGCCTCTGTCAGCCCGGAATGTGCTGGCTGTGATTCTCTTTCCATCGCAGTCGTTTCCCTGTTGGTTGCAGTACCAGTGTCAGCTGATTAAAAAGGTGGACGTCGGCATAGAGAGCAAAGAAGCGGTGCAACATCTCACCAAACAGGGTGACATCCCCTTCCCCGGCAAAATTGTCAGCATCGAGGGTGATTTCGATGTCGACCCCGCGCAACATAAAGCCCTTTTCAAAGCGACGAATAAGGGTATGTTTCACCGCCACAATCGCCTCCAGGCGGCGGCGGTTCATCTCATCACCGGTCCAGTCATACAGCGCCAGTGTTCCGCGCAGTACCTCCGGGTTATCCATCATGCTCAGGAAACTGGAGCCCAGATGGCTCATGACCCGCCAGTGGAAGCGGTCACTGGCCGGTGGATAAAGTGGCAGCGTCGGCACTTTCAGATTCAGGACTTTTACCGGTACTTTGCCGGCTTTCACCACCCGGTCCAGCAGGGTGCTTTCCAGTGAGCGCCTCGGCAGCTGGCCGTTGGTTGCGGTAATACGGATCGAAAGCGACTCCGGAGTGTGAGACAACTGCTCAAGCTCGAAGGACTTTCCGCCAAGGATAAGCCAGGTGTCATACAGTCCCGAAGGACCGCGCTTCACGCGGGTGTGGAAGTAACGTTCCGGCGCATCAAAGCGCATCATGCCACCACGGTGACGGAAGCTGGTGAATGGTACATACGGATGCTTGCCGTTTTTCACCGCCCCGTGAATATCATCCACGCTGTAGATTTCCGTATGCCCGTCCTGAACACGCAGCGGACGCAGCAGGTATTCGCTCTGTAGCGGGTCTGGTGTCAGCGGATCAGCCTCCAGGGAGAACAGATTAATCACCGGGGCGCAGTGCAGACGGAAGTTTTCGGTGTCAAACGGCAGATCCGACGGCCAGCTACCATTCAGCACGATATCGATCTCAAACCAGGTATTTCTGGCACTGAGGCCGGTCAGTTCAAGCCCCCGCAGCTCTACAAACATGAATTTTTCGCGGAAGCTGAAATACTCCAGCAGCAGCTGGTAGCCGCTGAACGCTGAATCGCCTTTCGGCCACAGGCGGTCGGTATCGTCAAAGCCCATCGGTTTACACCAGCCGTCAAAAGCCACCCTTGCGGTACCGGTTCTGCTGTGACGGACGTACATGGCGTGAACCTGTCGGGTCATCGCCAGGTGCAACGCCGGAGCCACCGGACTGTCAGCATCAAGGTAAATAATGACCTTATCGATACCGGCTTTTGACCAGTCCACTTTATCCGGACATTCGAAACACAGACGAATAGCGGCTCTGCCATCCGGTTCGGTCTGCAGACGGGCATCTGCCAGCTGCAGGGGCTGCAGCGCTACCTCACGGGTAGTACGGTACTGACAAACTGTTTTCTCCGGCCCGATCGGGCGCGACAGCACCGGGAAGCCTTCTTCCAGGGTTTCCTTTTTGCGCAGCTGCTGCCACTCCGGGCTAAAGGCCACTACGGTGAGCGACGGAATAGTGCGCATATAATGCGGCCACAACAGACTCACCAGCCCTTCAGTCAGTTCCGGCAGGTCATCATCGAGTTTTTCACGCAGCCGCCCCATCAGGAAGGCAAAGCCTTCAAACAGGCGCTCCACATACGGGTCGCGGGCTCCGGTTTTATCCAGGTTAAGCATCGCCGCCCGGTCCGGGTGGGCGCGGGCAAACTCTTTACCTGCTTCGCGCAGGTAACGCATTTCAGCTTCATAGTAGCGAAGGGTTAAATCATCCATGTGCGGAAATCCTGAGTGGAAAAATCATCAAAAGAAAGATGTCATCAAGAGGGGGGGCGTTAACTGAAAAACCGTGGCTGGCGGTGATTTATCCGCACAGCACCATCGCCCGGGCCGGATCAATCGCAATCAGTCCCGCCAGCAGTGCATCCATTTCCGGGGTGAGCCGGGCTTTGTCGCTTTCACTGCGTCCGGCTTTCAGACGCAGTAAGCGCAGACGACGGGCCTGTACATCAAACAGTAATCCTGGCTCCCAGTCACTGAGGGTCAGTTGCGGCGCACTGGCAGTGAGTTCGCCGAGCAGGTGCAGGGCAAGCTCGTTGCGGCCATACTGTTCTGCGACCCGGGCCATCAGTAAGCGGAGTAACCAGCGGCTTCGTGGTGAGTCCATACCCGGACGGCTCTGAAGCCAGCCCAGCGCCGTTTCCGGCCCCTCACGGTCACCTTTCTCCATCGCTTCCGCTTCCAGCGCCAGAATGTCATCTGTCTGAGGGACGCTGGCCACTGCCGGCAGATCGCTGAACCCGGGCATCTCATCATTGACCTGTCCGGCTATCCAGTTGAGCGTCGCCTCATCAGCCAGCGGTGTGCCGTCACTCCAGGCCAGCGTTTCCAGGCCCGGCAGACGTTTAAGTAACAGCCGCAGATCGCTCAGAATGTAATCTGCCCATTGATCCCCGGGGCTTCCTGCACGGCTCAGCCCCTGCCACAGATACCACTGCAAATCGAGCCAGAAGCGGTTACCGCCTTCGGTGAATATCACATCCACCAGCTCCGCCAGCTCAGTCCAGCTCTGCTGCAGATACAGGCGTTTCAGCTGGGCGCGGTAGTCCGCTTTGGGCGGCAGCAGGCGTGTACGGCCGCTGGCATCAAGTGCCGGTAAATGCGTCACCAGGTCCCAGCGGGCAGCTTTCATCATCCGGTGGGCCGCCAGCCAGCCCTGCGGCTGTTCCACCACCCAGCCGGACAGTACGCGTAACTGGCGAACCAGCTCCACTTCAGAGTTGACAGCAGCGGCCACCGGAACAGCCTTACCTGATGACGGGATAGTATGACTGTCGTCACCCGCCCCACCTGTCCGGGAGGCTGCCAGCGGTGTATCCAGCCCGCCGCTACCAGCCAGCCGGGTTTCCAGCATACTCAGCAGGCCGGTAAATGCAGGCCGCCCTGCCTCTGGTAACGAGTCCAGAACGGTCTCCAGCAGGCACAGGGCCGCAGCTGTACAGGCGGTTTCTTCCCGCGTCACGTCCGGCCAGCGCGAGAATGCATCGCGTACTTTTTCACTGTTCAGCCAGTCGAGTGCCGCCAGTCTGGCGGTGCTGCGCTGTGGGTGACAGTGCACCCCGGCCTGGCTGAGCATCGCGACCAGCAACAGGATGCCATCGGTCAGACCGGCATCACCGTCACGATGCAGACGGGCAAAGGTATACCAGGTCACCACCCGGATATCGCGGGCATGCCGGGTGAGAATACTTTCCGCCAGGCGGCACAGCGCGTCTGTATCGGTGCCTGACAGTTTATTGATTTCCTCGCGCATCAGCTGAAAATCATCTTCACAGACCGGGTCGTCACCGGCACCGTTCGGCAGCGTCGTCAGCCACGGCAACCACAGGGAAAGCCTTTGCCGGGTCTGTACCAGCAGTGCAGCACGCCGGGTTGCATCCGGCAGACACAGGTTAAGGAGTGTTTCTGCAGTTGCCATTTATTCGTCTCCGGAAAAGGTGAGCAAACCGCGCGGGGTGCCCACGGAAAAAATAGTCTGCGGCAGGCTGAAGCTCTGTAATCTGAGCAGTGCCAGAGGTCCGTCACCGAGCTCGCTGCGCATAATGAATTTCAGCGGATTACCCTCAGGGGTGGTCCACTGCAGCTGTGTCCGGCTGCTGTCGATAGGGGTGGTACGCGCCTTATCCAGCAGACGGATAAAGCCCCAGTTTCCCTGGTTATTCGCATACAGGCGCATTTCGCTACTGGTCGATCGCCAGCTCAGATTCACCCCCGGGTACCAGCTGTTGCCAGGCCAGCTGAAACTCTGCCAGCTTTCCATCTGGTTGAAGTAATCCAGTTTCTGTCCATCCAGGGTCAGCTGCATTCGCGCCACATCCCTCGACGGTCGCGCCATCAGTTCAAAGTGAACCCCGGCATCGCCCTGTGCAAAGACGATATCGGCAATGTCAGCCAGCAGGTTAATGGCTGACAGAAACGCCGGGTTAACGGTCATCCCCTGGCTTGCCGCCGGATCCACCACCCAGTGACTGCCCTCCTGATGCAATATGCCGCTGAGGTTGTTTTTGATAAATGCGGCGATACGCCCGGAATCACTTCGCAGGAACTGTGCCAGTAATGGCAATGAAGCATCGCTGCCGGTGGCCTTGAACGGATAACGTCCGGCAAAAGCGGTGTTCCACTGCGAAACAATAGTGCTCTGCCAGCGGGCATTAAGACTGCCTGCGGCCGGAGCCAGCACCTGACGCCAGGCCAGGTCAAGCGGCTGAACAAACAGTGCCTGACCAAAGCCGTTCCACTCCTGCCCCAGACTTGCCGCCGCCAGGCTTCCGTAGTCACGGGTGTCCGTCAGATCGATGGTTTTCCCACGGAAAACGGTCTGGGCCAGCATCCAGGCCATGGCCTGTGGATCGGGCGCACTGGTCACCTGCTGCAGTTTAAGGCGCACCTGGGTCACCCGTGCCAGCCAGGACTGGAAGCTGAGATTACCGTTCGAGCCGGTACCGTCCTTCCCGGCCATCAGCCCCGTAAGCGGACCAAACACGCCGTCCAGCGGCCCTTTGGGCCCCTGTGCCTGCTGAATAAACTGTCTGGCGTTTTTCTGACGCCCTGCCAGTTTCTTCGCCGATTCCACCAGGGAATCCGCAAGCGTTTCACCTTTGGCCCCCGTCTGGCCCTGCCAGGCCAGGGTGTTCATCAGCGCCACCAGAGGAGACTGGCGGATATCCGCCAGCAGGTTAAGCTGAGCAATGGCTTCGGAGAGCGATCCGGCTTCCTGCCACTGGATACTGTTGGCCATATTCAGCCATGCGTTACCAAAGTCGGTGAAATAGCGCTCTGTCAGCCGCTGCTTCAGTGCTTCCGGTGACACATCGTTGCCCGGCTGCCGGGTTTTGTCAGTCAGCACCCAGTCGATTTCATCGCGGCGATTTTTTACCACCTGATCAATCGCATCCTGCACCTGCTCCTCCCAGGCCTGACGGGTGAACATCCCCGGCACTATTTCTTCTGATAAAAACAGCGATGAGGCATCCGTATCACCGGTCATGTCCGCGAGGGTTAAATCCGGCCAGTTGCGGGCAATACGCCCGAGCATCTCCTGATACAGCCCGGACTCCGCGTTACGCTGTCCAATCTGTTTAAGCAAAATCTGGCGCACCGTGCCAACCAGCATACGGTCGGTGGTAATTTTCCACGCCGGATGAACCGGTAAATTCCGGGCATAGAAGCCAAGCAGCTTCGGTCCCTGAGTCCGCCACACGCTGTCTGGCACGCCGGGGCGCTTCGGCCAGATTTTCAGCAGGTTGCCGGCAAGCCAGTTTTCATCGGCTTTATCGGGGCGGGCCAGCATCAGGTACCCTTTCAGCAGGCTATACGTTTTTTGGGTGGCGGAGGTACGCGCATCACTTGCCGGTGGCAGCTGAACAAAGGCATTCAGCTGACGCCGGAGTTCATCTGCCAGTACATCACGCATCAGCTGCTGGTTGTTACGGGCGTACAGCGGCCAGAGCATCTGCAGAGTGTCGCGGTCCTGATTCAGGCCAAAACGGGTGTACCACGGCGCGCCGTACACTTCCCGGTTCTGCAGACGGGCAATGGTCTGCTGCAGCGCCAGCTGGTGACGCAGCCGCTCCGGCAGGGGTTGTTTTGTATCGGCAGCCATCCGGGCAGTATCCCGGGCCAGCCAGATTTGGGTACGGTTGACGGAGAGTGACAGCAACGTGCCGGCCCCCCAGAGCAGGACCAGCCCCGGCAGCATCAGGCGCAGCACTTTTTGCCAGTGAACACCGGTTTTACGGGCCTGCGCCCGCAGGCTGTCCGTTTCAAGTACCTGCCAGACCGGTGGTGACAGCCGCGCATGGGGGACAGTCGCTGCACCTGGCAATGCCGGGCTGAACATCACGCCATGCAGGCGATAAGGTACCGGACCTGACATCAGCATGGTGAATAACGGCAGCAGAGACTGGCGGAGACAACCCCGCAATACCTCAGAGAGGTTTAATAACCAGTGATGCTGCGAGTTTTCCAGCAGAGCGGCCACACCGGCCCCTTGCAACTCTGACGACAGTGTCGCCAGTGCTGTACGGCGTTCATCCGCTGTGGCTGCGGGGCCAAACAGAGCTCCCGTCGGCGGAGCCCTGTCACCATCATCTGCCCATGCCCCTTCAAGGACCACCCACAGCCAGACCGGCAGTTGCCAGCCCAGCAGGATATCGGTTTTCTGACGCACACGCAGCAGGGTGTCCTGTCTGGCCGTATCAGGGAGCGTATCGGCATTCATCACCTGTATCACCCCGTCCAGTGGACGCTGTGGGCGAACGGCTTTCAGTGCCGACAGAAACTCGTCACCGGGCACGCTGTCCGACTGCCCACCATGGATCAGCACAATTCCGTCACTCTCCTGCCAGTGATCGCGCTTAAGGCCCGGGGCTACTTTTTCGAGATCACTGTCACTGCCCTGTACCAGCAGCAGACGTACTTTTGCCTTCCAGCGGCGGCGGTAGCGTAACTGCAGGTGATCAGTCAGGGCTTCGGCACTAAAGCTTTTCTCTGCACGCTCTTTTTCGTCAACAAAGGTATTTGCGGCGTTACTATCAGGAAGGGAGGCCGAATACGCTTTGTTGTGACCCCATGCCCGCCGTGCTCCTTTCCTTCCGGAGATGAAAAATAGTTGTTCCAGGCTCCAGAGCAGAGCCAACAGAATGACACTGACGATCGCGCAGAGCGTCACTATCCACTCAAGGGGATACGGGCCGAGACCAAATATTCTGTCGACAAAATTACTGCCAATTGTCAGAGCAAAAATAATGATTGCTGAGACAAAAATCAGCGCCAGAATAGCGAGTCCGGGCAAGGCTTTTGGTTTTATTTTAGTATTTCCTTTTTTATCGTTGCTCATCCCTGATAATGTCCTTTTCTCGTTCTGCTATCGTCATTGAGATCAGCCAGATATCGTCACTTCCGGGATCCGGTTGTGCTGCAACCAGCTGTCCCCCCGGTTCTGAAACCTTGTCCGCGGCCAGTGCCACTGCTATCCATGGTGATGCCTGACCGGCATACCCGAGCGTGGCATCGATATTATTAATATCGCCCGTCAGGCTGAGTGTTAATTTATTATCTTCACAGGATTGATTCAGTCCGGGCCTGTCAGTAACAGCTTCACCAGTAATCCAGATACCGTTGATCGCGTCGGGGGATAATCCAGCCCAGCGAAGAGCGTGCGCCATATTATGCGTCAGTGTTTCGGGGATGCTCTTTTGCGGACGATGTAGTCTGACAGCATCAGGGTAGTGGTGACTTTTTCGGTTACACAGCACTATTGCAGCTATGGCTTCTGCATCATTTTCCTGTGGTAAAGTCCGCAGTGTGAGCGTCAGAATAACCAGTACGGACGGTTTGGCCCAGTGATGATCCAGCCAGTAATCCAGAGCATTCATGCCCTGCCCCGGTATCTGACGTAGCGCCCTCCCGGATTTCTCTGTGACCAGCTGTAGCAGTTCTGCCTCTTTCGCTACCGAAAGCTCTGCATCACACTCTAATACCAGCCAGCACGGTAGTTCCTCAGGAAGGCGTTTCAGTGTTTTGTTTATACGTAGCGCGGCTTTTTCAATGGCTTTTGCAACAGCCTCCGGGCCGGCATCAAAATCCGTTATCGGGGCGTGTCTGATAGACTCTCCGCCACTTCGCGGTTTGGTGGTTTTCAGGAGCGGAATGCCCAACGCCATTGCTGCGCTCAGGCTTCCCGTACCCCGACCGGCCGGGGTCTGTACCCAGGTATTGAGAACCCAGGAAAAACGCCTGCCACGTGAAATTTCGGCTTCTTCCAGGTCATCACTTTCGTAGTTCCAGCCCGCTTCACCCTTGAGTTCAAGCCGGTACCCGATATGACGAAAGACAAACAGCCCCCCCCACAGACAAAAAGGCAGACCGATCGCCGTAAACCAGAATGAGATCCCACGCTGATCTCCGGTCCATTGCCACAGGGTCAGCACCAATCCAGCCAGCAGGATGACAACCAGAAAAATTATCCAACGCATTGTCGACGGACGTGAAACCCCATCGGCATTTTCAGGGACTTCATCCAGATAAATCGGCATATTCAACCAACCTTCGCCGCAGAAAAAGAGCTTATCAGCGTACAACCGCAGCCACATTTATGGCCTTCAAAAGCCACCGGGAGGCCGTTTTCATCAAGGTAATCAGGGTTACCTTCAACAATGGTGGTTTCTCCATGCTCAGGGCAAGAGACTTTATCCCCTTTACGAGCAGCGCCAATACCACCAAACTTCATGGTGGCGGAACAGGTTAACACCGAACCGCCATGGGTCGTTTTATCCCCTTTACGGATTATTTTTAACATTTTCCACTCACTTTAATTTTATTACTTTCAGACCATGGGTTAGCTGTAAATATTCAGGTCGCTAAAGACAACATTACCGTCGAGTGATTTATTTTCTGCATTGATATACCTGATCAAAAAAAATATCACTCTCAATTATCAGTAGTGTTAATTTATTTTCCTGAATAAAATATGACTTTATTTTTTTCACCTAATGACAAACGCAAATATTCCTTGAGTGACTTAACATTAAACAGCAAATGATTTTTATAATCGCATTCACTTCGCCAGTAAGCACTTCACGCGCAATTAAATCCCCGTCCTTAACTACTCTGCAATATAATCAAACCATTAACACCATTAATAACCACTGGTTTTTTAGCATGCCTTTTAAGCACCCTTTGTTATTACAATAAATTATATTCAACAGGTTCACCCCAGATACTTAATCATTTAATGTAATTTACAAATATAATGATATTTATTTTGAAACATCATGCATTGACGACATTTTATTTTTCCTTCAATAAGGCTTGAAGTATTAATGTAATTATTTTTTTAATAGTATTGTTAACGATAGCATCGATTTCATCGCCAAAAGCACGGTTGAGGTGTGCAGTCGCGCGACGATAGCGTTCATACAAATTCGAACGCGATACACAGAACGCTTCGGCTATTCGGATGAGGGGGGATCGTCCGATGGCAGCAATGGCATACGCGATATCAACTCTTTTGCCGGGCTATCTCAAACGCGTCCCGAAGGATTTCGGCTTCCATCGTTTTGCGGCCCGGCATTTATTCAGGCTGTTTGAACTTTTTTCTCCTGTGCTTTGACCCCGACGACGCTGACTACCTTGTCGCCTGCGGCGATCGCAGACTTCCCACCATCGTTCATGAGCCGTTTCCACTTAAAAAGAAAACTGAGTGTGATACCATATTGCCAGGCAACGAGTGAGACGGTATAACCGGGCTGCATGGCGATCGCAACAAAACGGGCTTTCTCTTCGGGAGTATAACGACGGCGCTTTTGCTCGCCAGTGATCACTTCGATTCTTTGCACTGGACACTCCTTAAACATAGCTCCATGACTATATCTTACTGGCGAAGTACCCGATTTAAACGGGGGCTATTGCACTAGCGTCATTCCCCCCGGGAAGGATTGGGATAGTTAGATTTTCTTTTCCATCTATTAAAAAATAAAATATCGTATCGAAAATATAAATATCAACGTATCATTAAGTCATGGCAAGCAGGAAAGGAAGTAAAAACTCCCATTAACCATTATCTTATGGGAATTTAAACCCACCGTCCCTCACTACATCATCCGAAACATCCTCAATACTATTCATTTTAATCCCTTCATCGCCAAAGGAGTTAGAGTCACATTGTTTCGAACTTATAATTTTATTGTTTTTTTTCACATCAAGTTGCGCGACAACTCCGGGCTTCTCTTCAGGAATACTTAGGATATAAGAGTATTCGCCTCTACTGAATCCTAAATATGTCGTATATGTTGCTAAATCCACCCATCTTTTTAGCCTGTTTTCAAAATCAAAATCAACTACTAACTCTGTTTCCATTCCATTTTTATACGTGTACTTAATCATTCCATTTTTTGGTTTTGCGCAAAATGTAGCTATGCGGCTCAGTTTCCCTGATAACGAGCATGATGCAATTAAAGTTTCATTTTTAGCACATTCACTTGCGTTAGCATACGATATGCTAAACATCATAAAAACAAATATATATTTTTTCATTTAAATACATCCTCTCCAATTTTATAAGCATTCTCGCGTTCTTTTAGCCCCATGTGGGCACCATTTACGACGCGCGTAACATCTGGTACATCAGAGAGACCCCGGCCTTGATCTGCATTATACGGTTTATATTTCAACCAAAACCAAAGAGCACTTCGGATAGCATATGGCATCTCGTTTATTTTTTCGGGATAATTAACAGTATCCGGCGTACCGCTACTCCAATAATTAGGATAATCGACCATAAAACCATGGTATTTTTCGTAACCTGTAATTTGAATCAGCCCTCTCCCTCTAAAATTATAGCCATCATCAGGATGACTCTGCCGGTTACCGTTCAACCGAAGATAGTGTTTACGCCCAATAGCTTGTTCATCAGCTGCGCGAATAATCTTACCTGCTGAATTTTTCTTGTAACCGTCAGTTTCAGCCTCACCGGGATGCTGTCTGTAGTATTTACTGAAGGTAAGTAGTGCTTCAGGTGAAAATTGGAATTTTTCTGTTACTCCTTTCATGCTTTCACCAACCTCTCCTCTTATTTGAGAAAAGAAGTGACTTAATCGTGTTGGGGTATCTAGCTTGAATATTTTTAGTTTTCCACGTAGTTCTTCAACGACTGTGTTTATATCGGAATCAGAAGCTGTTGGAAAAATTTTCTTTATCTGTTCATATGTAACACCATCGCTAACCGCGGTCAGCATACCTAAAAACGCTACCGGATGCATATGCCACAAAGAGGATCCCAGTTTTAATTTACCGGCATCCTGCATCCATACCATCTTATCAAGATAGGCTTCACAGTATTCCCGCCACTCTGGTGCATCACTTGTCAGTTTGTTCAAAAACGATTGCCAGACAGATGTATCCTTTTTGTGATACCACTCGCTGGGATGTTTCACTATCATCTTATTCGTAACACCGCGATAAGACGGGTTGTGGATAGCGCTCAGATACTCCCGGGATGAATAGGGGCTGACACGACTGTCGATCCGGTTCAAAAGTCGTTGATAATTGTACGGGACTGCACGATGGGTTAACCGCGTGTCAGTACTTGATGCATCAAGAAGACGATTAACAATACTGCGAACCATCCCTTTGGGTGATGTTGTGCCATCAAGATGATCAAAGCTCAGCGCTTCGTCCACTATTGTAGTGAACCCCAGCTTTTCGAGATCGTATTGCGACAGCGTCTCAGCCGATGTATTACTTTTCGGCACGTAGCCGTTCGCATACGGCAAAAACCAGTATTCCTGTTTATCAGCATCCGGTTCTGTTTTCACCTGGCTCAGTTTCAGGATTGCCTCGCCACGGGTGACCCTGCCATCACTGACCATTGCCTTTGTGTTTAAGTCTTTCGAGAATAGCGGCAGGCCCGGGGGACACTTCAGATAACGTGGCGTACTTTCCCCCGCCTTCTCAGGATTTTTCAGGAACGCAGGCAGGCTGTCATCAGCACTCAGGCATTCGATGTGTACCTGATAACGGACATCATAGCCACCCTCTTTCGGTACCTGAAAATAACCCAAGTGCCCGACACTGTTACCTGCACCGATTGGATACGGCGCCGGACAAACAACTGTATCAAACTGCATCGGCTCGGCATAAGGCGGCAACAGATGCGACCACCAGGACGGACGTACAGCCGCGCCTGATGGCGGGACAAGATTATCTCTGTCCGCCAGGATCCAGTATTGTTGCCCTTCCACCAGACTGCTCTTCGTACCTTTGGCCTTTACTTTATCAGACAGTCCTATGAACGTGACCAGGCCATAACGTCGCGTTTCAGGCCCGGTCGCACTAAGGCTTGAATCTGAAGCATCCCATTCAATCCGTGAACCTTTCGGGATGGTGGTTATGCGATATCTGTTTCTGTTTTCAGCGCTGGTATCAGGAATCCACTCGCGGCTAAATACAGACAGCTTATCATTCACCATCCACTGCATTTCGTTTTCACTGGAAGCGTAAGCGGAGTAAGGCGCCAGATGCATATACAGTGTATAAAAATGCAGACCGTTTTCTTTTTTCTCGCCCGGCTGAATGAAGTGCCGCACCAGAACAAAAGAACCGGAGATACTCAGAGAGCCCGTTTCCCAGGGAACGGTCAGATAATCGCGACAAATCCGGTACGCCACCACTTCTCCGTCCGCCATACAACGAATGCTCTGCTCGCCTTTGTAAGCCACCGGAAAATCCAGTTGTTCGGAAAGTGCCCTGCCACTCAGAGCACACCACGGCGTGGTGCTACTCGTGATATGAATCCCCCCGTGCCACATACCGTTGCTTCCTACCATGTACCAGCCCGTCGCTTCACCTTCCAGGTGCGACATCAGGTCTTGCTGGCTGGCAAAGTCGCTGCCGCGATTGCTGGATGGCACAGGCCAGCTGAATTTAGGTAATACCGACATATCTGTTCCCTCAGTTACTCAGTGGTTTACTGATGACGCGTTTAATTTCGGCTATCTCGGTACTGTTGAAATCCGGAGAAGAGACAGGCAAATCACTGCCACTGCCCGGTACCAGGTATTTCCCCACCTTCATAGTCAGGTCACCTCTCGAACCATGCTCAATACCGCTGTCGCTGATTTTCAGGTAAGAGCCACCACCATTGACTGTCAGTGTTTTCGGTGTACTGATAACGATTTCATCGTCAGTACTGGTGATGGTCAGCGCCTTTTGTGCGCTCACCTCCAGTGTGTTGTGCCGGGAATGTATTTCCACGTCACCGAGGTTAGCAATCATCCGGGCACCCGCTTTATGTGCGAACAGCCCCAGCTCATTCTCAGCACTTATAGAAATGTTTTGCATCGCCCCCATGTCGATGTTCTTACCTGCTGTCAACATTGTATTCTGTGTACTGGTGAGCTGCAGGTGCTCACCTGAGGTAAGGGCGATACCTTGTGGAGCCGATACCAGCAGGACTGCGGCCTGCAAATCAGCAATACTCTGCATCACCAGGTTGTTCTGTGCCTGAATATCACTGACCAGTGCTTTCGCTGCTTCGGCCGCATTATTCAGCGCCTGCATTTCGCTGTTGGCCTGTTGAATGCGGTTGACGGCCGGCGCCATATCCAGCATCTGTCCTTCACCTTTTGGCTGCGCATCTGCAGACAGGAATATCCCCCGCCCGGCACGCAGCGCCCCATATTCATCGGTACGCAGTTCAAAGCCGGTACCGCGCTGTTCACGCTGAGCGTCCACCACATGGCCGCCGTTAAGCTGCGTTTTGCCAAACGGCGTCGCCAGCTTGAAATGCTCTTGCTGACGCTGATCTTCCAGACGGAATTTGTTATCCCCGGCGGTGCGCCAGATGTTGCGCGTGTGGTTATCGCGGGTAACATGATCGGGATGTCCGGAATCATGCTGTGCGTGGGCAATATACGGACGGTCCGGGTCACCACCATCAAACATTATCGAGACTTCAGTGCCATCAAGCAGTGGTGAGTGGAAACCGTAGCTGTCCCCGGCATAAGGTTTCGCCATGCGCAGCCAGAGGTACGCATATCCCTGCTCACTCTCACTGCGGTCAAAATCAAGCCGGACGCGGTAGCGTCCCTGATTGTCGAGGTACGCGTAGGTGTCATGCTTCTCATCGCTCTCCACCCTCGCAGGCAGGGAGCCGGCAATCACCGGGCGGTTCAGTAGCGCGGGGCGGTAGCAGACCGTTTCGCGGTAAGGAATACCCGTAAAGTGCAACCGGAAGCCCTTATCGCGTGCACCTGAGGTGTGAACCCCGGTGATGACAATGCCGTTTTTCAGCGAATCCGCAAGGCCACTGCCCTGTGGTTCCAGCACTTCGCCCGGAGCCAGAACCGGACTGCTGGCACGCCCCGTAACGGTTTGCCGGGTATTGAGGTAACGCTCATGGCGCAGGCGGGCAAACCAGGCCCCGCCTTCCGGGGTTTCAGTATCCCCTGCGTTCAGGAAGGGTTCGGCGTAATGATACACCTCACCAGTGGTTGCCCCACCCTCCCGGAGAACCGTCACCGAACTGTCCTGCGGGGCCAGCGCATCGCGGTAGTTATAGTCGCGGGTAGCCACACTATCGGTGACCACGCGGTCTGTGGCCCGAATATCCCAGACGCTCAGCTGGCCGTTATCACTGGTGCGTGACGGCGGAATAATGGGCAGTTTCACGCCAAACTGATACTGCACCTGGCTGTCCTGGAAAATCACCACATCCTGTTCAATGCGGCTGTCCATTGCGAAACGCCAGTAAATACCGACTTCGGCCAGCAAACGCTGAATAAAGGCGAGATCTGTTTCACGCCACTGGGTGATAAGTTCGCGGACCGGGTAATGCTGTGATAAGCGGAATTCAAAATCCGCCCCTTCCAGCCCGTGAGAACGCAGTATCTGTTCCGCCACTTCCGGCACGGACTGATTGAGGTATACCGCACATCGCCGGGTATGCTGCATCAGGGCAATACGCGGCACGAGTCGCAGGGAATAGGTGATCTCATCCGCTGATGCGGAGATCCGCCGGAATGCATCAACCACGCCATACACAGTGCGCACCGGCACCGCTGGCGTACCGTTATAAAGCGGAGTCCGGAAGGTAAAGCAAGCCGGTTTCAGCATCACATCATTGCTGGCAAGACTCGCCGCACAGGTGACGGTAACGTCATAATGCCACGGCTGGCTCAGAGTTTCCCTGGCACGAAACCGCAGCACATCCAGCGACTGTGAACAGCCATGTACATCCATCCGGTAACGGGACAGACCCGGAGCTGCGTTTATCGCTTTTTGCGCCAGGCTGTTTAAACTTTCAATCATCGTTTACCTCCGGCAGTGTCTTCTGCGCGCCATCAAACTCCAGCACGATGCCTTCTTCTTCGTCCCATTTCAGAGTCAGGCTGCGTGGTTTCTGCTTTGCCGCCATATAGGTCAGTAGCTGCTGACTCAGTACCGGCAGAATCTGCTGATTCAGCAGACTGTCGACGTTGCGTGCGCCAGTGTCCGGCAGCAGGCAGGCAGAGGTCAGCACGTCATACAGTTTTTCATCAATCCGCGTGGTCAGGCCGTAGTAACAGTTCAGGCGCTGGCTGACCTGTGACAGCTTCATTTCCACGATAGTGCGCATTGCCGCTTTCGTCAGCGGGCGATAGATCACGGTCTGGAAGCGGGCCAACAGCGCAGGCTGAAAGTGGTCGCGCAGGATCGGACGCAGCAGTTCCTGAAGGTCGCCTTCGGTCGCCTGCGGCTGATGCTCTGGCAGCTGCATGATATGGTCGCTGCCGAGGTTAGAGGTCATCAGAATGACGGTGTTACGGAAGTCGATTTCGCGCCCTTCGCCATCGCGCATAAAACCGCGGTCAAACACCTGATAGAACAGGTTCATCACGTCGCGGTGAGCTTTTTCTACTTCATCGAGCAGCACCACGCTGTACGGGCGCTTGCGCACCGCTTCGGTGAGGATACCGCCCTGTCCATAACCGACGTAGCCCGGCGGGGAACCTTTCAGCTGGGAAACCGTGTGCGGTTCCTGATACTCTGAGAGGCTGAGGGTAATCAGCGATTTTTCACCGCCATACAGCACGTCTGCCAGTGCCAGCGCGGTTTCCGTTTTACCGACACCGCTCGGTCCGGCCAGCAGGAACACGCCCTGCGGGCCATTCTCAGGGGTCAGTCCGGTTTTGGCGGCACGCAGGCGCCGGGCAATGGCATTGAGTGCTGCATCCTGACCGACCACGCGTTTGCCGATGTTATCTTCCAGGGTTAGCAGTTCAGTCTGCTCGTCTTTCATCAGGGAAGACAGCGGCACACCGGTCCAGTCGGCAATCACAGTGGCAACGGTACGCACATCCACATCAACGGAGAGCAGCGGGTTGCTGTGCTGCATACCATTAAGCTCCTGTTGCAGCGCGTACGTTTCACCCTGCCGGGTGATATCACGGCGGGTTTCCAGCAGTTGTTCGGTAATTTTCAGCTCCTGACCGTACCGGGTTTCCAGTTCATCAAGCGCAACGATAAGGCAATTTTCTTCCTGTTCAATGGCGGCCAGGCGCTCGCCATGGCTCTGGTTACCGATAGCGATGTCTTCCAGAAGCGCCTGTTTCTCCATTTCCAGAGAAGTAATCTGCGAGCGGATGCGGGTCAGTTGTTCGGGTACCGTATCGAGACTCATACGCACGCGGGCAGCGGCGGTATCAAGTAAATCGACGGCCTTATCCGGCAGCTGGCGCCCCGTCAGATAACGGCGGGAGAGGGTAACTGCAGCACGCACCGCATCGTCAGTAATATGCACAGCGTGGTGCCCCGCGTAGCGCGATTTCAGGCCACGCAGCATCAGGCAGGCGGTATCGTCGTCCGGCTCGTCAACTTTCACCATCTGGAAACGACGCTCCAGTGCGGCATCGCGCTCGAAATACTGTTTGTACTCAGACCATGTCGTGGCCGCGATAGTCCGCAGTTCGCCACGCGCCAGTGCCGGTTTCAGAAGGTTGGCCGCATCGGCTCCGCCCGCCTGATTACCGGCCCCGATAATAGTGTGCGCTTCGTCAATAAACAGCAGAATCGGTACCGGCGACTGCTGCACGGCATCAATGACGTTTTTCAGACGCTGTTCGAACTCACCTTTCACGCCTGCACCGGCCTGCAGCAGACCGAGGTCAAGTGTGCGCAGGATGACCGGCTTGAGCGATTCCGGCACATTACCTTCTGCAATACGCAGTGCCAGACCTTCAACCAGTGCCGTTTTGCCGACGCCCGGTTCACCGACCAGCATCGGATTGTTCTTGCGACGGCGCGAGAGAATATCCACCATTTGGCGTATTTCCGTATCACGGCCGAACACCGGATCGATTTTGCCTTCTCTGGCTTTGGCGGTGACATCGAGGGTAAATTTTCCCAGCGCGTTCTGCTGCGCCGGACTCAGCTCCCCCGCGTTCAACTCTGTCACCGCAGGATGCCCCACAAACTCCGCCTCACTGCTATGCTCCCGGACCAGTTCAGCGTCAAGTTGCAGCTCAGGGCGTTCATCCGACTGCGCATCCAGCAGGGGACGCAGGCGCTCCAGCTGGCTGTGACCGGGCGTCAGCAGTGGCCACAGGCCATCACAACGTATCAGGTTCTGTTTTTCCACCAGGACCATCAGCAGGTGAATACTGCGAATACTCTGCTCACCGGCGAGTGAAGCCAGCAGCCAGGCGTCCTGCATCAGCATCCGGATGTTGTCCGAGAGCTGTGGCCGGTGGCGTACCGATCGCGGCTGCTTGTCCAGCCAGCCGAGTAAATCCTGCCAGATGCTGTCCATGTCCCACTCGTAGCGGCGGGCCAGCACAGAGAGGTCCCCTTCGCCCTGTTCCAGCAGTTTCAGCAGCCAGTGCTCTGGAAAAATTTCCGCATGGGCGCGGGTCTGGCAGAGCGCAGCAGCCCCTTCCATCGCGCGGGCACAGTAAGGGTTCAGACGTCGCAGCAGAATGGCTGACTTTTCCATAAGTGTCTCTCTTTGTCGGTTCCCGGACACGCTACCGCCCATCGCTTTTCCCGTGCAGGGGACCAGAGCGCATACGGTTGTGCTGGCAGTTTGTAAGTTTTTTGCTGAACGCCCGCACAGGCCGGCGTTCAGCAAAAACAGCGGAAAGGTTATTCCCCTCCGCTTAAAAACGAGGATTACGCGAAAGAGTTCGTGTCGCAGGCAGACGGCAGGTTTGTCAGTCCCCGGGAGCACAGATCACCCGGTGGCCGGGGTGAACGAACTCTGCCAACGCGCCTTCGGCACGAAAGATGACGCGTAATCAGGCGGTGGCACGCTCATTCCAGGCATCGGAATGAATGATGTTGCCGTCTTTGTAGGTCCAGGTGATTTTTTCGTAACGCAGTTCGATCTGCTCAAGATGGTTATGTTTCTCGTAAGCAGGATCCTTGACGTCATGCATCACCGGATGCACTTTCACTACTTTTACGTTTTCCAGCAGGGTGTTGAAGTATTCCACTTCCTGGCCGGCGTCGTTGATTTTGTACCACTTGAATTCCGCGGACTTCAGGGTCTGACCGGTCGTTACCGCCTTGTAGAAGTACGGGCTGGACGAGTCGGTTTGCTTGGTGAACTGGAACGGGGTATGGATACGGGTACCGGTCAGCTTGCCGGTGTTGTTGTCGGTCGGGATATACAGGTTATGCTGCTGCGCCACCACTTCGATACTGCCGTCACGATCCTGAACGTCCACAGACCCTTTGATGTCCGCGCCGCCATCGTCTTTCAGCCAGAGGTAAACAGGGATTGCCATGATAATTTCTCCATTTATACACATCATCCTTCAGGCTGCCTCTTTGCCGGCGGCCGTCATTCGCCCCGTTCACAGAGCTGTCTCTGCTGCCGGGAACTCATTCTGTTGCCGCCGCGATCCGGCCCGAATGACTTTGTGTATTCTTTTTATAAAGCGCCATTATTCTGCGATGGCGCCGGGGGTGGGCCCGGTCGCTGGCAGGCATTCGCCTGCGGTACCAGACTGATTTCGACACGGCGGTTAAGCGCCCGGCCCTGCGGGGTGTCATTGGTTGCGATCGGACGGCTTGCGCCATAGCCCTGCACCGCAAAACAGCTTTCAGGTACATCCCCGGTGTCACGCATCCAGTCACGCACCGCTTCGGCACGCTTCAGGGACAGCGTCTGGTTCAGTGCCGGCTTACCGGTGTTATCCGTATGGCCCGCCACCACAATCAGCCAGCCGGGTTTGCCCCTGATGCCGACCAGCGAGTTAACCAGCAGTTTGGTGGAGCCGGGCCTGAGATCGAAGCTGCCGGAATCGAACAGCGACATGCTGTCGAGGCGCACAATTTTCGGTACCGGCTTTGGCCCGGGTTTCGGTGGCGGCGGCGGAGGGACATAAGTATCAATCGCCTGCTGAACCGCCAGCCACAGGCGGTTACCTGAATACAGACCGAGCCCGTAACGGTGTGGCTCTCCCTGACGCTGCCAGCGCTCCAGCAACAGAGCATCCTGCTGCAGAGCATGCAGAGCCTGCGATTTCGCAACATAATGATTCATCGGGATAGCCTGCCAGCGCTGAAGGTCGGTGCTGACCCTGCGGATAAGCGACTGGTTATGTCGCACGGAAAGGACAATGGCGCCAAGCACGCATAACAACAGAATCATGACCACCCGACGCCCTGTTTTTCCCCCCTGCAACGGGGTGGTATAGGGGGCCAGCAGAGGGAGTACAGCATCGGCAAAATGCCAGCGAGGTTGATATGCAATCACACGACCGGCAGGAGCTATGCAGGTCCGGCGAAACAATAACTGTGGCCACAGCGCAGCTAGCGAGGTGGATAGCGCACCGAAACGCAGAGTGACAGCAAAGGGCAGTACGGCCGGATACAAACGATCCACTTTGCCCAGTTCATCCAGCACCACGCAGTGAAGCAGTGATCTCGCCAGTGTCAGATACGGCTGAACAACGGCTGCCTGCAACCACTGCTGCCATTCGCTAAGCATGATGGCTGGTTCTTCATCCGGACACACTAGCGTCGTATTGCCTCGTACCACTATCCACGGCGTTTCCGGACCACTGAATTCGGCATTAAGCACCAACGGAACGTTATAGCCGGTAAGTTCCCGTAACTGCTTCATCTGCAGACGCAGCGCTTTGAGTGACGCACGCAACAACGCCTCATCCTCATGCTGGTCCGGCAGACAGCGGTACATCACGGCGAGCTGGCCTGCCATCGCCGGAGTGCGCGCCAGCAGGCACTCTGCAAAAGAGGTAAGTCCGGTCAGTTCCGCTATCCGCAGATACCAGCCCTGTGCCGTCCCCCTGCATGGGCCGCCCGCAAATATGGCACCATCCACATCACCACAGATCAGCACTACCGGCCCGGTATGGCTTTCTGGCGGGAAGTGACCTGCTTCATCAGCCTGAACAACAGGGCATTTTTGACGGTAACCCTGACGGATAAGCACAGCGGAAATCAGCAGAACGACCAGCGTCAGGACCAGTTTTCCGGTGACCGGCCATGGGATAAATCCCCAGACCAGCCACAGCACCGCGACAAGGCACAGCAATACCGGCAGGGCAGCCCGGAGCAGTGTTCGGCCGCGCATCAGAGGTGCTCCGGCAATTGCTGGTTCAGCAAGTCCTGCAGCCACAGATACCCGCCCAGCCAGACAGCACCAGTCAGGACCACTGCCAGTACCATCCAGAACCAGACGGACCGCAGCAGGGTATAACGACGACGACCGGTTTTCTGTACGACCAGTGAGCCGCCCGCCTTCGGTGGTGGCACTCGTTCATTCAGGGCTGCTATCACCTCATCACGCTGTGATTGCCCGACACCGGAGAGGCTGTACTGCCCCTGAAACCCCAGAGCCAGCACCCGCTGGTAGCAGACCAGTACCGCAGGCTCCGGCGCGGGCTGTCGCAGCACCTCCGCGATACGATCATATAAGGCCTCGCCCGCTCTCAGAGATCCAAAGTAGACTGCCTGTAGCGGTGCAGAACGCCAGGCTCGCTGTCCGGCATCCAGGGTCATATTCAGTGCATCCTGTCCACTGCTCGCGGATATAATCGCGTCCCTGTTTTCTGGCTGCTGAGCCTCTGGCTTACGGTTCATTACGGTTTCATCCAGCAGGGCGCACTGGGCATAGGTAATGTGATCAATACTTTCTGTACTCAGCCCTGCGCGCTCCAGCGCTTCACGTACACTTTCCACCTGTGCTTTGCAGGCCGCATAAAGCGCAGGGCCGTCCGTTACCTGCCCGCCATGGCGCAGCTGCGCCACCGTGAGCCAGGTCTGTACCATCAGAGCATCAATATCGATAACCTTATTCATGAGCGCAGCACCGCAAACAGTTCAAGTTCCAGTTCACCAAGCAGTGACGGAACGTAGAATACGCACACCCCCTGATCCAGCATTTCGCGGGCCGCCGGACTTTCCATATCCAGTACGAAGTACTGGTTTTCCAGACGCAGCGGCAGTGCAGCAGGCACGCGGCTCAGGGTAATAAGACCAATTCCTTCGACAGCCACACCGGACACCTCGCCAACTTTCGCCGGGGCACCGGCAATACACATCTCTGCGAACCGCCCGGCAATCTGCCACGCGGGTTGATTCGCCCGCACCGAGAGGTAAAAATCTGCTTCATCGCGCAGACGAATATCATGCAATACTGCTTTCCATGTTTGCGGATCCATACGCTCCATTCTGACCGCTACCACACGGGACGGCAGGCTGGCTTCCAGCAGTTGACTGATAAGGTCAAACAGTGGCGGGAAGGTCTGCTCCGGCGTACTGTGGTCGTAACCCGGTATCGCCTCCGGGTCGTGCTCAAGGGAAAACGTCAGCATACTGCCGGCAAGACGAGCCAGCTCGGCCCAGACCTGCTCAGGATGCCTGTCAGGGAAACGTTCATACTCAGAGAGCACCCGGCCATGGGAATTCAGCGCATTCAGCAGCCAGAACAACGACACATCAGCGACCGCAAAATCAGCCATTCTGTCGTTGCTTTCACGACGCATGGACATCAGACGCTGGCGACGGGAACGCAGCTGGCGGTTCAGCAGCGCCAGGCGTTCACACAGACTGCGGCTTGCTGAGAACAGCGCCATCGGCGGGATAAAGTCAGGATCCTGACGCCACCCCCCCTGCCCGTCCCGCAACAGACGGGCAACAGCGCAGGTATCCCATGCGCTATTGTCTTCATGTCCGAAACGGAATGTCAGATTAAAGCGGGCAACCGCCACCGACTCTTCTTCCGGACCAAAATGATCGGCGATCGTCTCCCAGGCTTCCCGATAGCGCAGCGGGCGCTCTGCCGGTACCTTGTCCGTCTGCACATTGACGATCCCGGCCTGCATCACCGGTAAAGCCACATACACTGTCACCGGGACATTGCTGGCAGACGCCGGTGTCTCAATTTCACGCGGCTCCGGTGGCAGATCGCTGAACCGGGTATCAATCAGCGTGTCATCCGGGAGCCAGAGACGCAGTGACTGCGCCCGGATCCGCCCGGAGGCCAGCATTGCTTCATCCAGCTCAACCCGGCCAACTCCCCAGGGAAAGGCACTTCCGCGGGCGGCAATACCCGCCCGCGAAAATGCATCCCATTCAGACTGCTGCTGGAACTGTTGCGGGGCCAGAAGCGCCCCTTCATTCCACAGCGGGCGGTAAATTTTCATCCCTGATTTCACCTCGTGTTACGATTTCGCTTTCGGCATCCGCGAAACCAGTGACAGGCTGACATCCATCCCTTCCACCTGGAAATGCGGGACCGCATACAGCTTCACGCGGAAGAAGCCGGGGTTGTCTTCGATATCTTCGACCACCACCCTGGCATCCCGTAACGGATGAGAGGCCTGCAGTTCGTCACCCGGGTCGGTCATTTCCGTCACCAGACTGCGCACCCAGCTGTTAAGTTCTAACTCCAGCAGACGCCGATCTTTGGTGGTACCGATATTTTCACGCTGAATAAGCTTCAGATAATGGGCGATACGCGATAGCAGGAAGATATAGGGCAGCCGGGCATTGATACGGCTGTTGGCCGTGGCATCAGCCGTATCATAGCTGGCGGGCTTCTGGGCTGAGTTGGCGCTAAAGAAGCAGGAGTAGTCTCTGTTTTTATAGTAGGACAGCGGAATAAAACCCAGACTGGCAAATTCGAACTCGCGGGTTTCCGGGATCATCACTTCTGACGGGATCTTCACCTGATTGCCGGTACCCAGATCATAAAGATGGATTGGCAGATCCCGGACAGCACCACCAGCCTGCGGACCACGAATTTGTACACACCAGCCATTGCTGATAAAGCTGCGTACCATGTTAGCCGCGAAAGCAAACGAGGCCTGGGTCCACAGGTATTTATCGTGATCCGGGCCTTTCACTTCCTCGACGTAGTTGAAACTGCGCACCGGTACAGTATCCGGACCATAAGGCAGCCGGCCCAGTACGCGTGGCATCACCAGTCCGATATAGCGGGCATCGTCCGTCTCGCGGAAGGATTTCCACTTAATGTATTCAGCACGGTCAAAGTAGTTACCGATATCTTTGATCGCCGCGACATCTTCCATCGACTCTTTGAGGAAAAATGCCGGGCCTGCGGAGCCGATAAACGGCATATGTGCTGCGGCAGACACTTGCGAGATATTGCGCAGCAGCGTGATATCCTGAGCGGATGCATCAAACTGGTAAGCGGAAATCAGCGCCGCTATCGGCTCTCCTCCCGGGGTATCATACTCATCAATATAAGTCTGTTTATACAGGCCGCTGTGGATGATTTCCGGGCTGTCCTCAAAGTCCTGACGCAGGTCTGCTTTGGACATGTCCAGCAGTTCCACTTTTACATTCTGACGGAAATCGGTTTTGTCGATAAGGGATTTCACGCCGCGCCACAGACTTTCCACCGCCTGAAAGGCTTGATGGTGCATCACCGCATCAAGCTGACGGCTTATCCGCCCGTCCAGCTCAGCGATATGATGGTCAATCAGGTTTTTGTCGAGCTTTTCAACCTTTGAGCCCGATGTTGCCAGACACTCCAGAAAGACCTGCATACCGGCCGTTAATCGTTCATCCACCGTTGCTTCTGACATTACCTGCGTATCCTGCCAGATATCCAGTGCGCTGAGCCCCGGGACCGGGTGCAGATTGATTTTTTCAAACAGAGACGCATAAACCCCGCCGGTCGCCGGCGCGTCGGTCACCACACTTTCGCCACCCGCGGCATTCTCATTGTTTACAGACATCAGCATCTTCCTTAATTAATCGGTGAGATCATCGTGACCGTTATGGCTGTTTGGTTGCCAGAGCTGCAAGTTCGGATCTGAGTTCTGCACTTAACGCCGGATCACGCATAATTTTTTCCAGTTCTTTGCGGAAGTTCTGGTTGTCCAGCAGGTTAGCTTTTAAATCACGAAGTAAATTGCGCATGGAAAGCATGGCTTTCAGCTGAGGTATTTGCCGGGAGACCTGCTCCGGAGTGAAGTCGTTGATGCAGCGGAAGGTCAGGCTGATGTTGTCTTCGCTGCCGTCATCAGCAAGCGTATTTTTAACCGTCAGACTGACTTGCGGGGAATATTCAGAAAGCACAGCGTCAAAGTTATTTTTGTTCAGATTCACTTTTTTGCGCTCAGACAGTGGTGCCGATTGCCGGCCATGACTGAAGTCGCCCGCCACCAGTAATTTCAGAGGAAGTTCAGTTTTCTTACCTGCGCCCCCCGTATGCAGATCAAGCCTGAGATTAATACGTGCCTTTGGCACTTCGTTCTGGAAACTGTCAGCCATTTCATCACCCCTCGCTTTATCGCTGTGCACACTTTCAGACTGAAGTAATTTACACCCGATAGCAGAATAATGATCTAACCAAGATCAAATATACAGATCTTTAATTCGCAAAAAGTTAATAACTAAGAATTTTACACCAGATATTAATGACGGATTACGCTGATACACCAGAAAGCCGAACTACTGGAAATGCAGTAAGCAAATATTTATATCGAAATAGTTAAAATGGACGGTTAGTTATTAAACAATTAATCTTCAGTTGATTAAAATCAATACACTGAGGATAAACATATCAATCCATTATGAAATAATGGCTTCAGGACGGAAGGTAATAACAGAAAGGGCTCAGATTCCCCGGAGGCTATGCCCGGGTTAAGGGTGAGAAACATGGTGAAAGGCATTAACTGGGTGTCAGGGGCATCAGCCGATTATGTCCTGACAGAGAACAATTGATCAGCTGCCACTAATTCTGATGCTTCTGCAATCGTACTCATAAAAACGGCCATTAATAAGCAGAATGATGCGGAATGTTTACAATCGAATATTTTTCACAAAGGGGAACACATATGGCGTTCAGATCACCTGAACTGGTCGATGAACCCACTGACATCACTGCCCGGGAAGGCCGGATGCAAGGGGATACAATATCCGGCGGTAACCCGCCCTGCGGGTTCTTATGCCGGTCACAGGGTAATGGCATAGCAGAAAACACACATACGAAAAAGGCCATGCTAATCAATAGCATGGCCTCAAATAGTGGCGGAACGGACGGGACTCGAACCCGCGACCCCCTGCGTGACAGGCAGGTATTCTAACCAACTGAACTACCGCTCCGCTTCATTCCCCGTCGGGAACGAGGCGAATATTAATAGGGCAGCCTGATTACGTCAATGGTTTTTCTACAGCAATCAATGTGTTTGCCGTTTTTTTGGCCTTGAAGGCGATTTATCCGCCAGAAATGATGTTTATACTCGCCATAAACAACTTCCGCCTTTCTTTAATACCAGATCAAGCCGGGACTCATGAGCAGCAATTTCACCGGCATCAGCCCGGATAACCCGTAAACCACCATCAGCCTGTACCTCACGGTGGGTAATCCCCCCGGTATTATTCTTCGACGAGTCTGTATCCGAAGAAAATGTCAGAGATGTCTGACCACCGGTCATGGCCAGATAGACATCCGACAGGATTTCGGCATCAAGCAATGCGCCGTGCAAGGTTCGTTTTGTGTTATCAATATCGAACCGTGAACATAAAGCATCAAGACTGTTCCGCTTACCGGGGAACATCTTACGTGCCATCAACAGGCTATCGGTTATCTGGCAAAAAGTTTCTGTTTTTTCCAGCCCGCGGTTGAGTTTAGCAAACTCATAATCCATAAAGCCGATATCAAACGATGCATTGTGGATAATCAGTTCTGCACCACGGATGTAATCCAGAAACTCATCAGCAACCTGAGAAAAAGCCGGCTTATCCAGCAGAAACTCATCGGAAATACCATGTACCCCGAATGCTTCAGGATCCACCAGCCGGTCAGGTTTCAGGTACACATGGAAGTTGTTGCCGGTCAAACGGCGGTTAATCACTTCCACTGCACCTATTTCAATGATGCGATGCCCTTCATAATGCACCCCGATCATATTCATACCGGTGGTTTCTGTATCAAGGACGATTTGGCGGTTTTTTACTGTGCTCATAGGGGCCGTTTATGTCAGACTTGGATTTTTCACAACAGGAAGTCTACCAGAGATGCGCAAACAGGTAGAAATTTTCACCGATGGTTCTTGCCTGGGTAATCCCGGGCCCGGCGGTTATGGTGCAATTTTACGCTACGGAAAACACGAAAAAGAGTTCAGTAAAGGCTATCGGCTGACGACAAATAACAGGATGGAATTAATGGCGGCAATTGTTGCCCTGGAAGCATTAACCGAAGCCTGTAACGTCACAATAAGTACCGATAGCCAGTATGTTCGTCAGGGCATTACCCAGTGGATTGTTAACTGGAAAAAACGCGGCTGGAAAACAGCAGACAAAAAGCCGGTGAAAAATGTTGACCTCTGGCAGCGTCTCGATCAGGCATTACAAAATCACAAAATTGACTGGCAGTGGGTCAAAGGACATTCCGGCCATCCTGAAAACGAACGCTGTGATGAGCTGGCCCGCCAGGCGGCAAATGTCGCTGACCAGGAAGACAGCGGTTATTCGCCAGTATCATGATTTTTATTTTCAGATAACTGACGGGTGACATTAACGGCTGCACGGATCCCCGGGGCGCGGGCAACAGACTGATTTTTATTCAATATCAGCGGATAGGTCCGCTTGCGCGCGACAACGATATTGACTGCCCCGATCGCAGGCAGGTGGGTACTGATAATATTACCTCCCTGCGGTTTCCAGGGGATAACCTGGAAGCCACTGCGGAAAATTATTTCGTAATTAAGAATACTCAGCCAGTCAATCAGCCGCCCCTTACTGAACATACGTCCATTCCACGGAATACGGTGACGAAGCCCGGGAACCAGTTTTCCCAGTCCTATCAGGCTGTAAGGGTTAAAGCCGCTAAGAATGATCCAGCCATCATCCGCCAGAACCCTGTCAGTTTCGCGTAATACCTGATGCGGATCCTGACTCCAGCTCAGCGTATGAGCCAGTAAACAGGCATCCACTGATTTGCTGAGGAAAGGTAAGCGGGTATCTTCAGCAATAACCCCTCCGCCCTCACCTGACAGACTGACATTGACCTGATGGCTGATAGCACAACTGCTGGTATCAATTTTGCCACTCAGAGTGCCGATTTTAAGCAGGTGTGTACCATACAATTTCCCGAAGTATGGCTGCAGATGATATGTCAGTGCATCATGAAAATAACTGCCCCAGGGCATATCCTGCCATTCTTCAGGCGCAATAAGAGTTTGACGTGTTTTCGCAGGCTTCATATTTTACCATCACTAAAACATTCAGGATTATGAGAGGCGCGTATGAATCTTCCCCGTTTAAATCTTACCAGTGTTCCGGCCCTCAGAGATAATTACATCTGGATGCTGAACACTCCGGCAGGGCAATGCATTATTGTGGATCCCGGAGAGGCACAGCCGGTACTGGACACTATAACAGCAAATCAGTGGCAGCCAGTGGCTATCTTACTCACCCATCATCACAGTGATCATGTCGATGGTGTCGCCGGATTACTCGGCAAGTGGCCACAGCTGGCGGTCTACGGTCCTCAGGAAACTCAGGCTAAGGGTGCCAGCCATATTGTCAAAGGCGGGAGTTCAGTCACATTACTGGGCTATGAGTTTACTGTCTTCGATACTCCCGGCCATACCCTGGGGCATGTCTCTTATTACACTCAGCCTTATCTGTTTTGTGGTGATACGCTATTTTCAGGAGGCTGCGGGCGGCTTTTTGAAGGAACGCCACAACAAATGTACCATTCATTTCAGACCATTAATCAGTTACCTGCAGATACCCTGGTCTGCTGCGCCCACGAATATACATTATCGAATCTTGCCTTTGCACTGGAAGTGTTACCACAAAACCAGCAGATTCGCTCTTATTACCATGATATTAAGCAGTTACGTGATAAAAACTGCATTAGCTTACCTTCGACGCTGGCGAAAGAACGCGAGATTAATGTTTTTCTTAAAACCCATGATATTGATTTACAAAGGAATATATTGCCTGACATAAGTTTACCTGAAGAATGGCAGGTATTTTCTGCCCTGCGCCTGAAGAAGGATAACTTTTAACTTTTTTTATTGTGTTGTGCCATCACGTCACGTATGATTGTTCGTCTTTTAATCTACTATCAACGATGACACACATAATGAAGGCTAAAGCGATATTCTTCGCCTCGGTCTTGCTGATGGGATGTCAGGCATCAGGGAAAGATGCTGATATACCTGTTCAGCATGCACAGAGTCTGTCTTCGGCTGGTCAGGGAGAAAATGGTAAGTACGGAGAGCGGATGTTGTCACCGCGATGGCAGGATGATGGAACGACTATCGCACAGGACAACAACCTCTGGGTTACCATTAGTGACGAGTTGAAGATGGGGATTCCGGATAATAACCGGATCCGTGAGCAAAAAAATAAATACCTGAAAAATAAGAGCTATCTCCACGATGTAACATTACGGGCTGAACCGTATATGTACTGGATTGTCGGACAAATACAGCAACGTAAAATGCCGATGGAACTGGTACTGCTACCCATAGTGGAGAGCGCTTTTGATCCGCATGCAACTTCTGCAGCTAACGCCGCAGGCCTTTGGCAGATTGTTGCGAGTACGGGTCGGAATTATGGACTGAAACAAAACCAATGGTATGACGGACGGAGAGACGTAGTCGCTTCTACCCGTGTGGCCCTGGATATGTTGCAACGCCTTAATAAAATGTTTAACGGTGACTGGCTGTTAACTATTGCTGCTTATAACAGTGGTGAGGGGACAGTGATGAAAGCGATTAAACAAAACAGGGCGAAGGGTAAACCGACGGATTTCTGGCACCTGTCGTTGCCAAAAGAAACAACGGTTTATATCCCTAAAATGCTGGCATTAAGTGAAATTCTGAAGAACAATCAGCGCTATGGTGTACGATTACCTGCGCCGAATGAAAGTCGTGCTCTGGCTCGGGTGGAGGTTGGTCAGCAAATAAAACTGACCCAGGCTGCTGAGATGGCTGGCATTTCCGTATCGCGGCTCAAAAGCTATAATGCCGGATATAAAAAGGGGGCTACTGCGCCACAAGGTCCTCAGTACATTATGGTACCGAAGTCTCATGTTGAACGTCTGGAAATGTCTCTGGCGTCCACCGAGATTAAGGCAATTCAGCCAGAATTAATGGCGGATAATAGTACTGTCAGCAGATCACAAAGTTACAGAGTTCGCCGCGGTGATACGCTGTCCACGGTTGCAGCAAAAACCGGGATCAGTATGAGCACACTGAAATCACTGAATAACCTGCGTACCGCCAGTCTGAAAGCGGGCCAGACTCTGAAACTGGGCACCGCGACGGCAAAAACCACTCAGCTGGCTGATAATGGAAACAGCATCACCTACAATGTTCGTAAGGGTGATTCTCTTTCCAGCATCGCCGCAAGACACGGTGTGAATATCAAAGATGTTATGCGCTGGAATGCGCTGCTATCTGATGAGCAATCCCTGAGACCGGGCGATAAACTGACACTCTTTGTGAATAATAGCTAAAGATACCACTGAAAAAGGCTGACCGCGGTCAGCCTTTTTTGTACCCATGACCCGTCGTATTAAAATGAGAACTCGGCCTGCAAAGGGTTATGATCGGAAGCCGTCGTTTCCAGTACTGATGCCTGACTGAGTGTCATATTACGGTAGAAGATAAAATCCAGTGGGCGTCCGAACGCTTTACGCCGGCAGTCTTGAGTAAACATCACTTCCCGCAGTTTAAGCTGACGCATAAACTGATAAAGAACACGAATCCTTTGCCGGCTCCAGGCATTAAAATCTCCGGCCATTAATACCGGTCCGTTATGATGTTGTATCTGCTCGCCAATCACAGCCAGTTGCTTACGGTAGATATCAATGCCCAGGCTAAAATTCACCGCATGAATATTGACCACCATCAGCATCCGGCCATCAGGCAGAGGGTAAGCAGTAACTAATGCCGACTTCGCCAGACGGAGAAGCGGTTCACGCTCCCGCAGCGGACAACAGTAGACAGCGTGTGCCGACGCCAGGGTCATAACTCCGGAAGGATGCTGGGGTAATACCAGGGCCGGAACCTGATCGGCAGCAAGATAATGGCTGGTTGCAAACTGAATCAGTTCCGGGGTGGTTTGTGCTTCCTGTAATAACACCAGATGAGAATGTGCCCCGAAATTTTTCAGGACTGTCTGCCATTCTGCTCGTTGCTGTTTGAAAATATTCCACACCACAACTTTGAGCTTCGGCCCGGTAGTCAGAGGTACACCAGCAGGCATCGCCTGGCCAAGATGCAATAAGGCGGCCGGAGGAAATGTTCTTTCCACCGGCTGGCCTGCAACATATCTCATGGCATAGGTTTTTTTCTGCACTTTAGTGTCTGCTCTCTTCACCGCGGAAAACGTCTCTCTCTGTTATAGGGACTTTATGCCCTGGTTTCAATCAGCAGGTACTGATCCCGACGTGCCGGCACACATAATATCCGCTTTTCCCGCCCCCTGATAAAACACTTTGGCCCTGCCTGTGACTTTTATCTGCCCGGAGAACATTATCGGCGTGCATGTTACCGCAGTCCTTACCACTGATCATTATCAGGTTAAGTATCGGTGGTATATCAACGGCAGGGCTTATTTCCCCGCTATTTTTATCGCGCTGATTATTAACTTTTCAGAGTAAATCAGGTTATTAAACAGGTTACTCGGGTACCTCCGGAAGGTTGCGAGTTTACTCACTAATTCGTGTATCCACCATAGACGGGTAAGATCAATCATCTGCATATATATGTAAGGAAATATCATACATTGTGATTCGTGGAACAACTATTATTACACCTAAGGATGAGGCGCATAATGAGGAAATAATGCCACTTTATCTGTACCGGCACCAGCCAGGAAGACACGGGTAATAATATAATTAACCTGCCAGACGGACTACACAGGCTTTGATACACAAGGGCACGCCCCGGACTACCCCTCCGGAAAATTAATAACGAAATAGCCTCTCCTGCAAAAAAAATAAATATTCATCAGCTAGTAAAAATAATGTCCATCGGGATGAAAACCCAGAGAACTCAATCATAAAAAATAAAATAACACACAAGAAAAACAATACAGAATAACAGCCTCACCTCCTGATAAAAATCACGAAAAAAACACCATAAATCATGGCTAAAAATATAAATATTTCATAACTAAAAACAGCTGTTATATGGAAATATCACCCTCAGAAATTCCAGTTATATATTTCAATCAAAGAGTGAATTATAGAGATATCCTCTGAATATCATCAAAAACTGTGATATCAATCATAAAAAAATGACATCATGGACATCAGCTGTTATAGCTTTATCTATTGATTTTTAATTTCTATATATTTTTTGAGTATGAGGAGACTATCAAACCACGCTATATAAGATACTTCCCCCCTGCCTGGCAGGCCTTAAATTACTCTTCGCAAGGATAATTCGCACACCACACTAACAACAAAAAAGGTAATTATGACTCAATCTAACCCTCAGATAAAAAAGACCTCCCCGGAGACTTCACAGACCGACAATAATACAAGTAATCAGGACGACAGCAGCAACAGTTATTTTCTCAGTGCAGATGCATTTCTGTTAACCGCCACAGGTATCGCTGCTATTGCCGGTTTTCTCTATGGGTATGATACCGGTATTATTTCTGGTGCCCTGCTGCAAATTACTCATGATTTTTCACTTTCAGCCCATGCTCAGGAACTGGTTACCAGTGCCATTCTGGTAGGTGCGGTAATAGGTGCTCTGGTATGTGGAAAAATTTCGGCAGCGATTGGCCGCCGTTATACGGTAATGGCTGTGGCCGCAATATTTGCTATCGGGGTTCTTGCATCAGGCTGGTCAGATTCAGCTATCACCCTGGCACTGGCACGTATTGTGCTCGGCTTTGCCGTTGGCGGGGCTTCGCAGATTGTACCGGTATACATTGCTGAGCTGGCTCCGCCCCATAAACGTGGTCGTCTGGTGACCTTTTTCAATATTTCCATTGGCGTCGGAATACTGACTGCCGGGCTGGTCGGTGCATTCCTGCAGGATATATGGACATGGCGCACAATGTTTTCTGTTGCGGCCATACCGGCACTGATCCTGATGTTAGGTATGTTACCGCTTCCGGAAAGCCCGCGTTGGCTGGTCGGTCAGAAACGAACTAAAGATGCACGTATTGCACTTAATATGGTCCGTGAGACTGACCGGGAAGTCCGTCATGAGCTAAGAAATATTCAAAAAGTACACGATAAAGTAGAACGGAAATCGATTACCGGGTGGAGAGATTTAAAACAGCCCTGGTTACGACCGGCTCTGTTTGCCGGACTAGGCGTTGCGGCATTTACTCAATTATCAGGTATTGAGATGATGATTTACTATACGCCGACGTTTTTAACCGATGCCGGGTTCAGCCGCAGTGCAGCATTACACTCGGCATTAGGTGTGGCTGTGATTTATCTGGTGCTGACTATCTTCGGAAAACTGGTGGTTGATCATATTGGACGCAGAACTCTGACTCTGTGGATGATGCCTGGTGCGATCATTAGTTTATTATTACTGGGGACAGTATTTGTTATGAATAGCCATGGAGGTCAACATCGCTGGCTGGTCGTTAGCTGCCTGTTTGCCTTTATGGTATTTAATTCCGGCGGTATTCAGGTTATTGGCTGGCTGATTGGTTCAGAAGTGTATCCCATGGGGATCAGGGAAAAAGCGACCAGTTTACATGCAGCTGTACTGTGGGGCTCTAACTTGCTGCTGACAGCCACGGCATTATCTCTGGTAAATATTCTCGGGATTGGCGGAGCGATGTGGTTTTATGCACTGCTTAACTTTCTGGGATTTTTATTTATTTACTTTTTTGTACCGGAAACCAGGGGACGTTCACTGGAAGATATAGAAATATCACTGAAAGAAGGACGTTTTTATCCTAAAAAGAAACAGGTCAGCAATATATCCGAAGGCTCTTCTGCCCGCTCCTGATCCTGTCATTATGCCTGTAAAAAGTCTCCCGCCTGAGCGGGGGACTTTTTGTTATTCCCCGACACAGATAATCACAGAAATTCAGGGTAATATTAGCGTGTACGCCAGAGATATAAGTAAGGAATTTCAGGCAAAAAAAACCACACAATATATTGTGTGGTTTCTTTAAAGCATATTAATATCATATGCACTTTTATTAAGTGGCGGAACGGACGGGACTCGAACCCGCGACCCCCTGCGTGACAGGCAGGTATTCTAACCAACTGAACTACCGCTC
>NZ_JAERJN010000022.1:0-58518 GCF_018257595.1 Tatumella sp. JGM94 | reverse complement strand
GGGCGGCCTTAAAAAAAATAAAAACATGTTACCGGGCACCCCCCCCCCCCCAACAATAAAAAGCTCCCGACACAGCGGTAGGTAATAACAGAACAAAATCTTTTCCTCTGAAAAATAACAACAAGCTGATAATTATAAATACTTTTCAAAAACTCAGTCTGTTACTTATAATCTCACCCTCAGATCAGCACTTATAGATGAATCAATCTTCCTGGCAAAAATACAATCACTTGATTTTATTTTATCTAAATCACTTAAGTCAAGAACTGATGGGTTTGAGCCATTTCGCCCCGTCCAGTCAGTATATCTTAAGTTATTATTTATAACTTTATCCTTCCAGTGAGAGTTCATTGCTATTGTTTGAAAAAAAAATTCTTCTGCGATATTTGTCCTGTTCAGGTCTTTCATAAATTGCCCTGAACTATGATTTTCTATTACATAGTCCATAAACGCCCTTGGGAATGAAGACCAAATCATACCTTTATATATATCATTAAGTTGATAATCCCCTAGCTTTTTCCTTGGGAAAAGAAATTGTGCCCTTTCAATAAACTTAACAAACTTCCCAAGAAAACTTCTGGAGTCAACACCAGGAAATAGTGAGCGTCTATATAACCTTGCTCTAACACCTTTGTCTTTAATTTCAGAAAGCGCCCTGCAAGTCATAAATATATTTGATTTAAATTTATCACTTACCTCAACTATCTTATCACTTGTTATTGCCGGGAAGTCCTGACCACTAATAAGATGAACATAGGAAACTGTTTTATTTTTTGAAGCCTCCAGCATCAGATTAAATATTGCATGCAAATGCGATGGACTGCCCCAGGTTATATTATAGGTTGAATCAACAAAATTCACATTCGCATAATCAGTTATTTTTCCTATCTCTTTAAGTAAGCTACTTTTCTTGTCTATATGTATATACACAGGGAACTCTTTAAGCCTGTCTAATAACTTACAGATATTTTCCAGGTCTTTATATGCTGTTATAATGATTGCAATATTATTACTTTCCATTATCCACCCTGCGTTATGTTTAATAGTTTAAAGTTAAACTTCAGAGAAAAAAATAAATAATAATATATTTAAATTAATATTGATTTAAATATCTCCTTAAAGAAACAAGCCAGTCAGAAGCTGCAAAATAATCTGAAACCTTCTCATTAGACATTACCGAGTAAGCGGGACGAGGTGCTGGCGTAGGATACTGGTCGGTAGTAATAAAATTAACTTTCGGTGACTGACTAAGAATACCTGCCTTTTCTGCTTCAGAAAAAATCACCTGTGCAAATTCGGCCCAGGATAGACTACGATCGCCGCAATAATGATAGATACCACCTGCTGCATTTCCCTTAAGCATTTTCAGGATAGCTGTTGCGATATCACCCGCATAGGTAGGGCAGCCAACCTGATCAGCAACAATACCCAGTTCAGAGCGGTCTTTTGCCAGCCGCAGCATCGTTTTAACGAAATTATTGCCGTATTCGCTAAACACCCAGGCAGTACGTACAATAATCGCGTCCGGAAGAATACTGCGCACCAGTAACTCACCGGCCAGTTTAGTCTGCCCGTAAACGCCTAATGGGTTTACTGCATCTGTTTCCAGGTAAGGCGTACTGCCTGCGCCATCAAATACATAATCGGTAGAGACATGCACCAGTTTTGCACCAACCGCTTTTGCCGCCAGCGCCAGATTTTCCGGCCCATGGCTATTTACCGCCGCCGCGCGTTCAGGTTCGCTTTCTGCCTTATCTACCGCCGTATAGGCAGCAGCATTAATGATGATATCAGGCTGAAACTGTTTAGCGGTTTCAATCACTTCCTGTCGATTACTGATATCAAGCTCCTGTGATCCCAGAGCTAAAACAGTATCAGTTTCGGACACCAGGTCCCGGAAGCAACGGCCCAGCTGACCGTTAGCACCAGTAAGGAGGATTTTCATGACTTCACCTTAAATAATTTATTAAATATAAAAAATCTTATTTTAAATGACAGGGTTAGCATGGATATTACATATATTACAGCACCCACAACTGAAGTTAAAATCAACTGCCAATAGTTACTTATATCATTTATCGGTATAAAATAATGGCCAAAAAGATTTATTAAGAAAAACATAACCAGTGTTGATATTATTATCGGCACAAGCTGGCGAATAAAAATCAAAAAGCTACCGGAAATAACATACATTAAAGACAGCATTACCGGTATAAAGTTAAGGATATTAGCAATAAGATAACAAAAAGCGAAAGTAACGATACTAAAATGAACGCCAATTAAAAAAGAACCAAACTGCAAAACTGTCCCTAATATCCCAAGCCGCATAAGAATATCAGTACGCCCCTTGGCAGTAAATACTGAACCCGTCGTGCTTAATATTGATTGGATAATAGCGGTAGGCGCTAACCATTTTAGCACGTCGGCTGTAACCCCCCACTGATTGCCAAAGGTCAAATTAATGAAAGGATGACTTAATAGTGCAATCCCCGTCATAAGCGGCGCTGTAATTAACACTATAACAAAAACACAATCATTATAGGTTTTATTTATTTTTTCATTATCATCCTGCTGCCTGCTCAATATTGGATAAAGTGATCTTGAAGCAACAAAAGTCAGACTTTGCAATGGAAACAACATAATCCTATATGCTAAATTATAACTTCCTAATATCGCTGCTGACATATACTTACCAATAATAAAACTATCCCCATTCCTGGATAAGTAGTTAATCAGGTTAAACATTGATAAATTAGCACTGAAGCCAAATACATTCCTTAATTCTTCCTTACAAATAAACTCTTTTATTGATGGCCTCCAGGTTGATGCTCTCCAGAACTGTATCGCTGAGATTAAGTTAAGGGTTATGGCCTGACCGACCAGACTGAAAACACCGTAGCCTAAATTTGCCATAATGATAGCAACAATTACGGAAAAAACTGAAGACGTAATTTCAATATATGATATTTTTCTGAACTGAGATGCTCTTTCCATCAGAGCAAGATGAGCTGCAGCTGAGCTGGATAATGGAAAAATCACACTAATAAGGATAAATACTAAAAGTAATTCAGGTTGATTATAGACCGCTGACAGGACGGGAGACAATAAACAAATAGCTATTGCGATCGCAACCCCCATAATTAAGTTTATCCAGAATATTGTATTTTTAAGCTTTTCATTTAATTCTTTCCTCTGAATTAATGCTGCTGAAGTTCCTAAATCTCTAAGTAACGTCCCCAGGTTAACAACTACGGCTGTCATTGCCATTAACCCATATTCAGAAGGAGGGATTATCTTTGCCAGATAAATCAGATTTAAAAGCTGAATTATTATTTTAAACAATTGTGAGAAAGCATTCCACTTTGCATTTGAGATAAGATTCATAGGAAATACCAAATCATAAAGCACCAAAATTTAAAATAAAGAGCTCTGTTTAAATAAAAAGAGCTCAGTAAATAAAAACAATCAGTTAGCGTGTTTTATTAACTAACAAATAACCTAAATCAAATTAATACTAAGCCCTGCTTTATCTTTTTCTGATAAAACAGGTTCAAAATCAATCGGCCACTGAATCCCTACCTCGGGATCATTCCATGCCAGGCAGCCTTCAAACCCCGGGGTATAGTAATCGGTACATTTATATTCAAAATCAGCAATATCAGAAAGTACCACAAAACCATGGGCCAGGCCCGGCGGGATCCAGAACTGGGTTTTATTTTCTTCCGAAAGAATCACCCCTTCCCACTGGCCGTAGGTCGGTGAATCTTTACGGATATCCACCGCCACATCAAAGACTTCGCCACGTACTACCCGTACCAGCTTACCCTGGGCATGTTTGGTCTGGAAATGCAGGCCGCGTAATACTCCCTTCGACGAACGGGAATGGTTATCCTGCACAAAATCAAAGTCGATATTCAGCATCTGCTGATAACGTTTTTTCTCAAAGGTTTCGAGGAAAAAACCACGTTCATCGCCGAACACTTTTGGCTGAATAATTTTAACATCAGCGATTTTAGTATCAATAACCTGCATTTTATTCCTCTTCAATCATACGCTGCAAATACTGGCCATAGCCGGTTTTAGCTAATAATTTTGCCTGGCGCTGCACCTGCTCACGGCTCAGCCAGCCTTTGTTATAGGCAATTTCTTCCAGACAGGCGACCTTATAGCCCTGACGCTTTTCGATAGTATGAATAAATGATGACGCTTCCAGCAGGCTGTCATGGGTACCGGTATCCAGCCAGGCGAAACCGCGGCCCAGTTTTTCGACATGCAGCGCATTTTTCTGCAGATACATCTCATTAAGGGTGGTAATTTCCAGTTCGCCGCGCGCCGAAGGTTTTACCTGCTTTGCCATTTCCACAACATCTTTATCGTAGAAATATAAACCGGTTACCGCCCAGTTAGATTTAGGTGTCGCCGGTTTTTCTTCCAGTGAGATAGCACGGTTATTTTCGTCAAACTCCACCACCCCGAAGCGCTCAGGGTCCAGCACCTGGTAACCAAATACGGTCGCCCCCTGCGTACGCTGCATCACATTTTCCAGCTTACGGCCAAAGCTTTCACCAAAATAAATATTATCACCCAGCACCAGCGCACAGCTGTCACCATCAATAAACTCTTCACCGATAATAAAAGCCTGTGCCAGCCCGTCCGGACTCGGCTGAACTTCATAACAGAAACTGACACCAAACTGACTGCCATCACCGAGCAGACGTTTAAAGCCTGGCATATCCTCGGGGGTGGAGATAATCAGAATTTCACGGATCCCGGCCAGCATCAGTACCGAAATCGGGTAAAACACCATCGGCTTATCATAAATGGGCATCAGCTGCTTAGAAACGCCCTGAGTAATCGGATATAAACGGGTACCGGAACCCCCGGCTAACACAATACCTTTCATTGACTCTGTTTCCTGTTAATTAAAGTGAACCCAGTCGTTCGCCGGCATAAGAACCATCCAGCACCCGCTGCCACCAGACAGGGTTATTCAGATACCATTCGACGGTTTTACGAATCCCGGTTTCGAAGGTTTCTGCCGGAGTCCAGCCCAGTTCACGTTCAATTTTCGACGCGTCGATTGCATAGCGCAGATCATGGCCTGGACGGTCCTGAACATAGGTGATCAGATCTGCATAGTGGCTTACACCCTGTGGCTTATTCGGTAACAGCTCTTCCAGCAGGCCGCAGATAGTTTTAACCACTTCGATATTACGGCGTTCATTATGGCCACCAATATTATAGGTTTCGCCGACTTCCCCCTTAGTTACCACAGTATAGAGGGCGCGGGCATGATCTTCGACATACAGCCAGTCACGGATCTGGCTGCCATTGCCATAGACAGGTAACGGTTTACCGGCCATTGCATTAAGGATAATCAGCGGAATCAGTTTTTCAGGGAAGTGATACGGGCCGTAGTTATTTGAGCAGTTAGTGACAATGGTCGGCAAGCCATAGGTACGCAGCCAGGCCCTGACCAGATGATCACTGGAAGCTTTAGAGGCTGAATACGGACTGCTCGGTGCGTATGGGGTAGTCTCAGTAAACAGATCATCGGTCCCTTCCAGGTCACCATAGACTTCATCGGTGGAAATATGGTGGAAACGGAAAGCCTGTTTTGCTGCACTGTCGAGGGTATTCCAGTAGTGGCGGGTCGCTTCCAGCAGAGTATAGGTGCCGACCACATTGGTTTCGATAAATGCCGCCGGGCCATCGATAGAACGGTCGACATGGCTTTCTGCCGCCAGGTGCATTACCGCATCCGGCTGATACTTGCTGAATAGCGCATCAAGAGCCTGACGGTCACAGATATTAACCTGTTCAAAATGATAACGCGGGCTGTCTGCTACCCCGGCCAGAGACTCCAGGTTACCGGCATAGGTCAGACTATCAATGACTATCGCCTGATCCTGAGTATTTTCTATAATATTACGTACTACTGCGGAACCGATAAACCCGGCACCACCGGTGATAAAAATTTTCATTGGCAACCTCGAAAAATAGAAACTAACATCTGGGGTGCTTCCCTTTAAAATAAATGCAGAGGACAAAAAAAACATTTTTAAATCTGAAGTTAGATAATTCTTTAGCAATAAGCCTCATTAGCCCATAAACTTTATGTATAAAAGTTGGTGAGTAATACTTAACAGATAAAACATGGTCAATAATACGCTCTTTTACTCTCCATGGCTCCTGAACCGCAGAACCACTTGATAGATCATGAATTAAATCACCCGCAACCCGAATACAAATATCACTTTTATTTAAATTATATTTTTTAATAGACCTGAATAAGCTATAATCGACACCATACAATGCATATCGCTCATCGAAGACAAAAAGCCCTTGCGACTTTAACTTTCTAATTAATGAATCAAATAAAATGATACCTGAACCAATAGACATTACATTCCCCGTATCACATCCCTTTATTACGATATCAGTTTCTATAACCTTACCGTTAAATCTAGGGTAATGATAGGTGTTATCTTTATAACTAAATATCCTTGGGATAATTAAGTCAGCAGGAAACAGCGACTGATTTTTATAAATATTCGTAACATAATCAGCAGGAACAGCACTATCATCATCGAACAAAACATAAGCATCTGAACTGTTTTTGATAGAGAGGAACCTATTATAAATTACACTAAGCGGAATATTATTACAATCTTCAAGAAATGTCACGGAACCTAGTTTTTCAACAAGAGAAATGTAAATATTGTCTTTATCTAAATCTGAAATAGAACTTGGTCCATTATTAAAAATAACCAAATCTATATCATTATCATTTAAATCAACAAGAGTAGATAAAGTTTTTGATTCATATATTTCCTTATTAAAAAGAACGACTAAGAAAGAAACTTTCATATCCACCCCTGAATAAAAAATCAATCATAATTATTAATTAATAGCACTCTCTTTAAAACCTTCTTCCATGAAGATCTTTTCTTCAGATGCTCGGCGTAGTCTAAAAAACGGTCAAATGCAGGATGATAAATATCAGATTTAGCCTGCAAATAATATCTTATAAACGGAATGTAATGGGGTAATCTATAGGAGAATGAATTTCTATTATATTTAATGTAATTAGAAAATAAATCAAACTTAAAATTATTATTACCAATAAATGAGGCTACAAAACTCTCATCATTAGCAAGACTAGGATACTTTATTCTTCTATCAAGCAACTCAGAAACCAGGTTAGACTTTAATCTAACAAACGGAAAAAATGTTTTATAAACTTTTTGGTAACCCATCTCATTGCTATATTTAGACCACATCCAACTATCATCAGCTGGTTCAAAATAAGTAGTTATAAAATCAGCATCATTACTATCAAAACCACAAATAAAAGAATAAAAATCAATCGTTATATGAAAATCCGGTTCAATAATCCATATGTAATCATATGTAATCTCATTATTTTTAAGATAATCATCAGCTAAATAAATTGCATAGTCTCCAAATCTCCACTGCATATCATCTGCTAAAGGTAATTTTAAGCATGATACGTTATCAATATTATAACCTATAGAAATACCATTATTAAATACAAAATTTTCATTTCTGCAATCTGCAACGACCATAATTTTTACATTCGATGGGAGTTTTGAAAAGATAGTATCCCAACGAGCGGAGTAAATATTAGTTCTTAAAACAATAATATTTCTAAAGTGTTTATTAATCACGAATAAATAGCCTCAGGTCATCTTCAGAAAGCCCAGCCGATGCTTTTCTTGCGAATAAGCAACTCGATAACTTCACTGATTCCACATCATTTAAATCTAAATTTTTTGGAAAATCAGGGCCTGACTTCCAGTCTATATATCTTAAGCAGTTATTTGGAGTACTTTCATCATTAAAAATTGGTAGTTTCAAATGAACAGCTAAAGTCTGAAAAAATGTTTCATCAGGGCAAAAAGTACCATCAAATATAGAAATAAAGTCTGGCTCAGTTCTGATAAACTCTTTAATTTTACCCAATGCATCTGCACTCAAACTAAACCACTGAGTACCTTTATATAAAGATATATTTTTACGCTTTAAAAATTCAATCCCTGCTTTATTTATATGAAATGGTAATACTCTATAGATCATACAAATGACTTTATCGATGTAACTTCGTTCTTTTTTAAAGAAAGACTTTGGATAAAAATATTTAAACCTGGCGTAAGGATCGACTTTATTATTTCTAAAATCCTGAATGTGGATAAGATTAGTCCCACCCAGAGAGTCAAAAAATGCATTTAAAGTATTAAAACTAACACAAGGAAAGTCATCTCCCGAAAGCAGAGTACAATAACCATCAACATTCACAGCATCAAGAAGTGCAAGAGTTGCTCTAACCATATTAGCCCCCCCCCACTCTATATTAAACCGTTTTTCGATAAAATGAACATTCCCCCCATTAATTTCACAAAAGTCTTTTATATTTGCTTTTTTATCTAAATGAATAAAAACCCGATTAGTCGGATGCTTAGATAAATATTTTACAGTATAGAAAAGTGAAACTGATGGTTTATGAGCCAGAATACAAAATGCGTGGTTCATATTAAATCCTTAATAAAAATGCGTTACCATCCCCTACAAGAAGTACATGTAAAAAACAGTTTTTGATTATTTTTTATAATTTAACAATAATAGCCATGATGGCTTAATGCAAACAGAACTAAATGTAATTTTTATTAAAATTTTATTATTTACCAGGGTAAACATTTATTAGTAGTAATTACTTATAGATTTTTAATATTAATGATCACATTAAATTCAATGATGGGTGATTTATTTTAAGAGCCCATTATACATTTACAATAAAGATCACAAACTTATTAAATAATAAATTTACATCTATCGTTAGAGTAATTAACAATATCCACTTTAAAATTATCACCTACACATTATTTAAAATAATAAATACCGAGAAAACCATTAATCCATAAAGTAAACTATAAATTAAACTACAAATTAAAAAAACCATTTAAATGGAAGATAATTAATAACAGTATTATTTAATTATCTTCCAGTGTTTTCAACCATTGCTGAGATATTTTTTCTGATGAAAACTCTAGTGAACTTGTTTTACAATTGTTTGACATTTGTACCAGAAGCCCTGGTGTAGAAATGAGGTGTGTCATTTTTTCAATAAATTCCGATGAATTTTCATCTTCTATAAGATAACCATCAACACCATCATTGATAATCTCTGCCGGACCAGTAGGACAATCGTAAGAAATAACAGGTAAGGACCAGGATTTCGCCTCTAATAAAACTAAAGGAAGGCCTTCATACCTTGAAGTCATAAGATAAATATCACTATTCTTATATAATTCATTAATTTCTTTAACTTTACCAAGGAGTGCAACACTGCCTTCCAAATTTAATTTAGAAATTATCATTTTTAAATTATTTAATTCAGGACCATCACCTGCTATTTGTAACACCCAATTTTTATTGTTTTTTACAAACTCTGACCAAATATATAAAAGACGATCGAATCCTTTCTGAGGTGATAGCCTGCCTATTGCCAAAGCCCTTTTATAAGTTAATGTTCTTTCATACCCTCTAAAAACAATAGGATTTTTAATGACTCTATTTTTTACCCCCCACCTGGATAAGATAACACTGTCTTTATCTGTCAGTACTACAACCTCACGATAAAAACGCAAAGAAATAAACTTCAAAAACTTAACTATGTTATTAAAAGACGCTAAAGAAACATGCTCACATGATATTATTCTCGATGAATCCAAAAGGTATGTTTTCATTAAAATAGAAAATAACACACTTAGTTTTCCCATAGTAATCACATAGACACGATCGTATGAGCTTGACTTCAAATGTTTTATAACACCTAATAACCTATATTTACTACTATGAAATGTTATAATATTATTTGCAAATGAGAATGGATAAAATGAGGGGGGGGTACCATTAAGAGATATTATGTCTACTTCATTTTTATCCCCAAAACATTCAGACATGAAGTTACATATATTCTCAGTCCCGGCATATAAAAATGCATTTTCGATAACTATAGCAATTTTACGCACTCAATTATTACCTTATTTTTTTTGAAAACATAACACCTTGATAAGCATAACAAAGCATATAATAACATCGTTTGATTAGATTAAATGGATATAAATTCTTTAGGATTTTATAGTGCCAGATTATAGCTTTTTTCTTATTTGAAGATAGAGATACTGGCTGTGCATGATAATTAACCAGGGGTTTATTAACTATCTTTATCACTCTGTTCTCTTTTAAGCAACCAAGAAGAAATAAAAAATCCTCATGCCCGATATTTTCAAAAACCATTTCTTTATCTTTCCTTTTAATCATTAGAGATGAAAAGCAAACTCTATATTTTTTGGAAAGCAAATCATGCTTATTTAAAAACAATTTATTAGCTATAATAGGGAAGCTATTTCCTTGTGAAATATAGTTATAGTTTGTTATTGAAAAAAAATCATTCGTGCCGATTTCATTTTTTTGTATAAAAAGTTTCTCAGGAAGCCATTCATCATCACTATCTAAAAAACAAATAAATTCTTCATTTGAAGCTATTAAGCCGTTATTTCTGGTCTTCGCAGCTCCAATGTTACAATCATTCTTTAGTAAAACAATACGATCATCAGATAAATATTTTTCAATTAAAACATGAGAATTATCAGTGGAACAATCATCAATAATATATAGAATCCATTCTTTATATTTCTGATTTATTACCGATTCGATAGCGCGCTCAATGGTTGCTTCAGCGTTATACATCGGCATTATAATTCCAACTTTTGAATTAGAATGATTCAATTTCATCAATAGCTCCATTCACTTTTCCACTTAATAACTGGTCTATTACCCTGCCATTCTATAGGCAACCAAATATATTTGCTATTAATTAGGTTTCCTGGATTCCATTGATCAGCGATAAAGATAAAACCTTTCCCCGTAGGATCCTTTAATACATAAGTCCCTTGAGAACTGAACGTATTCCTTTTATCTTCTGCATTATTAGACACCACAGGATTTCCTAATAAAGTCCATGGGCCAAAAATATTTTTACTTACAGCACTTCTCGCATCTGTCGGAGAAAATCCTTTGAGCCCAGACGTTATCAGATAATATAACCCATTGTGCTTGAAGATAGTTGGAGCTTCATTCTTAAGCCCTACAAGCACCCGAGAGAAGTTGCCATCTAATTGAGTATATGTTTTATCAAGCTCTGATATATGAAGTGATAGATTATCTTCAGATGCATAAATTAAATATGCTTTTCCATTATCATCTTTAAATAAAGTCATATCTCTAAATGCCTGACCTCGATTAAAATCTCTTTTAAATACCTGCTCTCCTCTTTCTACATTTTTAATGTACCATGATTCTTTAATATTATGGATGTCAGAAAAAACAGGTAATGATTTTTTATTTGGCCATGTTATATTTATAAATTCAAATGGACCAGCCGGACTATCTGACTGTGCTACACCTGCAATAGCTGTCTGATAGTGGCCATGCAATTCAACATGAAACCACATAACATATTTCTTCGTGTTATCATTATAAATAACCTTTGGTCTTTCAATCGAATATTTATCTTTTTTTCCTGACAAATCTAATGCAACACCTCTGTATTTCCACTTATAGAGATCATTAGAGCTATAAACATTAACTTTACCTGTATTATCCTGGTGTGTAGTTCTTAGCTCCCCGTACCAATAATAAGTATCTTTTATCTTAAGAAATCCTGCTCCATGTGCATTAATAATATTGTGGTTTTCATCATAAAAATCACTACCAGCCTTAAAAATTGACTTAGCACCACATGATAAAGGAATAGAGATTAACAGAATAATTGTAAGTATCTTCTTCATAAACCACCTGATTAATATAAAAATACTCTATTTAAACAAAATGCCATAACATAAGTGTTTAGCTTTCCATTGAGGTTCAATTTATAATGTTAATTAACAACAACCAGTAAAATATAGCATGCATCCTGCACTCCACAATCAGATATTATTCTCACTAAGTGATACCATAAACCACATAATATAAATAACACTACAGTTAAAGGCACTGTGCTATTAGAAACAGATGAGTTAAAGTTTCTACATAAGAGTATTCATACCATCTAATATTCACCATTAAAAACTTACTTTACTAAAAAATATAGCTCCATTCTAACTACCTGTCTTCCCTAAAAGTATTCCTACACTATTTGAATGTTTTTTCATATATCCTATAAGCAGCAGGATATTTATAGGTTAAAGAGTATTTAAAAACTTTGATAAACGAATGCATATCTAATCTCAAGCACGCCTTAAAAACATTAAAATTTTCCTTCCTGTTTATCTTATCAAGATAATATAGGCTAGCCAGTTCACTTTTGTTAAGAAAACTTTCATGCTTAGCTATAAATTTACAATATCCCTTATAAGCCTTACTTGAAGTTGTAATTCTTATTCTGTTGTCATTATCATCTAAATACATCGTACATGCTTTTATTTTCAGGGCAGTTCCATATTTATATATTAACCTGAACCAGGTATCATAATCTTGCCAGGCTGGCATTTTTTCGTCAAATCCACCTACTGATTTTATTAACGCTGTCCGGACAAAAATCTGATTTCCTACAGCATTATACTTCTTCATTTCTTCAAATGTTATTTCATTACAACCACTTTTCAATGGCTCATTTATAGTACCTGTATATTTTTTAGAATTAGCACATAAAAATGAATAAGAACCTTTTTTAACTTCCTGTAAAAATAACTCCAGACGCTTATGGTGAAATAAATCATCATCATCCAAACCAGTGATATACTCTCCTTTAGCATGAGAAATAGCTAAATTCCGACTATAACAAGCACCTTTTACCTGATCATTTCGTAAGTATTTTAAACTCGATAGGATGCCTTTATGTTTTTCGATCACTTTCATATTTTTCAGGTGATTTTCGTGGTTTGAACAATCATCACATACAATTACCTCAAAATCTGAGAACGTTTGTTCATGAAGAGAATGTAATGCTCTGTCTAATAGCTCCGGTCTATTTTGTGTTGTTACATAGACTGTTACTATGATATTTTTCCCCTCATTACCTAAAGGAAACTCCCTAACCATGGATATGCCCCCCAAAGACATAATACTGTGTTACCACATTCAAAATTATAGTATGGGCCTAATAAAATGAATCGCATTATACATAAAGAAATAACAACCAATCTAAAACCATTAAGAAACTTACTAAATGCTACGAAGACTATCCCACCTAATAAGTATATATTCATGAGCATAAATACACGATCAGATGCAAATGGTATTTCTATTAAACACAGATAACTCATCACCCCATAAAAAAGAAGACTTTTAAGCTTTGGACTTTCATCTTTAGAAATAAAAAAACTAATGATGATGACTGGTAATAATAACTTCCAATAATATGCAGTTGCAAACCCACTCTCTGTATTTGTTAGGTAATACAAAAATTTACTTACGACCCCAAAGAAAATTCCACTACCTGATATGATTTTAAGGACGGTTGTAAAAAGAAAGCCAAATGCAAAAAAAATACCCACTAACCATATTTTAAGCTTTCTATTTTCACCCATTAAAATATGGAATATAAAAACCAATGGGATTGCTGTTAGGTGGAATATGCCGCCAATACATATACTTATTACAGATTTAAATTTACAACCTCTATCCCAATATGACAAAGAATATAAAATAAATACTGTCGATATAGCCTGTCGCATTAATTGAGTTGTTACGAAATAACCAAAAAACAAAAGAACCGAAGCTAAAAATAATGTTTCATTTTTTAATTTATAATCTTTAAATAGAAAGAACTCTATCCAAAAATAGAATAGCATCGTGCATAATAATGATACTGATAGCATGACTCCTGATTCTGACAAATGAGGTAGTATTATTGATAATAATTTAAAATATGAAGACAACCCAATTTCAACCCCCCCACCAAAATCACCATCAAGTATCCCTTCCCCTTTATAAATTCCATTATAAAGGGGGTAATATTCATTAGCAAAATCATCACCATAAATATTACCGACAACTCTTGATGAGTATATCACCGCCCCAGAAAAAAATGCTAAAACAGTCAGTGGATATCTGAATGACTTATTCCTCACCTCAACTATAGCGAATAAAATTATAATGCCAAAAAATGACAACAATGGAGACACTAAAAAACAACAGAAAAAAAAAGATAATATAATGAAATATAGCACCCCATTATATTTTTTATTTAAAAAATTCGTCATTATATAATCACTCCGAATTTTCATTTTCTTAGTATGCTCCATCTTTTTTCAAAACCACCCCGACAGTCTTAAATAAAATCGCAATATCATTCCACATTGACCAGTTTTTGACATACCAGGCATCAAAATAGACGCGGGTTTCATAATCCACATCACTGCGGCCGCTGACCTGCCAGAGTCCGGTCATACCCGGTTTACTCATCAGATAATAGTCGACCTGCTCATGATAACGCTCCAGTTCCTGCTGGATAATTGGCCGCGGCCCGACCAGGCTCATTTCCCCTTTCAGTACATTAAACAGCTGGGGTAATTCATCCATACTGGTGCGGCGCAGAATATCGCCGATTTTGGTGATCCTCGGGTCATTTTTCAGTTTAAAGGTGGCATCCCATTCGGCTTTCGCTTCAGAGTCGCTGGCCAGTAACTCTTCCAGCAGCTGTCCGGAGTTAACCGCCATAGAACGGAATTTCAGGCATTTAAACGGCTTGCCATGCTGGCCGATACGTTCATGACCATAGATTACCGGCCCCCCGTCTTTTCTGACTTTACTGCGGATATACAGCAGTAACGGCGCTAGCAGAATAATAATTGCCAGCGAGGCACAGATATCAAAACCGCGTTTCAGTGCCCGTGATGACCACTTTGCCAGGTTCTGATGGACACGGAAAATCATCACTTCATGGCTGAAAATAAATGACATATCGGTGCTATCGAGGGGCATACCACGTAATGTCGGGATTACCGATACATAACGATAGCCTTTAATCATCATTTCCCGCAGCCAGCTATTCCGCAGTTCGGCCTGCTGACTTTCCACCGCCACAATAAACTGCTGACGCCGATCTACGCCATTACCCAGCCAGCCGGGATTACAGTCTAATAACGGGATTCCCTGCAACTGTTGCTGCCCGGCCAGAGCCGGTTCGGTATTAATAAACCCGGTGACACGGAAACCAAGGTTTTTCTCGCTGGTAATCGCCTGGTAAGCGTCAATGGCATTTTTACCGCTGCCGATAATAATCGCGTCCCGCTGCCACAGGCCGGCTTTATCCAGCAGTTTTTTGGTCAGCATCCGCAGGGCGGGGACCAGCAGCAGCACCAGCAGCCAGGTCAGTACCCACAGGTAGCGGGAAAAATACCATTTGGCAAAAGCCACTATCGCTATTTCAAATACCGCAAAAATCAGCAGAGTGCGCAGGATCTCTTTCAGTTCAAACCAGAAGGTTTTACGGTAAAAGTAATGGCGCAGCCGGACAGCAAACCATCCGATACAGCAGCAGGCCAGCATCCAGTGCAGACTGATCCAGCCTTCGGTCGGCACCTCAGGAATGCGGTCATGAAAATGGCTCAGGGTCAGCTGTAAAATGCCCATCGCAATATAAATCGCCAGGGTAAAGCCGATAAAATCTGACAGGATCAGCAGCCCGCTGACCCACAAATTTCGGGTTAAACGCGTCATGGTTTCCTCACCATCTCCCTGTGCGGGTGGTGTTAATAAAGAGGTTGCGGAGGGAATGCCGGGGCACAGCTATGTGCCCCGCACTGAGTGTTAGAATAACGGAATTATGATTGCTGTTTATCGTCGTAAGAGTAGCCGTAGTGGCTGTAACCGTAGCCATAATAGCTGCTGGCTTTTTTCACCACCCCGTTCAGAATACAGCCTTTAATCTCTACCCCGCTCTGTTCAAAGCGGCGGATACTGACCTCAATCTCTTTGGCGGTGTTCTGTTCAAAACGGGCCACCAGCAGGGTGGTCCCCGCATAACGGCCAATCACTGCCGCATCGGTGACCGCCAGAATCGGCGGGGTATCCACCAGTACCAGGTCATAGTGTTCGCCGGCCCAGTCCAGCAGCTGCTGAAAACGCGGGTGCATTAACAGCTCCGCCGGGTTGGGCGGTATGGCACCACGGGCAATAAAGTCAAAGCTGCCGTTCGCCACGCTTTTTACCGCCTGCGGTATCTGTGATTTACCGGACAGAATATCCGATAAGCCATGGTCGGTGGTCTGGTTAAATATCTGATGAGCATAGCCTTTACGCATATCACCGTCGATAAACAGCACCTTCTGGCCGCTCTGGGCAATTACCGCCGCCAGGTTGGTGGTAATAAAGGTTTTACCGGCATTGGGGCTGGCCCCGGAAATCATCAGCACGTTATTTCTGGCTTCCATCATGGCAAAATGCAGACTGGTGCGCAGGCTGCGGATCGCTTCGATGGCCAGGTCTGCCGGGTTATCTTTCGCCAGGAAACGGGTATTTTCTTTACGTTTATGTTTACCTTTCAGTGACCGTTTCGGCTGCTGGCGGGCCATCCACTCAGAAACCGGCACACTGGCATAGACATTAATCCCCAGCTCTTCCAGCTGCTCCGGCGATTCAATCCCGCGGCGCAAAAATACCTGTAGCAGCACCAGCCCGACAGATATTGCCCCGCCCAGTACAATACCAATCAGTACGATCAATGATTTTTTCGGTTTTACCGGTTTCGGTTCGGTTACCGCATCATCAATAATACGCACATTGCCGATAGCACTGTTTTTGGCAATATTCAGTTCCTGCTGGCGGTTAAGTAACTGCATATATACCGCCTGGCCTGATTCCACATCGCGGCTTAACTGCAGTACCTGCTGCTGGGTGGCCGGCATCGCCGAGACCTGTTTATTTAAACGGGCTTTTTCATCCTGCAGGGTTTTACGCTTTTCCAGCAGCGCCTTGTAGGTCGGGTGGTCTTTGGTAAACAGCTGCGACACTTCCGCTTCACGAAAGGTCAACTGGTTCAGCTGATTATCGACATTCACCACCTGGTCAAGGGTCGAACGGGCCTGCATGGTTAAATCAACCGAATCACTGCGTTTACGGTAAGCGCTCAGCTTATCTTCGGCCGCATCCAGCTCCGCCCGTACCTCAGGTAACTGCCGGGCCAGAAAGTCCAGGCTTTTACTGTCCTGCGCCGCCTGGCGGGCAATATTCTGTGCCAGGTAGTTATCACTGATGCTGCGTAAGGTCTGCCGGATCAGCGCCGGGTCACTGCCGCTCAGGGTCAGATTTAACATCCCCGTATCTTTACCCTGATCAACCGCCGAAAACGACTTTTGCAGATTATTTATTGCTTCCAGCCGGGTCAGATAATTAATGGTAAATGTTGTGCCCGCCGGGGCCTGCAGATCACTGATTAACAGGGATAAACCATTTGCTTCCAGCAACTGACCGATATGGCCCTGTAAATGATAGGGGCCACCGGATAACTGATAATGACCATTGTCACCCGCGGTAACCGTCAGGGCCGGTACTTTGCCGTCCTGTGCAGCCACATAAATACGGCCAACAGTCAGGGTGCCCGGCGGGTGGCCGGTTAACCGCGCCCAGCCGCGGCCAAATAGCGGAAAGTATTTTTCGCTGACCTGCGCCTGCAGGTTCAGGTCGTCGACGGTTTTACCCAGCACCATCCGTGACTGTAACAGAGCAATTTCCGGGGCTGATGCCGGCTGGCTGTCGGGCAGCATCTGGCTAAGACTGTTTAACAGGGTATTGCCCTGCTTCTGTTCCACCTGTACCAGCGCATCCGCCTGATAAACGGGGGTGGCAAACAGGGCATAGAGTATTGCCAGCACGGTAAAAACCGCAGTAATACTGATAATCAGTTTACGGTGGTCGATCAGTTCGCCAAGCAGGCGTCCCAGATCGATTTCATCAGAGTCCGGACTGGCCGGGGTATGTTTCGCTGTCGGTGACATGTTGACTTCCTAAGGTTAACCGCCCAGTTTCCCGGCCCAGCGCTGACAAGCCTGGTCCAGTAACTGATAGACAAATTCAAATGCTTCCATACTCTGCCGGTACGGATCGGGGATCTCTTTATTTTCCAGCCAGTGGCCGATTAACAGGGTTTTTCCGCGCGCTTCGGGGGCAATTCTGGTCACCTGTTCGATATGGTGTTTTTCCATTACCAGTATCAGGTCATACTGCCGCCCCAGCCGGCCGGTAAACTGGCGGGCTTTATGGCCCTGCAGCGATAACTGATGCTGTCCGGCAACAGCAATCGCTGAGCTATCGGCTTCATGATCAACCAATGCGCCGACCCCCGCAGAGTCAATTGTTTTGTCCGGTAACGCCTGACGCAGCAGCCGTTCGCCAATCGGCGAACGGCAGATATTACCGGTACAGACCACCAGGATTGAATTAAACATAATTATTTCAGATTTCCGTAATAATTCGCTGTTTCGGTCATATTATAGATACCGGTAATGGTCGGTAATAACTGAGATACCACCCGGTTCCAGCGTACCAGCGGTGCGGTGGTCACATAGACAATATCGTAAGGCTGCAGCTGGAATTCGCTGGCCATGACCATCGTTGAGGCATCTTTGGCATTCAGCTGATAGATATTGGCAATCCGCCCCTGTTTATCTTTCGGGATCTTACGGATCACGAAAATCCCCGAGGCATCAGCATATTGCTGGTTAATCCCGTCAGAGCTGCCAAGGGCTTCGGCCAGGGTCATACCACTGCGGTCCATTTTCAGGGTGCTCTGTTTACCGACTTCGCCCATCACAAAGACTTTCTGGTCGTCGTTACGCGGCACAAACAAAATATCGCCCGGATAGAGTAACCGGTTTTCTAACAGATCCCCTTTCTGCATCAGGGCCTGCAGGGACAGCACAATGTCTTTACCGTTATGGGTCAGTACCACATGCCGCCAGTCCGCATCGGCCGATAATCCGCCGGCCGCATTAATCGCATCCATAATGGTTAACGGCACATTGGTAATCGCCTGCTGGCCGGAGCGGGTCACCTCACCGGTGACATAGGCTTTTTGGGAACGGAAAGCCGCCACACTGACATCCACCTGCGGGCTTTCGATATAGGTCGCCAGCCGGCGGGCAATTTCCACCCGTACCTGGTCGAGGGTTTTACCGGCCACATACACTTTACCGATATAAGGGTAGAAAATAGTGCCGTCGGCCCCGACCCAGTTACCGGTATCACTGGCACTGCGGTAGGTGCCGGCCGGGGTGGTCAGTTCCGGGTGGTCATAGACGGTGATCATTAATACATCGCCGCGGCCGATATGGTACTGGTAGCTGCTCAGCAGGCTGTCGAGCTGCGGGTTAGGCTGGGCCAGTATCGGTGCCGGACGCAGCTGGTCGATCAGGTCCGGGGTCATCGGGTAGACATTTACCAGTTTATCCCAGTCATAGTCACTGTCCGGCAGTTCCACCACATTTTTACGCAGGCTGTTCAGCCCCTGGCCGGGGATCATGGTACAACCGCTCAGCAGCCCCACCAGGGCTGCCGCGGCTGTCAGTTTCAGTACGGTTGTTTTCATCAATTTATTTCATCAGTTAAAAGTAGACACTGCTGACTGTTGCCCTTCCGCGGCGGATACTGCGGGCCTCCCTGCCCCGGCCGTCTGATACGGCCATACAACGTCAGTGATTAGTTACAGCTGAAACGGGATTTCCAGTGCCGCGCTGGCACCTAAATCGTTATTATCATTATGGCTGGCATCGGTATACCAGCTACTCAGATTCAGCCGTACCGATTTATAGACTGCGCCTCCCCAGCCCAGCTGTACCCCTTTCAGGGTATCCGCATGGGGGAAGGCACGGTTAATACGCTGATTTTCCGGGTTTACTCTGGCGTAGAACATACGCACACTCCAGCGCTGGTTATCTTCGGTGACCAGCTCGGTTTTCGCCGCCAGTAACCGGCCATCGCCCCCCAGGCTGTCGCCCAGCGGATAACCCTGCTGGTAGTAACCGTCTTTATAGATATGGTGGGTATAACTGTAGTTGGTGCGGCTCATATCAGTACGGGTATCATGGCCTTCCAGATACCAGTTAACCGCATTTTTCCCCAGGCTCTGATGCCCTTCGATCCCCAGCAGGTACATATTCGACGACGGCAGTTTACCGGCTTCGTCTTCCCCAATCAGCTGACCGTAGATACTGACCGGGATACCGAGGGTCGGTTCCAGTTTCAGCCGGGCATCAAACCCGGCCAGCTGGTTACCCGGCTCGTTAGGGTCATTGGCGGTGGTATTGTCATTACCGGCAAAACCGTCCCAGAAATTATTTAACGACTGAGGACGTCCTTCGCCGCCCCACTGCATTATCCGGCTGGCTCCCAGTTCCAGTGACTGCCACGGGGAAACACTGAGGCGCATACCGATAATCTTTGTATGGGGCACTGCCGTATACTGGGCTTCCTGGGCGGCAGAGATCTGGTACTGCCACGGGCCGACCCAGTTCAGCCACCAGATATCCGGGGCGGTCTGGCGGTCACGCTGTAACATAAATCCGGTCAGTGGCCGGGCGGCATCAGAGCGGATCAGGCTGCCTTCGTTACCCGGCCCCCACCACTGGGGAGTCTGACCAAAAGACAACCACTGGCCCCAGATTTTTACCGCAGCGTAGCTGTTATTCAGGTTGGCGCGGGAAGGCGACTGGATCTGCTCTCCCGCTTCAAGGTTGCCCTGCAGATTAATGTCCCACCAGTCACCGCTGTTGCTGGAGATTACCGATAACCGGTTATCAGCAGTTACTGACTGTGCAAAGGCTTTCGGCTGGCCGGAACCACCGGTCGAGGTATATCCGTTGATCCGCACATCCGATTTCAGGGTCCGCAACCGTTGCTGTACCCGCTCAATCGCCAGTTGTTCCGAAGAATAGGCCGGATGGGCTTTCTCCAGTGCGGCTTCTATTGCATCTTCACTCAGGGGCCAGGTGCTGAGGCTAAGGCGGATCACCCCGCGGTCTGCCAGCCAGCTGAGGTCAGAACGTAAATCACTGTCCGGTAATACCAGGCCACCGGCAAAGCTGCTGGCGGCCGGCAGTAGTGTCAGCCCGACCATCATCGCCATCAGGCTTTTTTTTGCTCCGCGACGGGGATGGGCTGGCGGCGTCTGTTCAGCCTTGCTTAAGGCGTTGTGCATCAGTGCTGTCTCCTCTCCTGTCCCGCGGGCCGCACAAACTGAAGGGTGTTCCGGGCCTGCAGCAGGTAAAATATAAGCTATAATGAAGTCATGTCTGTTCTTAGTATCAGAATGCCGGACAATCCGACAGGTCGCCGGCGGGGACTACTGCCGGTGATTATTCGCGGTCATAATCGTCACTGTGATGCTCCGGTAACAGGCTCTGCCGTGGCAGACTGATATGTTCCGGAAGCCTGAAGATAGCAAAGATTACTGATCAGAAAGCGTTTTATTCACAAAATCATTCAAAAATATTTTACAGGCACGCTACCGCCCCTGGCTTGCAGCTACCAGTGCACTGTACGCAGGACAGCAACTTCCGCGGGCAGATGCCCTGCGCAAATGGGGTTATATGGCGCATTGCGGAACCAGTTCCGGGCGCAATCGCGGATAATTTCTCAACAATTGCTAAATCATTCCAGCAATATTTGCCAATTATTAAGAAATAATCAGGCTAAATATATAGATAAATTCCGGGTTTTTTACTGTTGCTGACAATTAAGCCTGCCTGTGGTTTCGGGCAGCCTAAACGCGGCCGTTTCCGCACCGGAAAAATAAGAAGTCTTCAGGTAAAGGATAGATTAACGCTGCTGAAATAATCAGTTGTGAGGCGGAGTTGTCAGTAATGAGGCACGGCAGAGAGTGAACCGGGGCCGGGCGGCAAAGTGCAGTCCTGCCAGTGACGGTGAAGGGAGCAGTCTGGTGCCGCTGTAAAAACGCCCGGCACTGGCCGGGCGTTAAAAGCTGACAAGATGACTGTCCGCTGACGCGGAATTATTTGCTTTCCGGGCGCAGGGCCGGGAACAGGATCACATCACGGATGGTGTGGCTGTCGGTAAACAGCATTACCATCCGGTCAATACCGATACCCAGTCCGGCGGTTGGCGGCAGACCATGTTCCAGGGCGGTCACATAGTCTTCATCATAGAACATGGCTTCGTCATCACCGGCGTCTTTGGCATTAACCTGTTGCCGGAAACGTTCCGCCTGGTCTTCCGCGTCATTCAGCTCTGAGAAGCCGTTACCGATTTCCCGTCCGCCGATAAAGAACTCAAAACGGTCAGTGATTTCCGGGTTCTGGTCATTACGGCGTGCCAGCGGCGAAACCTCGGCCGGATACTCGGTAATAAAAGCTGGCTGAATCAACTGGCTTTCGGCGGTTTCTTCGAAAATTTCCGTCACCACACGGCCCAGCCCCCAGCTTTTCTCAACCTTAATCCCCAGTGAGCCGGCAATTGCCACCGCTTTATCAAAGTCATCCAGATCGCTGAGTTCGGTCTCCGGACGGTACTTTTTAATCGCTTCACGCATGGTCATGCGGGCAAACGGCTGACCAAAATCAAACACCTGATCACCGTAGGTGACTTTGGTATGGCCGAGTACTTTCTCTGCCAGGGTACGGAACAGGCTTTCGGTCAGTTCGATCAAATCGTTGTAGTCCGCATAGGCCATATAGAGTTCCATCATGGTGAACTCAGGGTTATGGCGCGGCGAAATACCTTCGTTACGGAAGTTACGGTTAATTTCGAAAACCCGATCAAAACCGCCCACCACCAGCCGTTTCAGGTACAGTTCCGGGGCAATACGCAGGTACATATCAATGTCCAGCGCATTATGATGGGTAATAAACGGACGCGCAGATGCGCCACCGGGGATCACCTGCATCATCGGGGTTTCCACTTCCATAAACTGACGCTCCACCATAAACTGGCGGATCGCGGCCATGATTTTTGAACGTACCCGGAAGGTGTCCCGCGACTGCTGGTTAGCAATCAGATCCAGATAGCGCTGACGGTAACGGGTTTCCTGGTCCGCCAGGCCGTGGAATTTGTCCGGCAACGGGCGTAATGCTTTGGTCAGCAGACGCAGTTCTGTACAGTGGATCGACAGTTCGCCGGTTTTGGTTTTAAACAGTTTACCGCGCGCCCCGAGGATATCCCCGAGGTCCCACTTTTTAAACTGCTCGTTGTAGTAACCTTCCGCCAGGTCATCACGCGATACATATAACTGGATACGTCCGCCGGTATCCTGCAGGGTGACAAAGGAAGCTTTCCCCATGATACGGCGGGTCATCATTCTGCCGGCCACGCTGACTTCGATTCCGGTGCTTTCCAGCTGTTCGCTGTCCTTATCATCAAACTGCTGGTGCAGCTGGTCAGACAGTGAATCACGACGGAAATCATTCGGAAATGCCACGCCGTTCTGGCGCAGGGCTGCCAGTTTCTCACGACGACTTTTCAGTTCGTTATTGAGATCCTGACTGGCATCCGTTTGCTGTGGTTGTTGTTCAGACATGGGGTTTCCTTATAAACCTGCTTTTAAACTTGCTTCAATAAACCGGTCCAGGTCGCCATCCAGTACTGCCTGGGTATTGCGTGTTTCCACGCCGGTACGCAGATCTTTAATCCGCGAATCATCCAGTACATAAGAACGGATCTGGCTGCCCCAACCGATATCGGATTTGTTATCTTCCAGCGCCTGTTTTTCGGCATTCTTTTTCTGCATTTCCAGCTCGTATAACTTGGCCTTCATCTGCTTCATTGCCTGGTCTTTGTTTTTATGCTGGGAGCGGTCATTCTGACACTGAGTGACAGTATTGGTCGGAATATGGGTAATACGCACCGCAGACTCGGTACGGTTAACGTGCTGACCACCGGCCCCGGAGGCGCGGTAAACGTCAATCCGCAGGTCGGCCGGGTTAATGTCGATATCAATATCGTCAGACACTTCCGGATAGACAAACGCCGAGCTGAAAGAGGTATGACGGCGACCGCCGGAGTCAAACGGGCTTTTACGCACCAGACGGTGCACCCCGGTTTCGGTACGCAGCCAGCCGAACGCATATTCGCCGGAGATACGGATGGTGGCCGATTTGATGCCAGCCACATCGCCATCCGACTCTTCGATCACTTCAGTTTTAAAGCCTTTATCTTCGGCCCAGCGCAGGTACATCCGCAGCAGCATACTGGCCCAGTCCTGGGCTTCAGTGCCGCCGGAACCGGCCTGCAGATCGATATAACAGTCAGCGCTGTCGTGCTCGCCGGAGAACATACGGCGGAATTCCAGTTCGGCCAGCTTTTTGTCCAGATCGTCCAGTTCAGCAACCGCTTCGTTGAAGGTCTCTTCGTCGTCCGCTTCCACTGCCAGGTCCAGCAGGCCGCTGACATCTTCCAGCCCCTGTGCCAGCTGGTTCAGGGTATTGACTATGGCTTCCAGTGAGGAACGCTCTTTACCCAGCGCCTGAGCGCGTTCAGGTTCGTTCCAGACATCGGACTGCTCTAGTTCAGCATTAACTTCTTCGAGACGCTCATTTTTAGCATCGTAGTCAAAGATACCCCCGAAGCACATTACTGCGCTCAGAGAGGTCCTGGATACGGTTTCTTACCGGATTAATCTCAAACATGGCTTAATATTTCTTTTAGTTGGTCGGTAACTGGCTCAGTTAAGGCCCCACAGTGTACCGTAAAGGTGATGTTTCGGGTATCCCCTGCACAGTAGCAACAGTGCTATTGTTGCACAGAACATTGCCGCTAATCAGGCCACCGGCCACAGATGTTCAATTAACAGCTGCAGATTACGCTGACCGCGGAATTCGTTAATATCCAGCTTATAGGCAATTTCGGCCTGTTGTACGCTGTTGTCCGGCCACAGGGCGGTATCAATATTAAAGGCGATACCATCCAGTAACGGGCCGCCGCCCACCGGTTCCAGCATCAGTTTCAGGTGACGTTCGCCCACCAGCCGTTGCCGGAGGATGCGGAATTGACCGTCAAACAACGGTTCCGGGAAAGCCTGCCCCCAGGGCCCCGCTTCACGCAGTATTTCCGCCGTCTGCAGGCTGAGTTGATGGCCGGATAATTCACCGTCAGACCAGACCACGCCCTGCAACTGCTGCTCATCCAGCCATTCACCGGCCAGCTCTGCAAATGCCTGGCGGAAGTGTTCAAACTGGTCTTCATTCAGTGACAGGCCCGCCGCCATGGCATGGCCGCCAAATTTCAGCATCATCCCCGGGTGCAGCGTGTCCAGCCGTTCCAGTACATCACGCAGATGCAGCCCGCTGACCGAACGGCCGGAACCTTTCAGGGTTCCGTCGCCGGCCGGGGCAAAAGCAAATACCGGCCGGTGGAAACGCTCTTTCAGACGCGAGGCGACAATGCCGACCACGCCCTGATGCCAGCCAGGATGATAAAATGCCAGCCCGCCGGGCAGTTGCTCATCAGCCTGTTCCAGCGAATCACACAGGCTTAATGCTTCGGCCTGCATCCCCTGCTCTATCTGTTTACGGGTCTGGTTCAGGGCATCTAATTCACTGGCCAGCATCCGCGCCTGTTGGGTGTCGTCGCACAGCAGCAGGGAGACCCCGACAGACATATCGTCGAGCCGCCCGGCCGCATTTAAACGCGGCCCGAGGGCAAAACCAAGATCACTGGCGACCAGCCTGGCCGGTTGCCGGTTTGCCACTTCCAGTAACGCACGGATCCCCGGACGGCATTTCCCGGCGCGGATCCGTTGCAGCCCCTGCCAGACAAGGATACGGTTATTGGCGTCGAGGGGAACCACATCCGCCACGGTACCGAGGGCCACCAGGTCGAGCAGCTCTGCGAGGTTTGGCACCGGCCGGTCACCGAACCCGCCGTGCTGACGCAGCCGCGCCCGCAGGGCCAGCATCAGGTAAAACGCCACCCCGACCCCGGCCAGCGAACGGGACAAAAAAGCACAGTCTCTGAGGTTAGGGTTAACGATAGCCGCCGCCGGCGGCAGGGTTTCCCCCGGCAGGTGATGATCGGTAATCACCACCGGAATACCGTACTGGCTGGCCAGTACCACCCCCGCATGGGAGGAAATTCCGTTATCCACCGTCAGGATCAATTCCGCGCCGCGGGCCCGTGCCTGTTCCACCACTTCCGGACTCAGGCCATAACCGTCTTCAAAGCGGTTAGGGATCAGAAAATCAAGGTTTTCTGCCCCGAGGCTGCGTAACGCCAGCAGCGACAGAGCGGTGCTGGTGGCCCCGTCTGCATCAAAGTCACCGACCACAATAATCCGCTGCCGCTCGGATATGGCCTGGTGCAGTAACGCGGCTGCCGTTTCTATCCCCGTCAGGCCCTGCCAGGGCAGTAACCCCGCGGCACTGCGATCCAGTTCGCTGGCCGAGTTTACCCCGCGCAGGGCATATAAACGGCGTAATAGTGCCGGCATTTCGGCCGGCAGTTGCGTTTCATCGGCCGGCTGGCGACGACGCAGTTGAGCCACATGTTTTCCGGCCAAAAGTTACTTCCCTGCTGACTGGCTGTCGAGATACTGTTTCAGTTCCTGAGGTCCCTGATAGCCGGGGATCAGGGTGCCGTTTTCGGTCAGTATCGCCGGTGTCCCCTGGATACCGTACATCAGGCCGAGCTGATACTGGCGGCTGAGGTCAATATTACAGCTGGCCGGTGCCGGGGCGCTGCCGTTCATCGCCGCATCAAAGGCTTTGTTGCGGTCGGCGGCACACCATACGGAAGTCATGGCTTTGGCGACCTCACCGCCCATTCCTTCACGCGGGAAGGCCAGGTAACGTACGGTGATCCCCAGGGCATTGTAATCGGCCATTTGCTGGTGCAGTTTATGGCAATAGCCGCAGGTAATATCGGTAAATACCGTCACCACGTGCTGCTGTTTCGCCGCTTTATAGATAATCATCTGCGGGACCATCTGTTCCATTTTCTGGCCCAGCTGACGGAAAGTCACATTCACCGGGTGCTGACCGCTGATATCGTACAGCGGCCCCTGGATCATCTGTTTACCGTCGTCACTGATATAAAATACGCCGCTGTCGGTGAGGACCGTTTTCATGCCCGGCAGGGTTGACGGCTGTATATCGGTCACTTTAACGCCCAGCCGTTGCAGGGTGTTCTGAATCGCTGAGTCATCGGCCTGTGCCAGACCGGAAAGTGCCGACCACAGCAGAGTTACTGCTAAAAGTGTTTTTTTCATGGAAATACTGTCCTTTTCACCCGCCGGGTCAGGCCCGGGGATGATGCTGTTGATGTAACTGTCGCAGCCGCTCGTTGGCTACATGGGTATAAATCTGGGTTGTCGACAGGTCACTGTGCCCAAGCAGCATCTGTACAACCCGTAAATCTGCGCCGTGATTCAGTAAATGAGTGGCAAACGCATGCCGCAATACATGGGGGGATAACTTTTCACTGTCGATCCCGGCCAGCAGCGCATAGTGTTTTATCCGGTGCCAGAAGGTCTGACGGGTCATTTGTCTGGCACGGTTACTCGGGAACATCACGTCCAGCGACTGGCCATTGGTCAGCCACGGGCGGCCATATTCCAGGTACTGCTCCAGCCAGTAAACCGCTTCTTCACCGAGCGGCACCAGCCGCTCTTTGTCCCCTTTGCCCAGTACCCGCACCACCCCCTGCCGCAGGCTGATATCGCTAAGGGATAAGCCCACCAGCTCCGAGACCCGCAGCCCGGTGGCGTAGAGTAATTCCAGCATCGCTTTATCACGCAGTTCGAGGGGGATGTCAGTACAGGGTGCCTGCAGCAGACGTTCAATCTGCGATTCACTGAGATCTTTCGGCAGCCGCTGCGGCAGTTTCGGCGACGATAATAACGCCGCAGGGTCATCACTGCGTTGCTTTTCTCGGTACAGGTACTGGAATAACCGCCGCATGGCACTGAGCTGCCTTGCCGAACTGCTTGCTTTACAACCACCGGCAAGGCGTTCGGCAAGAAAACCCTGTAACTGTTCGGCAGTCACCTGCCGCAGAGATAACTGATGTGCCGCCAGCCAGTCCGTAAGCTGTTGCAGGTCCTGACGGTATGACGACAGGGTATTCTGTGCGAGGTTACGCTCTATCCAGACAGTGTCGAGAAACAGTTCAACAATGCTGGTATTTTCATCAGCCGGCTGTTTATCCTGCACCTTGCCTCCGTTTTTTCGCCTGTGGTAAACCTGATCTGCCGGGGGTTACCCGACGGACTATTATGCCGAAATCGGCGGGTGATTTCTAAGGGAATCTCCCGGTGACCCTGCGCCGTGGCGTAATATCCCCGCTGCCTGCTTTCTGCTACCATACGGCAAAATTTTCGATCAACAGAGCCACTGACAGCATGAAAATCGGATTATTCTACGGTTCCAGTACCTGCTATACGGAGATTGTTGCGGAAAAAATCCGTGATTTTATCGGTGCGGATTTGGTGACATTACATAATGTCAAAGACGGGCCGATAGAAGCTACCCTGCAATATGACGTGCTGATTATGGGCATTCCGACCTGGGATTTCGGTGAATTACAGGAAGACTGGGAAGCGGTGTGGCCCCTGCTGCCGGATTTACAGCTGCGCGGTAAAATTGTCGCTTTGTACGGGATGGGGGACCAGATTGGTTACAGCGAATGGTTCCTTGATGCTCTGGGTATGCTGCACGATTTACTGCAACCGATGGGGGTGCGCTTTATCGGTTACTGGCCGACGGACGGTTTCGGGTTTATCAGCCAGAAAGCGGTTCTGCCGGACGGCAGGCATTTTGCCGGACTGGCGCTGGATGATGTTAACCAGTTTGAACTGACCGACCAGCGAATTGAGCGCTGGTGTGAGCAAATCCTCAGCCAGATGGCGGCGTTATTCTGAACAGCCTGTTATGCGACGGGGAAGCGGCGGCAATAAAACCAGTGCATCCGTAACCCCCGCCAATCACCGGCAGGCATCGCATCCTGCATCAGCCAGAATCTCAGCCGCTGCCGGCGGCTGTTCTCCAGACATAATAATACGCCACAAGGCAGCCAGCCGGGGTTCCCCCGCGTCCGCCATTGCTGATGTTGCCAGTACCAGATACCCTGCTCATCGACCTCTAACCGGCCGTGGCGTTCTGCCAGCCGCCGTCTTGCCTGTTTTCCTTCCCGCCACACCAGCCAGCCTGCCAGTAATTTAACCGGCAGCCACGGCAGCGGCCACGGGGAACAGAGCAGCGCCAGTAAGACCAGCCCCTGCAATACTGTCTGTATCCGCAGGGCCAGCCGTGAGGCTGTCAGCTCAGCGTGCCACCGGGCCGCGTAGTGCATTACGTTCACGGATCAGATTAACCATCCGCTTCAGCTGCGGATCGGCGGGTTCACCGTGCTGCATCATCCAGTTAAATAAGTCCGGATCATCGGCACCCAGCAGATGAATAAAACACTGTTTATCCTGGTCACTCAGGCTGTCATATTCATATTTGAAAAACGGCATAATCGCCATATCCAGTTCCAGCATACCGCGTCTGCATGCCCACTGAATGCGCGATTTATCATCAATGCCCGGGGTGGTGTGATCCGACATAGCTCATCCTGTACTGTTGAGGGGAAGACCGCCAGTTTACCCCGGATAATGACAGGCTGGCGACCAGGCCGACGCGGACAGATAAAAAAATGCGCGGCCGGGCGTAATATCCACAGGCCCGGGATGTAAACCCGTTCCCCGCTCCCCGCAGCCCGCCGCGGAACAGAAGTCGGGGAAAGGCTCTGCCTGCCCGGTCCGGCTCTTTTCAGCAGCGCAGCTTTGGTGAATAATGCCGGAAGTGTTTTTCTGTCGTACCCGGCAAGGCGGTTTGCCGGGCCGGTACGGCACTTTCAGCCACAGGATGCCTTATGCCCGCACATACTTCTTCTTCTCCGGCAGCGGCACATGCCCTGCCTCTGACCGTTATCGCTCTGGATGACTGGGCGCTGGTCACCGCTCAGGGACCGGACAGCACCAGTTACTTACAGGGGCAGCTCACCCTGGATGTGGCCGCGCTGGCAGAGAATGACCACCGGCTGGCTGCCCACTGTGATGCCAAAGGCAAAATGTGGAGCAGCCTGCGCCTGTTCCATGATTTACAGGGCTATGCCTATCTGCTGCGCCGCGAGGTTCGCGAGCATCAGCTGACCGAACTGAAAAAATATGCGGTATTTTCCAAAGTCAGCCTGGCTGCCGATGACAGTCGTCAGCTGACCGGGGTGGCCGGTAACGGCGCACGTCAAGCGCTGGCCGCCTGTTTCCCTGAGTTGCCGGACGCGGATAATCCGCGCCGGGTGGCAGGCGATACCCTGCTGCTGTGGCAAGGCCAGCCTGCGGAACGTTTTCTGGTGATTGCCGGCGAACCGCAGACCACAGCCCTGCGCCAGGCCCTGAGCCAGGCGCAGACCGCCGACAGCCAGCAGTGGCTGGCACTGGATATCGAAGCCGGACAACCGCTGATCGACAGTGCGGTCAGCGGTGAATTTATCCCTCAGGCCACCAATTTACAGGCCCTGCAGGCGATCAGTTTTAAGAAAGGCTGTTACACCGGTCAGGAAATGGTGGCGCGGGCAAAATACCGTGGTGCTAATAAACGGGCCCTTTACTGGCTGCTGGGTAACGGCGAATCGGTACCTCAGCCCGGGGCTGCGCTGGAATTACAACTGGGGGATAAATGGCGCCGTACCGGAACCGTCCTGGCGGCAGTAAAACGGAATGATGGCCAGTTGTCGGTACAGGCAGTACTGAATAATGATCTGGATGACGGGGCGATATTACGCCCCGCAGGCGATGAAGGGGCGGAACTGACACCCCGGCCGTTGCCTTATTCGCTGACCGACGAAGATTAAATACCGCCCGGCAGCCGCACTGCTGCCGGGGATTTTAACGAACGTAGAGGTAAATAGCACAGAAGTGGCAAATGGCACCACCGAGTACAAACCCGTGCCAGATGGCATGGTTGTAAGGAATTCGCCGCGAAACGTAAAAAATCACCCCCAGAGAATACACGATACCGCCAGCCGCCAGTAACCAGACACTGGCCGCCGACAGACGTGTCGCCAGCTGATAGACCACCACCAGCGATAGCCAGCCCATCAGCAGGTAGGTGATCAGCGATAATATTTTAAAACGGTGGGCAAAAAATAATTTAAAGATAATCCCTGCCAGCGCCAGTAGCCAGATAACTACCATCAGGCCGTATGCCAGCGGTGATTTCAGGCCGACCAGCAGAAACGGCGTATAGGTGCCGGCAATCAGCAGATAAATGGCACAGTGGTCAAATTTTTTCAGCCAGGGTTTGGCCTTTGGCGACGGAATGGCATGGTAGAGGGTCGATGCCAGAAACAGCAGGATCATACTGCCACCGTACAGGCTGTAACTGGTGATGGTGATGGCATCCGCATGGGATGTTATGGCCCGGCTCAGCAATAATAGCAGCCCGGCGACCCCGAACAGGCAACCCAGTCCGTGGCTAAGGCTGTTAGCGATTTCTTCGCCAACGGAATATCCTTTGGGGAAAAAACGGTGTTTTGTCATCGTGTACTTCCTGATCTTCTGATAGCGGATTACTGATAAACCTCCTCCAGCCTAACCATAATCAATTTCAGTGTACAGGTGTAAGCTGAAATTAATTTGTGAATGCCTGTAACTGATTTATTTTCAGGTAACCCGGTGATTCTGTGCCGGTTTAGCCGCCGGGCCTCCGGCGCAGCAGGCCGTTGTCAGTGCCTTTATCTGCCACTGACCGGATCACTGGCCAGCCGCGAAAACAGCAGATCATCCTGCCACTGCCGGTGCAGAAAAAAACATTGTCTTAACCGGCCTTCCTGCTGAAAACCACAGCGCTGCATCAGACGTATACAGGCATGATTTTCTGCGCTGACACGGGTGAATATCCGGTGACCGTAACCGCGATTAAAATACTCAGCCGTCAGGGCATTCAGTGATTCACTGGCATAACCTTTTCCCTGAGCCTCAGGGCTGAACATAAAGCCCGCTTCGGCGATGCCCGGCTCCCTGAGACAAAATCCCGTCAGACCGACGGGCTGAGCGCTGGTGCGTTCGGTCAGCAGCAGGCACAGCCAGTGTCTGCTGTCGGTGTTCCATGGTTTCAGGCGCTGCCGGAACCTGGTCAGAATCTGCTGTTCGGTGAGAGGATCGGCAATAAACGCCATCACCTGCGGGTGCTGATGCAGTTGCAGAAAAAAGGCCAGTCCCGGCCGGTTAACCGGCGGCCGGTCAGCCGCGGAGTAGTTAATAAGTGCATATTGTTACCTGACGGGTTACAGGTTCGTCTATGCTGGTCAGCCTGAGTCAGTCACCGCAGCCCTGCCCGTACCGGTGCAGGGCGCGTCACCTGTCAGCGGCGATTACTGATAATCACTGAGGGCAGGACAGGCACAGAACAGATGGCGGTCACCGTAAACATCATCCGGGCGTTTTACGGCAGGCCAGTATTTGTCTGCGCTGCCGGCAGGGAATACCGCCAGGCTGCGTGAGTAACAGTGCTGCCAGTCACCGGTGATTTCCTGCTGAGTATGGGGCGCATTGACCAGCGGGTTATCATCTGCCGGCCATTCTCCGGCAGCCACACGCTCAATTTCAGCGCGGATAGCCAGCATGGCGTCAATAAAACGGTCCAGTTCCGTCAGGCTTTCTGACTCTGTCGGTTCCACCATCAGGGTACCGGTGACCGGAAATGACATGGTTGGCGCATGAAATCCATAGTCGATCAGTCGTTTGGCAATATCCATTTCGCTGATACCGGTCTGTTCTTTGAGTGGCCGGATATCGAGGATACATTCATGGGCCACATACCCCTGTTCCCCCGAGTACAGCACAGGATAAGCCGCTGCCAGCCGGGCGGCAATATAGTTGGCATTCAGGATCGCGATTTCACTGGCCTGCCGCAGCCCTGCGGCCCCCATCATGCGGATATACATCCAGCTGACCGGCAGAATAGACGCACTGCCAAAAGGTGCTGCCGCTACAGCCCCCTGGCGGGTTAATACCCCTTCGGCCTGCACTACACTGTGGCCCGGCACAAAGGGTGCCAGATGGGCTTTTACCCCGACAGGCCCCATCCCCGGCCCGCCGCCACCGTGGGGAATACAGAACGTTTTGTGCAGATTGAGGTGCGATACATCCGCCCCGATAATGCCGGGTGACGTCAGGCCGACCTGAGCATTCATATTCGCTCCGTCCAGGTAGACCTGCCCGCCGTGCTGATGCACCACCCGGCAGACTTCACTGATCGTCGCTTCATACACCCCATGGGTTGAAGGATAGGTCGCCATAATGCAGGACAGCTGATCCCCCGCCTGCGCCGCTTTGTGCCGCAGATCCTGCAGGTCAATATTGCCCCTTGGATCACAGGCCACCACCTGCACCGACATACCTGCCATCTGCGCCGACGCCGGGTTGGTGCCGTGGGCCGATGCAGGGATCAGGCAAATATGGCGCTGTGACTGATGACGGCTTTCATGGTAACGACGAATTGCCAGCAAACCGGCATATTCTCCCTGGGCCCCGGAATTCGGCTGCATACACAGAGCATCATAGCCGGTCAGCTGTACCAGCCAGCGCGAAAGCATTGCTATCATCTGCTGATACCCTGCGGCCTGTGACAGGGGGCAGAACGGGTGCAGCGCAGTAAATTCCGGCCAGCTGACCGGCAGCATTTCTGCCGTGGCGGTCAGTTTCATGGTACAGGAGCCAAGCGGAATCATCGCCTGGTTAAGGGCAAGGTCTTTTTTTTCCAGCCGGTGCAGGTAGCGCAGCATCTCTGTTTCGCTGTGATAACGGTTAAAGACCGGATGGCTGAGAATAGTCCCGCTACGGCACAGCGCCGGTGGCAGTGACTGGCTGTCAGTGGCAACCTGACGGTCAAGCGCCTCAATATCAGCCTGTGCCGGCCCGCCATCAAGGATTGCCAGTAAGGTCAGCAGATCATCGCGGGTTGTGGTTTCATCGAGGGTGATCCCCACCGCCCGGTGAAGATCGGTGCGCAGATTCACCTGTTGCTGTGCCGCGCGTTTCAGTACCGCCGCTTTATCGCTGACTTCGACCATCAGGGTATCAAACCACTGATGATGGCAAAGTGTCAGCCCGCGCTGTTGCAGGGCCGCCGCCAGGATATCCGTCAGCCGGTGGATACGTCCGGCGATCCGTTTCAGCCCCTGCGGCCCGTGGTATACGGCATACATCCCGGCAATATTGGCCAGCAATACCTGCGATGTACAGATATTCGAGTTGGCTTTCTCGCGGCGGATATGCTGCTCACGGGTCTGCATCGCCATACGTAAAGCCGTGTTACCGCTGGCATCACGCGAGACGCCGATGATCCGGCCGGGCATCGCCCGTTTAAAGGCCTCACGGCAGGCAAAGAAAGCCGCAGAGGGGCCGCCGTACCCCATCGGCACGCCGAAACGCTGGGAAGATCCAAACACAATGTCTGCCCCCTGGCTGCCCGGAGAGGCCAGCAATACCAGCGCCATAAATTCGGCAGCAACACTGACAATAACGTCGCGCTGTTTCAGCTGTGCAATCAGCGCACGGTGATCATGCAGCTGACCGCGGGTGCCGCAATACTGGAGCAATACCCCGAAGATCTGCGGATGTTCGACGGCACGTTCCGGCAGATCAATAATCAGTTCAATACCGAGAGTACCGGCCCGGGTGCGCAGCACATCAAGGGTTTGCGGGTGGACATCTTCAGCGACAAAAAATTTACCGGCGGTTTTCAGTTTACTGACCCGTTTTGCCATCGCCATCGCTTCGGCAGCGGCGGTGGCTTCATCCAGTAACGAGGCCGAGGCAATCTCCATCCCCGTCAGGTCAAGGGTCAGTTGCTGGAAGTTAAGCAGCGCTTCCAGCCGCCCCTGAGATACCTCGGGCTGATAAGGCGTGTAGGCCGTGTACCAGCCGGGGTTTTCCAGTAAATTACGCTGGATCACCGGCGGGGTGATGACCGCGCTATAGCCCATACCAATCCAGGATTTAAAAATTTTGTTCTGTCCGGCAATCTCTTTCAGTTCCGCCAGCGCCTGCTGCTCTGTTACCGCCTGGCCTGTGGCGGGCAGTTCCGGCAGACGAATGGCCTGCGGGATAATATCTGCGATCAGCGCCGGTAACGATTCAGCGCCGATCACCTGCAACATCTGTTGCTGTTGCCGGCGATCGGGGCCGATATGGCGGGCGATAAATTCATTGTGGTTTTCCAGCTGGCTTAAGATCCGTGTCATATGCTGTGCATCCTGAATCTGGCGGGAAAGATAACGGCAGGACAGAGTGCCCTGCCGCGTCGGACAGCGCCGCTTAGCGGCGCAGGGGCCTGGGATGGCCGCGATTACTCGTCAACCGAAGCCTGATAGGCGGCCGCATCCAGCAGGCCTTGCTCTCCGCCGGACGGGGTGAGCTTAAATAACCAGCCTTCCCCGTAAGGATCGCTGTTCACCAGCTCCGGGTGTTCTGCCAGCGCCTGGTTAACGGCAATCACTTCGCCATCCAGCGGGGCATAAATATCAGAGGCGGCTTTTACGGATTCAGCAACCGCACACTCCTGCCCGCAGGTGAGTTGCGCGCCCGTTGCTGGCAGGTCAACAAATACCATATCACCGAGTAATTGCTGGGCGTGTTCGGTGATGCCCACGGTTACACTGCCATCGTCTGCATAACGCAGCCATTCGTGGCTGGCACGGTATTTTAGTTCTGCCGGGATATTGCTCATAAAAATGCTCTCCTGAAAATAATGTTAGTTCAGCGGCTGACCGGCACGGACAAACACCGGCTGAGTGACTATCACCGGAACTTCACGCTGACGGATTTGCACCACCGCCTGATGGCCGATGGATGCGGGTACCCGCGCGAGGGCAATACTGCAACCGAGGGTCGGTGAAAATGAACCGCTGGTAATGATCCCCTGCCGGTGCACCCCCTGACTGTCGGTAAACAATACCGGCTGCGCCGGGCGTAATATGCCTTTCTGTTTCAGTATCAGTCCGACCAGTTTTTCTGTGCCGTGCTGACGCTGATCCTGCAGTGCTTCACGGCCGATAAACTGACGTTCTTCCGGCTGCCAGGCAATGGTCCAGCCCATATTGGCTGCCAGAGGTGAGATGCTTTCGTCCATCTCCTGACCATAGAGGTTCATACCGGCTTCCAGCCGCAGGGTATCACGGGCCCCCAGCCCTGCCGGTTTTACCCCGGCACTGAGTAATTGCTGCCATAACCCGGCCGCCTGCTCAGCAGGCAACGCAATTTCGTAACCCGGTTCCCCCGTGTAACCGGTGGTGGCGATAAACAGATCACCGCTTTGTACAGCAGAAAAAGCAGCCATTTGCCGGGTATCGCTGCGCTGGCTGTCGGTAAGCAGGCTGCGGACTTTTTGCTGTGCCTGCGGCCCCTGCACGGCAATCAGCGCCAGATCAGGCCGCGCCTGTACACTGACCGCAAAAGGGGCTGCATGCCGGGAGATCCAGGCCAGATCTTTTTCGCGGGTCGCCGAGTTAACCACCAGCCGGAAATGGTCACCGGCCAGGTAATAGACAATCAGGTCGTCCATCACGCCCGCGGAGGCGGTCAGCATTGCGCTGTACAGGGCTTTGCCGGGGCGGGTCAGCTTTGCCACATCGTTAGCCAGCAGATAACGCAGAAATTCACGGCTGCGGGGGCCTTTCAGGTCAATAATCGTCATATGAGAGACATCAAACATCCCTGCCGAATGACGTACCGCCAGGTGTTCTTCAATCTGCGAGCCGTAGTGCAGTGGCATCATCCAGCCATGGAAGTCGACCAGCCTGGCACCGCAGGCCTGATGCTGTTCAAACAAAGGTGTGTGCTGAGTCATAACCCATCCTGTCCGTAAGTAAGAGGTTTACCCTGAAGAGCGCGCCGGTATCTGCCGTCATACAAATACTGCCCTGCTTAAAAAACTTACCACCGAAAGATAAAATTAACCACAGGCTGAATAATGGTAAGCAGCAGTGTGCACTGTCAGAAGAGCGCGGGTGACCGGGAAAAAAGTAGCGGGTTTGAAGAGAAAAAACTGATATAACCGCGGCAGAACCATAAAATAATGCTGGTTATTCTGTGATACCTGCACACAAGCACAGGGGCCGTCTCCGGCCCCTGTGCTTCCGGCATCTGCGGGGACGGCGGTTATTCCAGTAGCTGACGGGTGTAGTATTTGTCTGCCGGCAGGACAGTTTTGATTTGTCCTGTTGCCTGTAAGGCGCGGGCAATCGGCAGCCAGCTGCTGTCACTCTGCGTCATATAGCCCTGTTCACCTTTCATGTCCGGCGAAATAATTTTCCAGGCTTTACTGATCAGTGCCACTGAACCACTGTCCGGATAGGCATTATGCAGCATAGTCGCAGCCTCATCCGGATGAGCCGCGGCCCACTCGGTGGCTTTAATCGTCGCCTGCATCCATTTTTTTGCCACATCGCCGTGCTGTTGCAGATAACGGGTCGACGCCGTATAAGCCCAGACCGGCACATCCGGCACCCCGGCGGCTTTGCCGGTCAGTTCTCCCGGCGATTTTCCGACCGCCAGTTCCACATCCGGCACCAGGAAGTTATTGGTATTTGTGGCAATATCCACTTTGCCGGACAGCAGCAGAGGAATATCACTGTCCTGAGCAATAATAAATCTGACATCACTTTCCTGCAGACCGGCGGCTTTAAGCACAAAAGGCAGCATCGCCCGGCTCCAGGAGTCGGTAAAGATGGCGATGGATTTTCCTTTCAGATCCTGCAGGGACAGAGGTACCCCGGGACGGGTAAACAGCCCCCAGTTGTTATGCTGGGCATACAGGCCAACAGCGATCACCGGCAGCCCCTGGTCGGCAGCAAAGACCACATCAGTGGTGGCATTCAGCCCGACATCGGCCTGACCGAGGGCCAGCATACGTGCGGTTGTCTGGGAGTCCGGCGGGAAGATCACTTTGACATCCAGCCCGGCCTGCTGATAGAAGCCTTTCTGCTGCCCGACGACCAGCGGGATCAACTGATGGTCGGCCGCAGACCAGTCATAAACAAAACGGACAGGGGTCAGTGCAGCAGCATAAACACTGCCGGCAGAAAGACCGGCGAGTAATGCACTGATAATGGCGCTACCGGTTATGGTTTTTTTCACTGTGTATATCTCCAGTCAGTCAGCATAGTGACGGTAATTTTCAGCGGGCTTAACGCAAATAACGGGGGGCTTTGTTGCTGCTGCGCCACGGGGTGGCGATTTTTTCCAGCCCGAGGACCAGCAGGAAAGATCCTACCCCGATCGCGGTCAGCAGGATCATCGCGGCATATACTCCTGCCGTATCCATCCGCGCGTTAGCGCTGAGTAAGTAAGTCCCCAGCCCCTGTTGTGCCGAGGCCGTCCATTCACCGATCACCGCCCCGGTGACCGCATAGGTGGCACCGATTTTCAGGCCGGAAAATAACGGTCCGACACAGGCCGGAAGTTTAATCCGCAGAAAAACCCGCAGCGGTGTGCCGCCCATCAGTCTGGCAAGATTCAGCATATCCCGGTCAATCGCCGCCAGCCCGTCAAGTACATTCACCAGTACCGGGAAGAAGACGATCCACGCCACGATAATCAGTTTCGGTAACATACCAAAACCAAAAATAATCACCAGCGGTGCAGCAATCGCCACTATCGGTACCGCCTGGGAGACAATCAGCGCCGGCATCACCAGCCGCTGAATGATGCGGATCTGCCCCATCATCAGTGCAAGGATAAACCCGGCACAGGCCCCCAGCAGATAGCCGATGGCAGTTTCGGTAACGGTTTGCAGGGTCAGCAATTTCAGGCGCTGGCCATTTTCCAGCAGGGTAGTCAATGCTGTCAGGGGGGAAGGAATAACATAGCCCGGCAGCCCGGAAACCCAGACCACCAACTGCCAGAATACCAGGATCATCACCAGCGATAACAGCCACACCAGTACCGCACGAACAGGACGTTGCTGACCATTATTCATGGCGGCCTCCGTTATTTTTCTCGTCGTGATACAGCCTGCTCATGATTTGTCGTTTCAGTTGTATAAAGGTGTCACCGGTCAGATCATCCAGTCGCCGTGGCCGTGGCAGAGTGACCGGCAGAATTTCGGCAATCCGGCCCGGTCGTGGTGTCATCACCACGATCCGGTCCGCCAGAAAGATAGCTTCATCAACATCATGGGTCACAAACAGGATAGTTCGCCTGAGATCGCGCCAGATTTGCAGTAACCATTCCTGCATACTGAACCGGGTCTGGGCATCCAGTGCGCCAAAAGGCTCATCCAGCAGCATCAGCTCTTTTCCCGCCGCCAGGGTACGCATCATCGCCACCCGCTGGCGCATTCCCCCCGAGAGGGCGTGGGGATAATAGTCCAGAAATTCACCCAGTCCGTAGCGGGTCGCCAGCTGGCGGGCCTGCTGGCGATCTTCGGGACGAACACCCCGTGTCAGGGCCGCCGACAGGGTGATATTCCCCAGAACGGTACGCCACGGCAGCAGCAGGTCTTTTTGCAGCATATAGCCAACCTGGCCGGGCTTATGAGTGACGTCCTTTCCCTGCAAAAAGATATGGCCTTCACTGGCCGGCAGCAGTCCGGAGACGACATTGAATAAGGTGCTTTTCCCGCAGCCCGATGCGCCGAGGATGCAGATAAACTCTCCTTCAGCGACCTGCAGGCTGACATTATTTAAGGCTGTTACATCACCATAACGCACCGTCAGATTATTAATTTCCAGCCGGGGTGGTGGCAGATCAGTGGTCAGTTCCGGCATAGTTTTTTCCTGTAACTGAGAGGGGAATTGTCAGACAATCGCAGCAGAGCCGATAAGGCTGACGCCATGGGCGAGCATCTGCTGCCGGGCTGCGTCGAGAGATCCACGGATATCAATGGCTTTACAGGCATCGGTGATCACCCGGGTGTCGAATCCGGCCTGGCTGGCATCAATGGCGGTCATGGCCACACAAAAATCTGTCGCCAGCCCCGCAATCCACAGAGTACGGATATCCCGGGCCCTGAGGTAAGCTGCCAGCCCGGTGGTGGTCTGGCGATCGGCTTCCGTAAAGGCCGAGTAGCTGTCGATATGCGGATGGCAGCCTTTACGGATAATCAGCTGCGCGTGATCGACCTGTAATTCCGGATGCAGGGCCGCATCCTCGGTTCCCTGCACCGCGTGTACCGGCCAGAGGATTTGCGGACCATAAGTGGTGTCGATAAATTCTCCGGGCTGTTTGCCGGGATGTTGTGCGGCGAACGAAATATGCTGCGCCGGATGCCAGTCCTGGGTGAGGATCAGGTTGCTGAACCGCGCTGCCAGCCGGTTAATCAGCGGGATGATGGTTTCGCCGCCGTCCACCGCCAGGCTTCCGCCGGTGACAAAGCAGTTCTGAACATCCACAATAATCAATGCGCTGTGCTGATCCACACCGGCTGCGGGTGCTGAAGTCGCTGATAACGGCATAACAGAGTCCCCTTATAACAAATACACTGCCGTCACTGGCCGCCGGAGCTCCGGCAAACGGCGGACAGACAGTGACCTCCCGGGCGGGAGTCGTCTGATTATAGGTTCCGGTTTCAGAGACTTAAAGCACTATATTCGGTGGCCTGTGGCGCGGCGTGTCTCTCCTTCTGCGATGCCGTGACTGCCGGACAATCAGCCAGCGTGCGGTGCTTCCGGCAAAACACCCCTGCCACCAGACAATAATGGCCGGGGATCTCTCCCCGGCCATCGGTCACCCGCCCAGCCCGCTTATTCAGCGGTCTTGCAGCCAGTCCGGCAGATCATGTAACCCCATTGCCTGTTTCAGCAGTTGCGGTTTCACTCCCGGCAGTGTGTCTGCCAGTTTCAGCCCGATGTCACGCAACAGTTTGCGGGCCGGATTATTACCGGCAAACAGATCGCGGAACCCCTGCATTGAGGCCAGCATCAGCGCGGCACTGTGTTTACGGTTGCGTTCATAGCGGCGCAGATAGAGGTGCTGACCAATATCTTTCCCCTGCTGATGCAGACGGCGGATTTCGCCGATCAGTTCTGCCGCATCCATAAAACCGAGGTTAACTCCCTGTCCGGCCAGCGGATGGATGGTATGGGCGGCGTCTCCCACCAGGGCCAGCCGGTGAGCAGCAAACTGCCGGGCATAGCGTGCCACCAGCGGGAAGGTTTTACGGTCACTTTCCAGCTGACAAAGGCCGAGTTTCATATCAAAGGCCACCGCCAGCTGCTGGTTAAATTCCTGTTCAGACATGCCCTGCAGGCGGCTGGCTTGTTGCGGATCGCAGGACCAGACAATCGAGCTGAGGTGCGGATCGGCCAATGGCAGAAACGCCAGAATGCCGTCACCATAAAATACCTGTCGTGCCACAGACTGATGGGGCTGTACGCTGCGGATATTCGCCACCAGTGCATGGTGCTGATAATCGCGGAAGACCAGCGGGATATCGGCTTTCTCGCGCAGTGCGGACTGCGCTCCATCAGCGGCAACCAGCAACCTGGCGGTCAGCATACTGCCGTCCTGCAAGGTGACAAAGGCTTCGTTATCGCCGAAGGCAACCTGTTGCAGGGCGGACGGGGCAATCAGCTGTATATCGCTGCACTGGCTGGCACGCTGCCAGAGGGCATGGTGGATCACCTGGTTTTCGATAATATAGCCGAGGCTGGAGATGCCCTGTGGCTGATCGTCAAAACGGATCTGGCCGAAGCTGTCTTTCTCCCAGACTTCCATACCGTGATAGGCACTGGCCCGCATGGCCAGAATGTCCTGCCAGACCCCGAGATGGCTGAGCAGCCGTTCGCTGGCGAGGTTAATTGCCGAGACGCGGACCGCCGGGGCTGCCTGTAAATCCGGGGCCTGCGGCGGATGTTGTTCCAGTACCGCGACCCGCATACCGCTGCCCTGTAACCCACAGGCTACAGCCAGCCCGACCATTCCGCCACCGGCGATGACAACATCAAAGCTCTGCATCAGTACTCTCTCATTAACGTTTTACCCAGCCCAGGGTACGCCCGGCCAGTTGATTTTTCAGCCACGGTAGTTTTTCCATGACGCTTAACCCCAGGTTGCGGCTGACGACCAGCGGCAGATCTTCACAGGAAAACAGCCTGACCAGCCCGTCAGTAATGGCAATGGTTTTCTGGCGATCCGGCAGACGTCGCTGGCGGTACTGGCTGAGTACCCGATGACTGCCCGTATCTTCTCCGGCAGCCGCCGCCTGTGCCACCGTTTCAGCCAGGGTCATAACATCCCGTAATCCGAGGTTAAACCCTTGTCCGGCAATCGGATGCAGTGTCTGGGCTGCATTACCGATCAGCGCCAGCCGGTGATGAGTGATATCAACCGCCTGTTGCAGGGCCAGCGGATAATAATCACGTTTACCGCAATGAATAAAACGTCCCTGACGCCAGCCAAATGCCTGCTGAAGTTGTTCCAGAAACTGCCGGTCAGTCCACTGGCTGATTTGCTGCCGCATGTCAGCCGGTAACGACCACACCAGCGAGAAGCGATGGCCGGACATCGGCAACAGTGCCAGCGGGCCATAAGGGGTGAAACGTTCATAAGCACGGCCGGCCGGCAGTTGGCTGGTGGTGACATTAGCAATCACCGCCAGTTGCCGGTAGTCCTCTTTCTGCCAGCGGATACCACAACCGGCGGCCAGAGACGAACCGGAGCCGTTCGCAGCCACCAGCAGGCTGCCGGTCAGGGTTTCACCGTTGTCCAGGCTGACCGTGACCTGCTGCGCGGTACGCTGTACCTGTGTGACCTGTGCAGGGCACACCACCCGCACCCCGGCAGCATTGTTCAGCCGTGAAAACAGCCGGAGTCCGGCATCATAGAGTTCCAGCACATTTCCCAACGCCGGCAGATGATACTGGCGATGGCTGATCCGCACCATGCCCGGGTGGCCGCGGTCACTGACATGAATATCGGTGATCGGCGTCGCACAATCGGCAAGCGATGACCAGACACCGATATTATCCAGTTGCTGACAGGTTCCAGCCGCAAGGGCAATCGCCCGGCCGTCAAATCCGGGATGCCCGCGCTCGCCGGGGGCTGTGGCTTCAATCAGGGTGACAGGGAGTTTCCCTTCCGTCAGGTGAGAGATTGCCAGCGCCAGTGTGGCCCCGGTCATCCCTCCCCCCGCAATTATTATGCTCATGGCGAAGTATTTAGCCTATGGGTGATGTGACTGACTGGCCGCAGCCATCAGTGCCTCAATATCGTCTGCATTTTTTACTACAGTATCGGTCAGGTTTTCATGACCGTGCTCAGTAATCAGGATATCGTCTTCAATTCTTATACCAATACCGCGATATTGTGCCGGAACATCCGCGTCCGGCGCAATGTACAGCCCCGGTTCAACGGTTAATACCATGCCGGGTTCCAGTAACCGTTCGCGGGAAGCAGAACCGTAATCACCGACATCATGCACATCCAGCCCCATCCAGTGGCCCAGACCATGCATATAGAACTGGCGATGGGCATTCTCCGCGATCAGAACCTCCACTTCCCCCTGCATGATGCCCAGCGCCACCAGGCCGCTGACCATAATGCGGATAACTTCGTCATTGACCTGACGGATGCTGACGCCCGGCCGGTACAGGGACAGGGCTTTTTCCAGAGAGGCCAGCACAATGTCATAGATCTGTCGCTGCGCCGGGCTGAAACGGCCATTCACCGGGAACGTTCGCGTAATATCCCCGGCATAGCCGTAGAGTTCGCAGCCGGCATCAATCAGTACCAGCTCGCCGTCACGCAGTTCACTTTCATTTTCGGTGTAATGCAGAATACAGGCATTCGCCCCGCCACCAACGATGGTGTTATAAGCCGGTACCCGCGAGCCATGACGGCTGAATTCGTAGTGAATTTCACCTTCCAGCTGATATTCATATTTTCCCGGACGGCAGCTTTGCATCGCCCGCTGATGGGCAAGGGCTGAGATTTTGCCGGTCTGCCGCAGAATATTAATTTCTTCCGCGTCTTTAAACAGTCGCATTTCGTGTACCCGCGGCCGCCAGTCCGTGACGGTGGAGGGTGCCTGAAGATTCTGTCGACTGCCGTTACGTAATTTTTCCAGTGCTTCAGCGACTTTCCGGTCGGCAAACCGGTATTCGCCACTGGCATGATAGATGACGTCCAGACCGTTCAGCAGCTGGTATAACTGCTGGTCCAGTTCATCCCACGGCAGGGCTTTATCCACCGCCAGAGCCTGCGGGGCAGCTTCCTGACCGAGACGGCGGCCAAACCAGGTTTCGGCACTCAGGTCCCGGACCCGGTTAAACAGAACACTGTGACTATGATTTTCATCACTTTTTATCAGTACCAGCAAAGCGTCCGGCTCATTAAATCCGGTGAAGTACCAGAAGTCACTGTTCTGCCGGTACAGATATTCAGTATCACGACTGCGGGTGACTTCCGGGGCGGCAAAAAATAAAGCCGCACTGCCCGGTGCCATTGTCGCCAGCAGTTTACGGCGACGCTGTTGATAGTTTTCCAGAGTAATCATAATCAGGCTCCCTGTTACCGCGTGGCTTACGCCCGGGATTTCATTAATGCAAAGTGGGTTTCTGTATTTCAGGCACAGATGGCTGCGGTCGATTAAATGTTTCGTAGCACAGTACCGCGGCAACCCGCACATACTCCACCACTTCTTCGAGTGACTGCTCCAGTTCCTGCTGGTCTTCCTCTTCATCGTAGCCCAGCTGAGCGATAGTACGCAGATCATCGATGGCTTCGCCCGTTTCGCCGGTCACTTTGTCCAGTTTAGGCTGGGTAACACCGAGGCCAAGCAGGAAATGATTTACCCAGCCGGCCAGCGCATCCGCACGTTCAAAAACAGTGGAATTGCTGTCATCCGGCATTAACAGGCGGAACATAAAGCCGTCATCTTCGAGGGTTTGCTGAACCGAGTCATGTAACTGCTGTAACGGCTGCGACAGGGGCTGTGAAAAGGCCATGCCGTCGTTCGCCAGGTCATGAACCAGCGTTTTCCAGCTGTGATCCTGATTGCCACCACAGATAATGCCGCTGATTAAACCGTGCATTTCTGCGGCGGTCATACCTACGCCCTGTGACGATAATGTCGCAGATAAGGCGTCGAAAGAAGGTAGTGCGTTCTGTAAGGACATAGTTATTCATCAATGTTGGAAAGTTAAGTTCATGGTATGCTACCACTAGCAGCCTGAAGGATTCCAGAAAAGGGGTTGTAAGTTATAATTCAGGTCTATATAGTGGCCCCCGTTCCCCGATAAAGCATCGGATGCGGGTAATGTAATCAGTCAGGAAGGTGGCATGTCTGCGCAACCAGTAGATATACAAATATTTGGTCGTTCGTTAAGAGTTAACTGTCCGCCGGAACAGCAGGAAGCACTCACTGCGGCAGCAACTGACCTTGACCAGCGCTTACAGGACCTGAAGGTCCGCACCCGGGTGAACAATACTGAGCAATTAGTATTTATTGCTGCGCTAAACATCTGTCATGAGTTAGCACAGGAAAAAAATAAAACCCGTGATTACGCGTCGAATATGGAACAACGTATTCGCATGCTGCAGCAGACTATTGAACAGGCACTAGTCGAGCAGGGCCGGATTACCGACCATCAGGGACCGAAATTCGAATAACACTTTATGAATCCTGTGCTAGACTATTCATGAAGTAAATTTTCTCTGGGATGTTTGCGAGCGGGCCAGTCCCCTGAGCCGATATTTCATACCAAACAGAATGTGGCGCCTCATTAACTGTGAGCATGCCCGGTCCGTCCGGGAAGCCTGATGATAATGACGACATGTTCACCTTGAACCAAGGGTTCAAGGGTTACAGCCTGCAGCGGCATCCCGGAGATCTCCCCTTTTAACACAATGCGACACAGTTTTTTTCACCTGTTCCGGCATTGTTTTTTTCCTGCTTAATTAATCGGCAGTATTTTATCTGTCCGGTATTATCCCCTGTTATTTATCCGGTTATATTTTATTGCCGGTTATTTTATTGCCGGTTATTTCTAATCTGTAGTAGTCTGTTTACAGATAACCGTTGCACTGTCATGGTTATTTCCCACCGCCAGCCCTGTGCTGGATTAACGTTTCCATAATTACTACGGACAGTCACGTGAGTTCTTTTTCTCCGGTTGCTGCACGGCAACAGATCCGTGCCGAAATTCGCCGTTTACGTCAGGCCCTGAGCAGCGAACAGCAGCAACAGGCTGCACAGGCGGCTGCCTGCCGGGCAATGGCTTTCCCGCCGATACAACAGGCGCAGAAAGTTGCCCTGTTTCTGTCATTTGATGGTGAACTGGATACCGGGCCATTAATCAGGCAGCTCTGGCAGCAGGGACAACAGGTTTATCTGCCGGTACTGCACCCTTTTTCTGCCGGACAGCTGTTATTTCTCCGCTACCTGCCGGAGACCCCGCTGCTAAAGAACCGGCTGGGAATTGATGAGCCCCCTTTAGATATCCGCCAGCTGGCGACCCTCGATCAGCTGGACGTGATGCTGGTTCCGCTGGTCGCCTTTGATGCGACAGGACAGCGGCTGGGAATGGGCGGTGGTTTTTATGACCGGACGCTGCAGCGCTGGCAACAGCATGGCTGTTTACCGGTGGGGATTGCTCACAGCTGCCAGCAGGTTACCGCTCTGCCGGCGGAACACTGGGATATCCCGCTACCGGCGCTGATAACCCCGGACAATATCTGGCAATGGTCGTGATTAAGGGCGGAAAAAGCAGGATTCCGGGGGACTAAACGCCCCCCGGATTTAGCGGATCAGTACAGCAGGCGGGCACGCAGAGTACCCTGAATGTTTTTCATTAATTCGAGTGCTTTGTCGGCCACATCCTGCGGCGCGTCAATATCAATCACCACATATCCCATATACGGGGTGGTTTGCAGATACTGCCCGACAATATTGATACCCTGTTCGGCAAAAATCTGGTTGATGGCTGTCAGTACACCAGGCCGGTTTTCATGGATATGCAGCAAACGGCTGGCGCTGGCCGCGTGGGCCGGCAGTGACACTTCCGGGAAGTTAACCGCTGACAGTGTTGATCCGTTATCAGAATATTTGATCAGTTTACCGGAAACTTCGACACCGATATTTTCCTGAGCTTCTTCTGTAGAGCCGCCGATATGCGGAGTCAGGATAACGTTGTCGAATTCACATAATGGTGACACAAAAGGATCGCTGTTGGTGGCCGGTTCAACAGGATAGACATCAATCGCTGCCCCGCCAACATGCTTGCTGGCCAGCGCATCACATAAGGCCGGAATATCGATCACCGTGCCCCGTGAGGCGTTGATTAGCAGGCCACCTTTTTTCATCGCCGCCAGTTCGGCTGCCGCAATCATATTCTGAGTTGCCGGCGTTTCAGGCACATGCAGGCTGACCACATCGCTCATATTCAGTAAGTCATGCAGTTTCTTCACCTGGGTGGCGTTACCTAATGGCAGTTTATCTTCCACGTCATAGAAGAACACATTCATCCCGAGGCTTTCGGCCAGCACGCTCAGCTGCATACCGATATGACCGTAACCGACGATCCCCAGTTTTTTACCGCGCGCTTCAAAGGAACCTTTGGCATTTTTGTTCCAGATACCCCGGTGGGCTTTGGCATTGGCTTCCGGAATACCGCGCAGTAATAACAGCAATTCACCGATCACCAGTTCAGCAACTGAACGGGTGTTAGAGAACGGTGCATTAAAGACCGGAATACCCCGTTTAGCGGCAGCATCCAAATCAACCTGGTTAGTTCCGATACAGAAACATCCCACGGCAATCAGCTTCTCGGCAGCCGCGAACACTTCTTCAGTGAGCTGTGAACGCGAACGGATCCCGATAAAGTGCGCGTCACGAATCGAATTTTTCAGGGATTCCGTGTCCAGTGCGCCCTTATGAAATTCGATATTGGTATAACCGGCTGCCCGTAAATTATCCAGTGCTGTCTGATGGACACCTTCCACCAGCAGGAACTTAATTTTGTCTTTCTCGAGTGATACCTTTGCCATTGCCCGACCTTATGGTTAATGATGTTGATACGAATATAAGAATTTCTTCTGTCAAAATAACAAATATTACGCTGCGGGCAACAGAAAACGATTGCGCCGGTTTATTGCCTGCCCGCAACAGGCAGCAGATCAGAGTAACAACGGTCTCTGTTCTGGCTGTCAGAAAGCATATTTAATCTGGTAATAACAGAAATGTGATATAAATCACTGAAAAGCAGCAACAAAAAAAGACGACGTTCAGTCGTCTTTATTCAGGGTGATCACTCCGGCGTCGGTACCAATCAGCGCCACATCGGCACCTCTGGCAGCAAACAGGCCGGTGGTCACCACCCCCGCCAGGGCGTTGATCTTAATCTCCAGTTCACGCGGATTGACAATACTCAGGTTGTGAACGTCGAGAATAATATTGCCATTATCGGTGACCACATTTGGCCGGTACTCTGGTAACCCGCCCAGTTTCACCAGCTGCCGTGCGACATAGGATCTGGCCATCGGGATCACTTCGACGGGCAGCGGAAAGTGCCCCAGTACATCCACCTGTTTGGAGCTGTCAGCAATACAGATAAATTTATCCGCCACTGCCGCTATGATCTTTTCACGGGTCAGGGCTGCACCGCCGCCCTTGATCATCTGCATCTGCGGGTTAATTTCGTCGGCTCCGTCAACGTAGATCGATAACTGGTCAACCGTATTCAGATCCAGTACCGGGATACCATAAGCCAGTAGTTTTTTGGTCGATGCTTCTGAGCTGGAAACCGTACCTTCAATGTCATGTTTAATGGTGGCCAATGCATCAATAAAATGGGCTGCCGTACTGCCGGTGCCAACACCGACAATGCTGCCCGGCCGCACATATTTCAACGCTGCCCAGCCTACCGCTTTTTTTAGTTCATCCTGGCTCATGATATGTTTAACCCTGTACGCTCTGTTGGTTAACGTAGTATAAAACAAGCTACAGGAAAATAATTAGTGTTACTGACAGATTTCGTGCTTTGCAGACCAGCTGGCTGATTTTTCAGGCATTACGGCTGACTGACCATGGCAAACATAATAATACAGGGTGCATTCTCCCTGCAGCAGAGAGCAAAATAACCATGAAACGCCCCGATTACCGAACACTTCAGGCACTGGATGCCGTTATCCGCGAACGGGGCTTCGAGCGTGCCGCACAAAAGCTTTGCATTACCCAGTCGGCGGTGTCACAGCGCATTAAACAGCTGGAAAACCTGTTTGGTCAGCCGCTGCTGGTCAGAACTGTCCCGCCCCGTCCGACAGAACAAGGCCAGAAATTACTGGCCCTGCTGCATCAGGTAGAAATGCTGGAAGAACAATGGCTGGCAGACGAAAGCGGCAGCAGTACTCCGTTATTACTGTCGATTGCGGTTAACGCTGACAGCCTGGCGACCTGGTTGCTGCCGGCACTGAAAGACGTACTGGCCGATTCACCGGTCCGGCTGAATTTACAGGTGGAAGATGAAAGCCGTACCCAGGAACGTTTGCGGCGCGGCGAGGTGGTCGGTGCTGTCAGTATCCAGCCACAGGCACTGCCGAGTTGTCTGGTTGACCAACTGGGGGCACTGGATTATCTGTTTGTTGCTTCACCTGAATTTGCCAGACGCTATTTCCCGAACGGGGTTACCCGCCCGGCCCTGTTAAAAGCACCGGCGGTGGCCTTTGATCATCTGGATGATATGCATCAGGCGTTTTTGCAGCAATATTTCGACCTGCCTCCCGGCAGTGTGCCCTGCCATATTGTCAATTCATCAGAGGCTTTTGTTCAGCTGGCCAGGCAGGGCTCGGTGTGCTGTATGATCCCGCATTTACAGATCGGCGGCGAGCTGGCGCGCGGTGAACTGGTGGATTTAACCCCCGGCCTGTTCCAGCGGCGGATGCTGTACTGGCACCGTTTCGCTCCGGAAAGCCGTTTAATGCGCCGGGTGACGGATGCATTACTGGAACACGGCCATGGCGTACTACGCCAGGGCGAATTTGCTGACTGAGCAGCCCCGGCCACCGGAGAGGCTCAGTCAGGGAACCGCAGGCTGCTGCGGTTTCAGTTCGAAGACGACACTTAGCTGGTCATCAAAACTGACACTCTGCTGCTGATAGGTTTCTTCCGGGCTAGTCTCTGCACTGGCTTTTGCCAGTCCGTAGAAGCGCATTACCGGCTGTGGCTGAGGTTGCTGAGCATGATAGCGGATACTCCAGACCGGTCCCAGTTGTGCATTAAAACCTTTGGCTACCGCCTGTGCCTGACTGATAGCATCTTTTATCGCCTCATCCCGTGCCTGCAGCTGATAACGTGCCGCGTCGCTGACTGCCGGGGTGACAGCACGGATTTCATCTAACCCTGAATTCAGGGCCCCTTCCAGCAGCGTATTCAGCCTGTCTATATGACGCACCGTTACGCTTACCTGACGTTCTGCCTGGTAACCGGTCAACTGTGCTGTTCCCTGTTTGCTGTAATCATATTGCGCGCGGGTGGAGATATTGGCGGCATCAATGTCCTTACTATCAATACCGTTTTTCTTCAGAAAATCGAAATAGAGCGCCACCCGCTGGTCGGCCTGTTTTTTCGCCTGTGCGGCCTGTTTGTCGGTCACCCGGACATCAATACTGAGGGTAGCCATATCAGGTTTGACCTTTACCAGCGCCTGACCGGTCACCGCAATATGGGGTGAATCGGGCGATTCGGCCGCAATAACCGGCAGGGATGATACCCCTGCAGCGAAGATAGCCGGGATAACCAGCGACTGTAATTTCACAATACGGCTCCTGTCTGTGGATGTCAGCCCGTGAATACAGGCAGTGATAACTGATTGGAGTCACGGGAATACGGAAAGTTCTGCGGCACTGCTGTTATCTGTCTGCCCGCAGCATTAGCAGACCTTCGGCAGCCAGGCGGAGTGCCAGATAAAACATCATCCCGGCCACCAGCAAATTAATCACCTGCCGGGGGCGGCCACGCTTCAGTAACGGTGACAATCCGCTGGCCAGTAATGCCAGAGCATAAAACCAGACGACCGATGCCGTCACTGCCCCCAGCGCAAACCAGATACGTGACGGGGCCGGAACCTGACTGCCCAGGCTCCCGAGCACTACAAAGGTATCCAGATAGACATGGGGATTCAGCCAGGTGACGGCAATTAAGGTTAAGAGTATTTTAACGCGTTGCTGTGCCAGCGGGGGCTGTCCGGCGCTTTCAGCCACAGGCCGCCACACCTGACGAAGTGTACCGGCGGCATACCACAGCAGGAAAGCACAGCCTGCCCAGGTAATACACTGCAATGCCAGCGGCGATTGCTGCAGAATTGTACTGCCACCAAAAATACCGGCACAGATAAGCAGCACATCACTGAGGATACAGAAGCTGGCAGCCATCAGTGCATAACGGCGTAAAACTCCCTGATTAAGGATTAAGGTATTCTGCGGGCCCAGTGGCAGAATAAGTGCCAGCCCGAGGGTAATTCCCTGTAAATAGAATAACATAGACAAACTCCGATTAATGAATGGGCAGAGTCTGGCGATTTCCGGGCAGAAAAGGAAATGGAAAGAACTTATCGATAATTAGAAAAAATAATAATCCGGGGGGAGTTGGCGGGCCTGTCCGCCAGAAAACTGGCGGCAGGCCATCATCATAATTACTGTTTGCCGTCGATAGCCGGCGCAGAATTATTCACGATATGTACATCCATTTGCGGGTAAGGGATACCAATATTATTTGCATCCAGTGCCCGTTTGAAACCGGCCATCAGGTCCCAGTAAGTCTGGGTCTGATCGTTATAGGTGGTCCAGCAACGAACAACGATATTCAGCGTTGACGCCCCCATTTCGTTCAGGGCAACCACAATCGGTTTATCCTGAATTACACGCGGCTCAGCTTCCACCACTTTGCGCAGTACCGAAAACACTTCGTCGATATCTGCATCATAAGAGACACCGATAATAAACTGGCTGCGGCTCATTGGCTCACGGCTGTAGTTGATAATTTTGCCGGAAATAATGCTGCCGTTCGGCACCACAATAATCTTCCCGTCACTGCTTTTCAGGGTCGTAGAGAAGATTTGTACACTCAGTACGGTACCGGCAGCGCCGTTGATGTCCACGTATTCACCGACACGGAACGGACGCAGGGTAACCAGCAATACACCTGCCGCAAGGTTCGACAGAGAACCTTGTAATGACAGGCCCACCGCCAGACCAACGGCACCCAGTACAGCGATTACCGAGGCGGTCTGTACACCGACACGGCTAAGGGCGGCGATTAAGGTAAAGGCGATAACACCGTAACGTACCAGTACCGCCAGAAAGTCGGCCACCGTCTGATCGATACTGCGGGCCAGCAGAACTTTGTTCAGGGCGTTTGATACCACGCGGGCAACCAGAAAACCAAAAAAGAGGATGGCAATGGCAGCCGCAATATTGACGACATAACCCAGCAACAGTTCCTGGTTACGTGCCAGCCAGCTGCCGGCATTATGAATGCTATCTACGACGTTTATGTCTTGCATCAAATAATCCTGTAATAAAAATTCCTGAGTGAATCAAGGGTAGCTGATTTACCAGCTGCTCAGCGCAAAGGGTAAACAATAAATGGCTGAATGCCAAATCCGGTAACCGCTGAACGGTGATTTTTAAGACACTGTTACCTGATATTACCGGTCCGACGGCCGTGGCCGCCAGGCTGATAATCCGCGGTTTTACCGGCCGGAGGCAGGCGGCGGAAGTACAGCAATACAGTCCGCCCCGTTGGCCCCGGGATAAGGTGAGCCCCTGCTGCCGCGCGGATGACAGAAATAAAAAAGCCCGCCGGGCGGCGGGCTTTCCGATAACAGTCTCGATTTACAGGCGATCGATAGCGTTCAGCTCTCTGAATGCCTGCTCTACGCGTTCCACCATTGAACTCTGGGCGGCACGTAACCAGACACGCGGATCATAGTATTTTTTGTTCGGCTTATCGGCACCTTCCGGGTTACCCAACTGCGACTGCAGGTAACCTTCGTTCTTTTTGTAGAACTCAAGAATACCGTGCCAGTTAGCCCACTGGGTATCAGTATCGATGTTCATTTTAATGACACCGTAACCGATAGACTCTTTGATTTCTTCCGGGGTCGAACCTGAACCACCATGGAAGACAAAGTTCAGTGCATTGTGCGGCAGACCATGTTTTTCGCTGACATAGTCCTGAGAATTACGCAGGATTTTTGGTGTCAGCTGAACGTTACCTGGTTTATAAACACCGTGCACGTTACCGAAAGAGGCTGCGATAGTGAAATTCGGGCTGATTGCGCTCAGCTTCTGGTAAGCATAGTCGACATCTTCCGGCTGGGTATACAGAGCCGAGTTATCCAGATGTGAGTTATCGACACCATCTTCTTCACCGCCGGTACAACCCAGTTCAATTTCCAGCGTCATACCCATTTTAGCCATACGGGCCAGGTATTTACTGCTGATTTCAATGTTTTCTTCCAGTGACTGCTCTGACAGGTCAATCATATGGGAAGAGAACAGAGGTTTACCGGTTTTGGCAAAGTGCGCTTCACCGGCATCCAGCAGGCCGTCGATCCACGGCAGCAGTTTTTTCGCGCAATGGTCAGTATGCAGGATCACTGGCACACCATAAGCTTCAGCCATCAGATGCACATGATGGGCACCGGCAATCGCACCCATAATAGATGCGCCCTGCGGTTTGTCAGTTTTATAGCCTTTACCGGCGATAAAAGCAGCACCACCGTTAGAGAACTGAATAATGACCGGGGCTTTTACTTTCGCTGCGGCTTCAAGTACCGCGTTAATTGAGTCACTGCCCACACAGTTTACCGCAGGCAGAGCAAAGTGGTTTTCTTTGGCAACTTTAAAGATTTTCTGAACATCTTCACCAGTAACTACACCGGGTTTTACGAAATCAAAAATTTTAGACATAACATTGTCCTGTTTCGTTGGCCGTATACGGAAGCCCGTCAATCGGGAAAAATCGATGTGGCCTGACGGCCACATCTGCTGCTGAATTACTGTTTTGCGCGCTCTTCCAGCATCGCAACCGCCGGAAGTTTTTTGCCTTCGACAAACTCAAGGAAAGCACCACCGCCGGTGGAAATATAAGAAATTTTATCTTCAAGACCGAACAGGTCGATTGCCGCCAGGGTATCACCGCCGCCTGCCACAGAGAATGCATCGCTATCAGCGATAGCGTTGGCAACAATTTCAGTTCCTTTACGGAAATTAGGGAATTCGAACACGCCGACCGGACCATTCCACAGGATGGTTTTGGCTTCTTTAAGAATTTTAGCCATCGCCAGGGCAGTTTCGTAACCGAAGTCCATAATTTCTTCGTTGTCTTTAATCTCGCTGACGCGCTTAACCGTGGCCGGAGCCGTTTCAGAGAACTCAGTCCCTACACGGGAATCGGTCGGTACCGGGATACCGTACTGGTCGCGCAGTTTTTTCGCTGCATCGACAAACTCAGGCTCGTACAGTGATTTACCCACTTTGTTGTCGATAGCCACAAATGTATTCGCAATACCGCCACCGACAATCACCGTGTCGGCAATGTTAACCAGTGATTGTAATACATCAAATTTGGTCGAGACTTTTGAACCACCGACCACTGCAACCATCGGCCGGGCCGGATTACTCATTGCTTTACCCAGCGCTTCCAGCTCTGCAGACAGTAACGGGCCGGCACAGGCGATAGGGGCAAATTTACCCACCCCGTGGGTCGAGGCCTGGGCACGGTGTGCCGTACCAAAAGCATCCATCACAAACACATCACAGAGTTCGGCATATTTTTTCGACAGGGTTTCGTCGTCTTTTTTCTCACCTTTGTTAAAACGGACGTTCTCCAGAACGACCAGTTCACCAGGCTGAACCTCAACCCCGTCCAGATAATCTTTAGCCAGTTTTACGCTGGTGTCGCCCAGTTTATCTTTCAGGTAGTTAACCACAGGCAACAGGGAGAATTCTTCGTTGTATTCACCTTCGGTCGGACGTCCCAGGTGAGAGGTAACCATGACTTTAGCCCCCTGTTTCAGGGCAGATTCAATCGTTGGCAATGATGCACGAATACGGGCATCAGACGTTACTTTCCCGTCTTTTACCGGCACATTAAGATCGGCACGAATCAGTACACGTTTACCCGCAAGATCCAGATCGGTCATTTTAATCACAGACATGGTGAATCCTCTCGTTAACTCTCATAAGTTTTGCCAGGCGCTATCACGCCTTACCTGAAATTACCTGCAGACATTGCTAACGTAGTATCCAGCATCCGGTTAGCAAAGCCCCATTCGTTATCGCACCATACCAGGGTTTTCACCAGGTGCTTACCACTGACCCGCGTCTGGGTGCCATCGACAATAGCACTGTGGGGAGCATGGTTAAAATCAACCGACACTAACGGTAATTCCGTGTAATCGACTATACCACGAAATATCCCCTGCGCAGCGTTGTGCAACACTTCGTTAACCCGTGCTGCTGTCACCGGTGTTTCCAGCGTAACACTCAGATCGATGGCCGTCACATTGATTACCGGTACCCGTACCGCGATGGCTTCAAAGCGATCGGCAAACTTCGGCAGTATCCTTGTGATCCCGGCCGCCAGCCGGGTATCGACCGGAATAATCGACTGACTGGCCGCACGGGTACGGCGTAAGTCGTCATGATACGCATCCAGCACCTGCTGGTCGTGCATCGATGAATGAATAGTGGTTACCGTACCCGATACGATACTGAAAGCATCATCCAGTAATTTAATCACCGGGATAATACAATTTGTGGTACAGGAAGCATTAGAGACAATCCGGTCTTCGGCTTTCAACTGCTGATGGTTGACACCGTAAACCACGGTTGCGTCCAGATCGTTGCCTCCCGGATGAGAAAACAGCACTTTTTTTGCCCCGGCCGCCAGATGCGCTTCACCGTCGGCCCGGCTGCCATATTTACCGGTACAGTCCAGCACAATATCAATATCCAGTTCACGCCACGGCAGCCCTGAAATCTGTGGCTGGTGCAGTAAGCGAATGCTGTCACGGCCTACTTTCAGTACTTCATCTTCCAGCCGTACCTCATAGGCAAAACGACCATGGCTGGTGTCATACTTCAGTAAATGGGCGATACCCTGGCTGTCGGCCAGTTCATTAATCGCCACCACGGAAATATCCGTATGTCTGCCAGTTTCATACAAGGCCCGTAATACGCCACGGCCAATACGCCCAAAACCATTTATCGCAATTCTGATGGTCATTTTACCCGGATTACCCTTACCTGCCGTGACGTTAACCGTGATTCACGTCACTGCTGTCAGTTTAACTACCACTGCATTGTCGGTTCATTCGCCGTTGCAATCGCTCAACTGAAACGCTTCAGCTGAGAATAGTTCATGGCATGCGGCACGGGAATGACTGAGATCAACTGCAATTCTAATAATTAGATCAGCTTCACATTTTTAGCCACCGATTGTGCATAAAAAGCACAGTCAGCCTTTAGTGTAGCTAAAAAAAAACAGCATGACAGAACGCTGCCATGCTGTGATATTTAACCGATCGTCAGACTACCGTTTACAGCAGGGCGCTGGCTTTAGCCACCACATTGTCAACCGTAAAACCGAACTCAGCAAATAACTGCTCTGCCGGGGCGGATTCGCCGAAGCTGGTCATACCGACAATCGCACCGTTCAGCCCGGTATATTTATACCAGTAGTCCGCAATACCCGCTTCCACGGCCACACGGGCGCTGACTGCCGCCGGCAGTACTGACTCGCGGTAAGCGGCATCCTGCTTATCAAACGCATCGGTGGACGGCATAGAAACCACCCGCACTTTACGGCCATCGGCACTCAGTTTATCTGCCGCCGCCACAGCCAGGGAGACTTCTGAACCGGTGGCAATCAGGATCAGTTCCGGCTGACCGTCACAGTCTTTCAGGATATAACCGCCACGGGCCACGTTTGCCAGCTGCTCTGCGCTGCGCGGCTGCTGGGTCAGGTTCTGACGGGAGAAAATCAGAGCCGTAGGTCCGTCCTGACGCTCGATAGCATATTTCCAGGCCACCGCAGACTCCACCTGGTCACACGGACGCCAGGTGCTCATATTCGGGGTGGTACGCAGGCTGGCAATCTGTTCTACCGGCTGATGGGTCGGGCCGTCTTCACCCAGACCAATAGAGTCATGGGTATAGACCAGGATCTGACGGATTTTCATCAGTGCGGCCATACGTGCGGCATTACGCGCATATTCGACAAACATCAGGAAAGTTGCAGTGTACGGCAGGAACCCCCCGTGCAGTGCCAGGCCATTGGCGATAGCCGTCATACCGAATTCACGGACACCGTAATGGATGTAGTTACCGGCCGCATCTTCGTTGATCGGTGTTGAGCCGGACCACATGGTCAGGTTACTTGGTGCCAGGTCAGCTGAACCGCCCAGGTATTCCGGCAGCAACTTACCAAAGGTTTCGATAGCATTCTGCGACGCTTTACGGCTGGCAATATTCGCCGGGTTAGCCTGCAGCTGTTCGATATACTTCTGTGATTCTGCCTGCCAGTTTTCCGGCAGCTGTTCTGAGGTACGGCGGATAAACTCTTTCGCCAGCTCAGGGAATGCCTGACGGTAAGCGGCAAATTTGCTGTCCCAGTCCTGTTCTTTTTTCTGACCGGCGGCTTTGGCATCCCAGGCGGCATAGATNGGGATTTCGAACGGCGGGTAGTTCCAGCCCAGCTGTTTGCGGGTCAGCGCGATCTCTTCATCACCCAGCGGTGCACCGTGAGCATCATGAGAACCGGCTTTATTCGGCGAACCGAAACCAATCACGGTTTTACACATCAGCAGCGACGGTTTATCCGTGACGCGGCGGGCTTCTTCGATAGCCTGGCGTACCGCTTCGCTGTCGTGACCGTCGATGCCGCGGATCACATGCCAGCCATAGGCCTCAAAGCGCATGCCGGTATCATCTGTAAACCAGCCGTCGATTTCGCCGTCAATCGAGATGCCGTTGTCATCATAAAACGCCACCAGTTTGCCGAGTTTCAGGGTCCCGGCCAGTGAACAGACTTCGTGAGAAATCCCTTCCATCATACAACCGTCACCCATAAAGACGTAGGTGTGGTGGTCAACAATCTGGTGACCCGGACGGTTAAACTGGGCCGCCAGAGTGCGTTCAGCAATCGCAAAACCGACCGCGTTGGCAATGCCCTGGCCGAGCGGACCGGTGGTGGTTTCCACGCCCGGGGTATAGCCGTATTCCGGGTGGCCCGGGGTACGGGAGTGCAGCTGACGGAAGTTTTCCAGTTCGGTGATCGGCAGGTCATAACCCGTGAGGTGCAGCAGGCTGTAAATCAGCATTGAGCCATGGCCGTTAGACAGCACAAAGCGGTCACGGTCAGCCCATGACGGGTTCTGCGGGTTATGGTTCAGGAAATCACGCCACAATACTTCGGCGATATCAGCCATGCCCATCGGGGCACCCGGGTGACCGGATTTGGCTTTTTGCACAGCGTCCATACTGAGGGCACGGATCGCATT
>NZ_JAERJN010000021.1:0-61674 GCF_018257595.1 Tatumella sp. JGM94 | reverse complement strand
AAGGTAATGCCCCGGGCACGGATTGTTAAGGCCCGCGCCCCCGGGCCTTAACCCGTCCGCCGCAGTGCGGCTGCTGAAACTCCATCACTGATGGCGGAAGGAAGATGCACAGAGCCAGATATTTACACGGGGAACCGCTATTCAGAGGTAAAAGGTAATGCCCCGGGCACGGATTGTTAAGGCCCACGCCACCGGGCCTTAACGTTAGCGATTATATCCATAAAGATTCAGTTGCCCGGACAGATATTCCCCGAGATAGACTTCACTGATTTTATTAAACCCTTGTTCAGCAATCCGTGCTTCTAACCATTCTCTGTCCTTATTTATTATTTCAAGCACATCATGGTTTGCCATACCATCAACAATAATCGGATAACGAATATTTTCATCACCGGCCTGGATAATAGTCAGTTGTCCGTTCTGTTCAAGAACCACCCTTTTAAGTTGTCCTATTTCATAAATCCCGTTCGATCTCAGTTTAAACATCAGGTCATTAGCTGAAATACCGTTCATCAGACATTCTTTAACATCAACTTTGCCGTTATAGACCAGATTAATCGGCTTACCGTCTACAATACGCTTAACATAGTGATTATTTTCTTTTAAAAACTTAACGACCAATACCAGCAGAGTCCAGATAATAAGCACCAGGAAAAACTGTAAAACAGTGATCGATTCATTATATATCACACCGCCGATAATTCCGCCCAGTACGTAGTTTTGTACCTGGTCCATCGCAGAAGAAGGTGCCAGGTTGCCTTTCCCCATCAGGTTAATCTGTACGATCAGACAGATAATACCTAACCCCAGCTTGATAATAATTGGTGTATAAACCGGCATTATGTCTCCTTACTTGATAATATTAACCGTGGGATTAGTTAACCAGGTTTCCGTCAGGCTATAAGAATTAAGGTCAGCATTCAGATTTACACGATAATATTTATTATCTATTTTTATTATTACCCCGTCTGACAACTGAACAGAATCAGAAAAAACATCATTCACACTGACATTTTTCTCTTTAGCTAATAACCGGACCAGGTTAACCATTTGTGAAGACTGGGAGTGTATATTTTCACTGTTTGTATAATCGGCATACTGCACACCGGAAATAAAAATAAGAAATAAAAAAGCAATAATAGTCAGGTCACGATATTTTGTTTGTAACCGATGACGCATATACAGAATGAAAACAACAATCAAAACAGACAATGTACTGAAAATAAGCAGATATTTTAAGTAATCACTCAGAGCAGACTGTGCCTGCAAATACTCTATCCCGTAAAAATTCATGTAAGCCCTGTCCCCGCGTATTTAGCATCGCCAATGGCAAAAATTATAGCAAATTACCGGTCGGGCAGCCCTGCCCTCCCTCTGCCGTTCTGCTGCGTATTACTGCCTCAGAAAAACAGCGATTGATTGGCTCCGGCAGAGGTCTCCGTTCCCTCTGCCTGTAACGGAGATCACTTCTTATTAAGCAATGCCTTCAGATCAGCAAACGGATTATGGGTCGCCGCGGCAATGTCTTTTTGTGCATCTTCTCCGGCAACCACCGTGGTCCCATAGAGATCAGCTTCGGTGTACTTTGAGTGTTCATGATCATGACAATACAGACACAATAACTCCCAGTTACTGCCATCTTCCGGGTTATTGGTATGATCGTGGTCAATATGGTGAACTGTCAGTTCACGCAGATTGGAATAGACAAACTCCCGGGTACAACGTCCGCACACCCAGGGGTATATTTTCAGTGCTTTTTCGCGATAACCATTTTCCAGCCGCGCGTAGTTTTTAGGAATAAAAGCCATTACAGAATCACCGGTGATAAAAATGTCAGGATAATCTGCCAATATAGCCTATAACCGAAAGCAGGGTAAAATTAAACAACACACGGAATGATCCTGCGGGTATTACACAGGCGATATTCTGTTCTGCCACCACTCACGGCCATGGCCGGTGTGGCGTAAATATCCGCTACACCGGCTGAATAACTCACCTCATTTCACCTGAAACCGGAGGCTGACGATAACTCTGCAGCATACGGCGGACGGGAATAATCAGTAAAGCCAGCACCACCGCGCAGATCACTAAGGCCAGTGAACAGCGCGCAAACAAGTCCGGCAGGCTTTCCAGCTGATCAGCCCGGACCTGGCCACCAATCAGGCCGGCAGCCAGATTTCCCAGCGCACTGGCACAGAACCACAGCCCCATCACCTGCCCGCGTAACTTATCCGGTGCCAGCAGAGTCATAGTCGCCAGCCCGACCGGACTCAGGCACAGCTCACCCAGTGTCAGCAACAAAATACTGCCCGTCAGCCACCACGGCGAGACGCCGGCCCCGCCACTACTGATCACCTGTTGTGCCGCCAGAATCATCAGTCCGAACCCGCCGGCCGCAAACAGAATACCGGTAATAAATTTGGTCAGGCTGTCCGGACGAAAGTGACTTCTGGCCAGTACTGGCCATAACCAGCTGAAAACCGGGGCAAGCAGGATAATAAATAATGCATTCAGTGACTGAAACCAGACCGCGGGGATAGTGAAATCACCCAGCTGTCGCTGAGTATAGTCATTTGCAAATAAATTAAATGATGTCGGTTTCTGTTCAAAGGCAGACCAGAAAAAGGCCGCGGCGATCAGCAAGATAAAGCAAACCACCAGCCTGCTGCGTTCATTTTTATTCAGCCCGGCAAAGAAAAACATCCGGACAAAAAAAGCCACAACCGCGAAAGCGATAAGGTACACCAACACACTGGCTACGGATACAGGGTTTATCTGTAATGTTCCCTGAATCATTAATCCGGCGACCACCACCAGCAGCAGGCCAGCCACAGCCAGCCAGCGTCCAATCCCGGGCCGGACACACACCGGACGATCCCACACCGAATCCAGCCCCGTTTGCCGGTCATAACGTTTCATGGAGGGTACCGCAAACACACGGAAGATCACCAATGCCACCAGCATACCCAGCCCGCCGATACCAAATCCCCAGTGCCAGCCATAGGAAGTCAGCAGCCAGCCAGAAATCAGCGGTGCAATAAAAGACCCGATATTTATTCCCATATAAAACAATGAGAAACCACCGTCACGGCGCTCATCCCCGGCTTTATACAGGGTACCGACCATTACGGAAATACAGGTCTTAAACAGCCCTGATCCCAGCACAATCAGCAGCAGGCCGCTAAAGAACAGGCGGTTTCCCGCGAATGCAGATAATGCAATCGATAAATGCCCCAGCGCAATCAGCACTGAGCCGTACCAGACTGCTTTCTGCTGGCCCAGCCAGTTATCGGCCAGCCAGCCTCCCGGCAGTGCCGCCAGATACATACTGCCGGCGAAAATACCGACAATCGCCGACGCATGTTCACGTGCCATGCCCATACCGCCGTCATACACAGTGGCAGCCATAAACAGGATCAAGAGTGGCCGGATACCGTAGAACGAAAACCGTTCCCACATTTCCGTAAAAAACAGAGGGCCCAGCGGATACGGGTGACCAAAGAAACCGCGGGGTCCGGAGGTATTTTCAGAAGAATGCATAATGTCTCCCAGTAAAAACTACCGCAAGTCAGGCAGATAGCGAGTATCAGCAGAGGGGCGCGACGTTTCTGCTGCCCTGTACACCGGATTTATTCACCTCTTTGATAACCGGAAAGTTTTTTTTATGGAAGATAAAGCCTTTTTATTAGTGATAAATTCGAAGCTGTTCACAGTTTGTAATTATGGTTATTGAAAAATCCCGACATTTACCGGTAGCAGAGATTATCTGCATACCGCGGTCAGTTTATTTATGAGACACACTCATAACGTTTATCCACCGGACAGGGATTATCGGTAACTGATAACCGGTTACTATAAGGTTACCCATTCTATTCTGGCGGAAAGTAATGCTTAAAACCCGGCCACACTCCGGTAAAACCACCGGGGTGTCATTTGTTATTATCCTGAGTGCACTGATGGCGGTCACTTCGTTATCTACTGATATTTATTTACCCGCGATGCCGGTCATGAGCAAAGAGTTGCTGGGTAATGCAGAGCTTACAGTGACCGGGTTTCTGACCGGCTTCTGTCTCGCCCAGCTGATTTGGGGCCCGATCAGTGATCGCTATGGCCGCCGTCGTCCCCTGTTTATTGGCCTGATTTTATTCATTATTGGTTCTGCCGGCTGTGCATTATCCTCAGATATGCTGCAGATCGTAATGTGGCGGATTTTTCAGGCATTCGGTGCATGTACCGGGCCGATGCTCGCCAGGGCAATGATCCGTGATCTGTTCAGCCGGACCCGTGCCGCACAGATGCTATCGACTCTGATGATTATTATGGCGATTGCACCAATTGCCGGGCCGTTAATCGGCGGTCAGATGATTAAAATAACCAGCTGGCACGCAATATTCTGGTTGCTGGTTATTATCGGGATTCTGCTACTGGCGGCCATAAGTTTCTTACCGGAAACACTGACCAGTGAAAACCGGGTAAGCGTGACACTCAGCGGGGCATTCAGAAACTATTATCAGTTACTGACTAATGCAAACTATATGCGGTTTACCCTGTGTCTGACATTTTATTACGTGGCTGCATATGCTTTTATCACCGGCTCACCCTTTGTCTATATCAGTTATTTCCATATCGACCCGCAATATTATGGCTGGCTGTTTGCGGTCAATATTCTCGGAGTCATGTTACTCAGTATCGTCAACCGCCGGCTGGTACAACACTTCCCGCTGGAGAATCTGCTCAGGGTAGCGGTTACGGTTGCCGCGGCCGCGGCCGGTGTACTGGCCGCAGGTACCGGCGCCGATATCGGTGGTATTGGTCTGATTATCATCTCTGTATTTATATTTTTCGCGATGAATGGTGTTATTGCCGCCACTTCAACAGCCTGTGCGCTGGATGCAGTACCCGGCTTTGCCGGTTCAGCATCGGCGCTGATCGGTGCATTACAGTATGGCAGTGGCATTATCTCTTCGCTATTACTGGCGTTATTCAGTAACGGTACCCCCCGGACGATGGGATGGATTATTGGCTTATTTACGCTGGCCAGCCTGGTGATGGCGCTGACTGCCCGCGCCGGTCAGCAGGAATAATCGCCCGCCAGCGTCCTGCCGTGGCACGGACTGCGGTGGACATTGATGAGCAGGATGACTAAGCCTTAGCTGATTACTGGTCTTTATTTGATAAATACCACGGGTTAAGCTCACAGAACGACACTATCAAAGGAGAGTCTGATGGACACAGTGACACTGAATAACGGTATCGCGATGCCTCTTACGGATTTTGGTGTATTTCAGATGACCGATGCCGCCGAATGTGAACGGGCCGTGCTGGATGCCATAGAAACGGGTTACCGGCTGATTGATACTGCTGCAGCTTACTGTAACGAAACTCAGGTCGGAAATGCGCTAAAACAGAGTGGGATTGCCCGTGACCAGTTGTTTGTCACCACCAAATTATGGCTGCAGGATACTCACTATCAGGGTGCCAAAGCCCAGTTCGAACGATCACTGAATCGTCTGCAGCTGGATTATGTGGATCTCTACCTGATCCATCAGCCCTACGGTGATGTCCACGGTGCGTGGCGGGCAATGGAAGAACTGCAACAGGCAGGAAAAATCCGCGCCATCGGGGTCAGTAATTTCCATCCGGACCGGCTGGCGGATCTGACTGCGTTTAATCAGGTCACACCGGCGGTTAATCAGGTCGAGGTTAATCCGTTTAACCAGCAGTTGCATGCTGTCCCCTGGATGAAAAGCCGTGGTATTGCCCCTCAGGCCTGGGCTCCTTTCGCCGAGGGCCGGAACGGTTTGTTTGAACACCCGCAACTGACCGCCATCGGTAAAAAATACGCCAAAAGTACTGGTCAGGTGATCCTGCGCTGGTTGTATCAGCGTCAGATTGTCTCGCTGGCAAAAACGGTCCGAAAAACGCGTATGGCTGAGAATATTGATATTTTCGACTTCGAACTGAGCGCCGGTGATATACAACAAATCACAGCCATTGATACCGCTACCAGTGCATTCTTCTCTCACCGGGATCCAACCAGAGTAGAGTGGCTGGCAGCCCGTAAGCTTGATGTTTAGCTGCCCCGCCGCTTATCTGCCGCGGGGAAACAGTCTGAGACTCCGGTAACCCGCCAGCGCGGACAGACTCTGTCTGCCTGTACTGGCCCGCCCCTGCCGGTTATTCCGTATCGCGCAGAGCTTCTATCAGCAGAGAAAACGCAGGGGGGTGTTGCTTTCTGCTGGGATAATAGAGGTAATAACCGGAAAATGTCGGGCAGAATGATGCCAGTACCTGAATCAGCTCGCCACTGTCCAGATACTGGCGCACCGTATCTTCCGGGACAAAAGCCAGACCAAACCCCGATAATGCCGCATCTGTTCTTTCATGTAACTGATTGAATGTCAGTTGTCCTTCAACCCTGACCCGTGACGGCTTCCCTTCTGTTTCGAATTCCCAGTGATAGACGCCGCCCGCAGTAGGCAAGCGCATATTAATACAACGATGATTATGCAGATCATTGGGAACCTGCGGAGCCTTGTGCTGAGCAAAATATTGCGGTGAACCCACCACTGCCAGCCGGAAACCGGGACCGATTTTTACTGCGATCATATCTTTCTCGACACTTTCCCCCAGCCGCACACCGCCATCGAACTGCCCGGCGACAATATCCACAAAACCATTATCCACCACCAGATCCAGCTTAATTTCCGGATACTCTTTCAGGAAAGGTTTCAGTTTTGGCCATAACAGTGTACGTGCGGCATGTTCCCCTGCCGATAAACGGATATTTCCTGAGGTAATACCATCCAGCTGTACCAGCGACAACAGTTCCTGTTCCAGATTAGCAATCCCCGGTTCAAGGCAGGCAATAATCCTTTCTCCTGCGTCGGTCGGTGCCACACTACGGGTTGTCCGTGTCAGCAGCCGCAGGTTCAGTCGTGCTTCCAGTGCTTTTATACCATGGCTGAGGGCTGACTGCGAAACACCCAGCTTCGCTGCAGCTTTAGTGAAGCTTCTTTCTCTGGCTACCATCAGAAAGATTTGCAGCTCATTGAAATTTTCTTTCAGCATCGCCCCGTCCCTTCACTGTTACGCTTTTTCTGCCGCAGTGTTTAATCACCCCGGCGCCTGCAACCGGTAATTATACACTTCCGGCAATGTATAAAAAACACAGATGTATTTTTATCGATTCTGGCCGGGTAAGGCATCATTTGCCGTGCGGCGTTCACCGGACAAAAATAAAGGCAGGCAGTGCCATGTTGTGGTTAATCATAAAATATGCCCTGACGGCGGGAATGGTCGTGCTTATTTCGGAAACAGCCAGACGCAGTGACCGGCCGGGCGGATTACTGGCCGTACTGCCATTGGTCACCGTGCCGGTGCTTATCTGGATGAAAGCAGAAGGACAGTGTCAGCAAAAAATAGCCAGCCATGGCTGGTATACTTTTGGGTATGTGGTACCGACATTGCCTATGTTTCTTGTTTTTCCCGGGGCTTATCAGCTGTGGGGCTTCTGGCCCGCACTGCTGATATGCTGTTTATCCACGGTGCTTCTCTTTGCTGGCTGGGCAGCAATATTTCATCGCTTTAATATCCATTTACTGTAACGGTTGCCGGATCCGGGTTCAGGCTGCGGCAACCGACATAGCAGGATGCCTCAGCCATTACCGGAAAAACAGCATGTCCGACAGCCTGCTCTGTCAGAGATTAAATAACCCTGAAACCGTGGGTTGCATCTTTTTCCAGTTGCTCCACCAGCCCGTATTCCCAGTCAAGGTAGGCCTGCATCACCTGCGGCGAAACATCTGTGCCTTCATAAGGACGGCGGTAGCGATCCTCAGGCGTTGATAATAACCGGGTTTCGCCTTCTTCTTCTGCCAGTCCCGCGGCACGCCAGCCACTATTCCCGCCTTCCAGTACCACCACAGGTTTTCCGGTCAGTTGCTGCAATTGATCGACAGCAAACCGGGCCAGCAGACTGCTGCCACAAGTGACAACGTAACGTTCTGCGTCAGGGAATGTCCCCGATGCCAGCAGTGCAGGTATATCGGCCCTCAGCAGCCAGTAAGCTCCCGGAATATGCCCTTTCCGGTAATTAGCACTGGTCGTGAAATCAAGGATCTGCGTCTGACCGGTGGTCAGCCATTGCAGTGCCGTAAGTGGATCAACCTGCGGATGCAACCCCGTCGCCGGTACCGGGGCCCGCCAGTCCCCCTGCTCAGTAAATTCAGTTGCCGGCGCATCGAGTACTGCCACCTGCCAGTTCATCTGAGCCAGCCATGAAGCAGTGATCCAGGCCCTGGCTTGCAGATCATCGGCCAGTACAATCCGTGCGCCACGCACACTGGCATAATGGTCAGTTTCCTGCACCAGCTGGCCACCGGGCACATGGCGGGCACCAGGCAAATGTCCGGCGGCAAATTCTCCGGCACTGCGAATATCAAACAGATATGTGGTTCGGTCGCTCTGGCGCTGCCAGTCATATAACTGCGCCAGAGACACGGATTCCACACCGGCTCGTGCGGCAACCTGTTGCGCCTCCTGAAGTGCCCGTGACAGATTCTCCTCACCCGGTTCGCCATAATGCCGCGACTGACCGTGTTCCAGTGTCTGACCGGCCAGAGTCCAGCCAATGGTGCCGTTGCGCAGTGCTGCCACAGGATTTTTCAGACCGGCGTTTACCAGGGTCTGTGTACCGATAATACTGCGGGTACGCCCTGCACAGTTAATAACTACCCGGGTGTTTTCTGATTGCAGATGATCACGGATACGCAGTAGCAATTCTCCCCCAGGCAGACTGATACTGCCGGGGATATTCATGGTCTGGTATTCATCATAACGGCGGACGTCGAAGACTTTCACATCCGCTCCGCAGGCCAGAAGTTCAGCCACTTCTTCTGCTGCCAGGGATGGTGTATGCCGCTGATACTCCACCAGTTCACCAAAGGCTTTTGACGGAGAATTAACATCAATAAACAGCTGTTCTCCCGCCTGTTTCCATCCTTGCAGACCGTCCTGCAATAAAGCGACATCACTGTAGCCCAGCAGCTGTAATCGCTGCGCAGCCACCTCTGCAAGTCCTTCCCCGTTGTCAAATACTACCAGCGGTGTGCTACGCCGTGGGATACGGGCAAAAACGTCGAGTTCTAATTTTGATAATGGCAGGTTAACCGCAAACAACGGATGCCCGGTGGCATATACCGCCTCTTCCCGTACATCCAGCAGTGCCAGTTCCTGGTTCGCCAGCAATGACTGACGGATATCAGCAGCGCTGCGTAATCTGAAATGATGTTTATCACTCATCAGCGGATAATCCCCATATATTCGGTAAATAACGATTGGCATAACCGGAAATAAACGTTTGTTCACTACCATCCGGCCGGAAGGTTGCCCGCGTGACCTGACCTATATTCGCCCCGTAGACATGAATACTGACCGAGACCCGGTCATTAAAAGCATTACTCACCTGATGGATATCACCTGTCAGCGGTGACAGAATTTCGACCTCTCCCGGGGTGAGCTGTACCGGAGGTTGTGACGGAGTAAGACCATGCTGATCACGGATAAACGACTGTGATATTTCAGCGCCCCGCAACATACCAATCAGCCCCCAGACACGGTGATCATGCACCGGCGTACGCTGGCCCGGTCCCCAGACAAAACTGACCACAGAAAAACGCTGCGCGGAATCCATATGCAGCAGATACTGCTGATAATGCTGCGGATGTGGCTGTGCAAATTCATCATCCAGCCAGTCATCTTCCCTGACCAGCTCAGCCAGCAACGGAGCACTGTGCTGTAAAATTTCCGCTTCATCATGGCGGGGATAACGGTCCAGCAGTGCAGACAATTGCTGAATAAAACCGGCTAACCGCCGGTGATTTTTTATCCTGCTCATACAATATTCCTCAGGGGTTGCTCTGCTGCCGGCGTTTTTGCCGGGACAAGAATATGTTCAAGTACCCCGGCTTCCAGTTCAGCGAGGCGCGGATCGCCGCGGCGTCGGGGACGAGGGACATCTATCGTTAAATCCAGGGTGATTTTTCCTTCATCAATCAGTACCACCCTGTCGGCCAGCGCGACCGCTTCACTGACATCATGGGTGACCAGTACCACAGTAAAACCCTGCTTCTGCCACAGAGACTCAATCAGTGCCTGCATTTCGATGCGGGTCAGAGCATCCAGCGCACCCAGGGGTTCGTCCAGCAGTAACAGGGACGGGCGATGGATCAAGGCGCGGGCCAGAGCGACTCGTTGTTTCTGTCCACCGGACAGGGCCGAAGGCCACTCTCTGGCACGGTGCGCTAAACCGACAGCATCCAGTGCCGCAGCTGCCTGTTCACGCCACTGGCCTTTCAGGCCCAGCCCCACATTATCCAGTACACTTTTCCACGGCAGTAGCCGGGCTTCCTGGAACATTAGCCGGGTATCCTGCTGCCGCTCCTGTAGCGGCCGTCCTTCGCTGAGTAAATTTCCCGCGTCCGCCTGTTCCAAACCCGCCAGTAAGCGCAGGAAAGTACTTTTCCCGCACCCGCTGCGGCCAACCACCGCAATAAACTGACCTGCTCCTGCCTCTAATTCGATACTGTTTAATACGGTTCTGTCAGCATACGTTTTACTGACACGCTGAATACTCAGTGGCGTACCGGATGGCTGATGACTGATAGTCATGATGATTTCCCTCCTGACTGATATGCCGGATTCCAGCGTAACCAGACGCGTTCCAGCAACACCGCGCAGACATCTGCCAGCTTGCCGAGTAATGCATAAAGAATGATTGCCACGACCACTACATCGGTTTGCAGGAATTCACGGGCATTCATCGCCAGATAACCAATGCCGGAATCAGCAGAGATAGTTTCCGCAACGATCAGCGTCAGCCACATCACCCCGAGGGCATAACGAACACCAACCATAATTGAGGGCAGTGCCCCCGGCAGGATCACCTGACGAAACAGACTGAAACCGCTCAGCCCGTAACTGCGGGCCATTTCCAGCAACCCACGGTCGATATTGCGGATCCCGTGATAGGTATTCAGGTAAATCGGAAACAACGTTCCGAGGGCCACCAGGAAAATTTTGGCACTTTCATCAATCCCGAACCACAGGATCACCAGCGGGATCAGTGCCAGGTGAGGAATATTACGCAGCATCTGTATTGAGGTATCCAGCAGCCGCTCGCCGGGGCGTGATAACCCGGTGATCAGCCCTAGTATCAGGCCGACTGACCCGCCGATAGCAAAGCCACTCAGTGCTCTGGCGGTACTGATTGCCAGATTACTCCCCAGTTCCCCACTCAGGGTCATACGCCAGAATGTTTTACCGATAGTGACCGGTGCCGGTAAAACTCTTACCGATAACCAGCCAGCCTGTGCTGCCAGTTGCCATAACACAATCAGTACCACCGGTAATGCCCAGGGCAATAGTGCATGACCTAACCGCTGTCTGCTGAAACGCAATTTACGGGGGCGCTGTACCGCGGATGCCGGCGTGTCCAGTGAGAAAATTGCCATTATTGAACCTCCTGCTGACGGGATGCGTCCGGAGCCTTGCCCCCCGCTGGCCCGCTCAGGGTGAAACTATAATCAAAGGTGGGAGCGACCTGCAAAGCCACGGGTAGCAGCCCGCTCTGATGATAAAAATCAGCCGTCTGCTGTTGCTGTGCCACAGTCTGTGCATCAATCGGCTGCCAGGCCATATGCCGTCGTTCAAACGACAGTTTTACCGCATCCTGTGGGAAGCCAATAATTTTTGACAGCGTCTGGCTGTAACTGTCGGGATGCTGATTTGCCCATTGCTGGGCATCAGACAGACGGTGTAAAAAGTCCTGTAATGCCCGTCGTTTTTCCGGATTTGCCAGAGCACTGTCTGTGGCTACGACAAAAGTATTACCCGACCATAGTCCGCGGCCATTAACCAATACCCGCAGATGATCCTGAGTTTCGGCAAAAGCGGTATACGGCTCCCAGGTTGCCCAGACATCGACTGAGCCACGAATCAATGCCAGTTTTGCATCAGCCGGGTCAAGAAAACGGAACGTTACATCGCGGGCACTAAGCCCTGCCGCAGCCAGTGCTTTCAGCGCCACGAACTGACCAATAGAACCACGGTTAGTCGCAATACTTTTACCTTTTAAACTGGCAGCAGAGGTCAGTGGACTGCCGGCATTGACCAGTAATGCGGTGCCATAAGCATCAGATTTAGCGACAGCTATCGCTTTCACCCGTGCACCGCCTGCTTCAGCAAATAATAACGGGGCATCACCGATAAACCCCGCATCAACCGCGCCGGCATTCAGGGCCTCACCCAGCGGAGCTGCCGCCGGAAATTCAGCCCAGCGCAGGTTATACGGCAGATTCTGTAGTTTCCCTGCTGCTTCCAGTACCGCCCGCATTCCCCCTTTCTGGTCAGCCATTTGCAGGGTTATCTTTTCCGCATTTGCAGTGGTTGTCACACTTATCGCCAGTAGCAGTAGCGCCGGAGTGATCTGTTTCATGGCTGTTCCTTGACGGGGGTGAGGGGGGTGGCCGCAATATTATTGGCCGCAGTCGCCAGGCTGTAGTCGAAGGCATTACTGACATCGACATGCCGTGGCAGGACTTTTTCCTGAAAAAACACATCAGCAGAATGTTGCAGGGCCTGTTGCACCCGCGACGTAAATACTACCGGGGTCACTCTGGCACTGTCTGTCCAGGCTTCTGTCACGCTACGCGGCATATGCAACTCTGTCGCCAGGGCAGCAGAAAATTGCTGTGGGTGTAAAAGCGCCCAGCGCTGTGCGCGGGCCAGCCGTGTCAGTAAATCAGAGATGGCAGCACGTTTATCACTGTGAATAGCATCTTCGCGGGCCAGAACAAATGAATAGCCGCTCATAATGCCTTTTCCCCCGCCATCCGGTACCCGCTGCGCATGATCAAGGATTAGCGCAGAAGAGAGATAAGGTTCCCAGGGGGCCCAGGCATCCACCGAACCGGAAGAAAGTGCCGCCCGTCCGTCAGCAGGGCCAAGGAAACGCAGAGTAACATCGGAAGGTTTCAGTCCCGCCCGTTTCAGTAATCCCAGCACCAGATAATGTCCCCAGCCACCACGATTGACAGCAATACGCTTACCTTTCAATGCTGCCAGCGAATCAATACCGCTGCCGGGACGGGATAACAGTGCGATACTGTCCGGATTGTTTTGCCAGGCACCGACAGCCTTTACCGGTGCTCCGGCAGCATAAACATAGAGGAAGGGTAAATCACCGGTAAAACCCACATCCAGAGCCCCGGCGTTCAGTGCTTCCTGTACAGGAGCCCCGGAATCAAATGAACTGACTTGCAAATGATAAGGCAGATTTTCCAGTTCACCGGAGGCTTTAAGCGCGACCAGCCGGTCACCTTTGACATCACCAAGCCGCAGGGTGACGTTATCGGCTGCCTGTACTAGTGGCGCGGCCAATGCCAATAGCATAATCGCAAGGCGGGTCCTTGTTTTCATCAGACACTCTCCGACAGTACAGGCTCTGCGGCCGCTTTTTCGCGGGTCAGAGGGATCAGCTGCTTGCCGTATTCTGTCGCATCGTTCAGCGGATCGAAGCCACGGATCAGCATATTATCGATACCCAGCCGGTAGTATTCCAGCAGAGCATCTGATACCTGATCAGCGGTGCCCACCAGTGCCGTAGAGTTATATCCTCCGGAAACCAGCCCCGCGATACCGGTCCACAGGCACTTATCCAGCCACTCGCCCTGTTTCGCGGCATCCATTAACCGTTTAGCCCCGGTACTCTGAGGTTTTGGCAACCCGAAATGATGGCCTGACTCCGTCAGCTGTTTTTTCGCCGTCTGATAGATATGGGCTGCTTTTTCTCTGGCTTCGGCTTCTGTGGCACCGATGACTGGCCGGAACGAAATACTAAAGCCGGTTTTCCTCCCGTGGCGGGCAGCACTGGCTCGTACCGCCTCTACCGTGCGGGCTGCACCGGCCAGTGGTTCACCCCATAAAGCAAAAACATCAGCATGTTTACCTGCCACCTCAATAGCTTCCGGTGATGATCCGCCGAAATAGATCGGTAAATGGTCCTGCCGGGGTTTTATTGCCGAAAATGCTGCCTCAGTCCGGTAAAAATCACCGTGATGATCCCACGGTTGCTGCTGCGTCAGCGTCTGTTGCAGAACCCTAAGGAATTCATCCGTACGGGCATAGCGCTGTACTTTCGTCAGGTAGTCCCCGTCACGCCGCTGTTCATAGTCACTGCCGCCACTGATAATATGCACTGCCAGCCGACCGTCCAGTAAATGGTCAAGCGTCGCCAGTTTACGGGCTGCCAGGGTGGGAGAAACAAATCCCGGCCGGTGTGCCAGCAAAAATTTGATCCGTGATGTCTGGCTGCCGGCCAGAGCGGTGACCAGGAAGCCGTCAGGCTGATCGGACCAGTACCCCACCAGGATACGGTCAAAGCCTGCCTGTTCGTGAGCTTGTGCAAAGCTGGTAATATATTTTTTATCAAACAGCGGACCCTGTGCCGGAATAATTTCCGATGCCAGGCGATGTCCGATCATTCCGGTAAACTGAATCCCCATAATTGCCTCTTGTCTGCTACCGTGAGAGTTTCGGCTGATAAGGGGCATCTTATTCACTGCGCTTTAATGAGTGAAATTAATTTTTTAGCTAAGCTAATATAAAAAAAACGCATAATATTAACTGACTTTCTGCGGATAATTGCAGACCCTGCGAATACAGGCTGCGGAACTGCCGGACGGCCCGGGATAAAATGACTGGCGTAACCGGCAACAAAATGAACAGCCGCGCCCCGTCCGGCTGACAGGTAATGCAGGCTGTCGGATATTGCCCTGTGGCTGGCAGAAATTATAAAAATTTAATAATGAATCAGCCCGCCATCCACCGCGTACTGGCTGCCCGTGACGTAGGATGCATCATCGGAAAGCAGAAAAAGCGCTACCGCTGCGGCCTCTTCTGCGGTACCAGCCCTGCCCAGGGGGACCTGACTAACCACAAAGTCTTCAAACTGCTGACGCGATTCTTGCGGCATAAAATGTCTGAAGTTGGTTTCTATCGGGCCCGGTATCAGGGTATTAACCCGGATATGCCGTTCGGCCAGCGCAGATGCCCAGCTTTTAGCCATCGCGATAACCGCTCCCTTTGTGGCAGCATAAAGACTGGTCATCGCTGCGCCTTCATAGACAGAAGACGATGAAGTGACCAGGACAGAGGCTGCGGGGTTAAGTAAGTCAGATAACACAGCAAGCTGCAACATCGGTCCGCGAACGTTAACATTCATCATGCGGCTGAAGGCCTCGGCTGTCACCGCTTCAGGCACACTTACTTCAGCAAAACCCGCATTCAGCCATAAGCCGTCAAGCATCCCCCATCCGCTAATGGCTGTCTGCAGTTCGCTGATATCAGCTTCGCTGCCGGCATCGCTGCTGAGGACAAGTGAGTCTGCTGGCAGAAGGTTACGGGCGTTTTCCAGCCGTTCTGCACTCAGCCCGGTGACAGCCACCTGACCACCTTCACTGATAATGCGCAGAGCACCCGCCAGGCCCATACCGCTGGTACCGCCAGTAATAAGTATTCGTTTCCCCTGAAACCTGCCCATATTTACTCCGTTGTTGTTTTTAGAAAAACCGGTGACCTTATTCAGGATAACCGGCAGTTGTTTTATTGCTCAACGCAGGGTAACAGCCCCGTCACCGGCTATTTCACAGGATTTTGCTGTTTTAAGCACTGAATATATCCGGCATATTCAGCTTAATCAAAGCACAATATCGGATCTGATTGTCTGAAATTCAGTAAAAGGTCAGGCGGAAAAATAGCTTTCTATTCCCCCGGCAATTGCCCGCGCTATATTCATACGGAACTGCGGGGTACCGAGTAAATGCTCCTCCTGCGGGTTGGTAATAAACGAAGTTTCTATCAGAACCGAAGGTATGGACGGGGATTTAAGTACCACAAAAGCGGCCTGCTCCGGATGATAACTGTGCATCGTATGGACGCTGCGGATATGACCAATCATATGACGACATAAATCCAGACTGTTTTTTATATTCTGGTTTTGTACCAAATCGAAAAATACCCGCTGTAACTGGGAGTCTCTGGTCTGTACATTAATATCCGCATAATCATCTGCCGCATTTTCCCGCTGTGACAGATAGCGGGCCATTGTGCTGCTGGCCCCACGGGTCGACAAGGCATATACCGACGCCCCGTGGGCCTGCGGGCTGGTAAAACCGTCGGCATGTATGGACAAAAACATATCCGCATTATGCTGGTGGGCAATATTCACCCGTTCGTAGAGCGGAATAAAGTGATCATCTTCACGTGTCAGCCGTACTTCAATACGTCGATGACGGGCGAATAACCGCTGCAGATTATGGGCAATCTCCAGCACCACGTGTTTCTCTTCTTCACCTTTTTCACCTATTGCACCGGGGTCTTTTCCTCCGTGTCCCGGGTCAATCATCACCAGCTTACGGGAATGTAACTCTGCCGGCTGACGGGACGTGGTGACACTGGCAATCGCAGACTGGCTGCGTACCGGATTCTGTGGTGTAAAAACCAGATTCGCGAATTCTTCTCTGGCCAGTGCCGGAAGACATAACGCCAGGCCGGATAATAAGAAATGGCGACGGGCCAGGGGACAAATTTTTTTCATTACGTTAATCAGTTTCCTGAAGCGGGAGCGGGTAAACAGGCGTATATCCGCCAGTATATCGATGATTCAGGTAACTTTTTTGTTGTTTGTTTTGCAAAATACGTCAGTCAGCATCCTGCGATAGCAATGCCCTCTCCCCGCACAGCGGCCCGTTAACTCACCCACAGTTTACGGATGATTTATCACCAGAGTGATTTAAAGTTAGTCACTTGAAAGACAAAGTGTTTATCCGTATTGACACAGACAATATTCCCCCCTATCATTCGCCCCGTCTTCACGACAATTCCTCTGTAGTTCAGTCGGTAGAACGGCGGACTGTTAATCCGTATGTCACTGGTTCGAGTCCAGTCAGAGGAGCCATATTAAAGAAACCAGATGTCTACGGGCGTCTGGTTTTTTGCTTTCTGGCAATCGGTTATCTCTGTTAAGCCACTCCCCCACCAAAACGATACCCTTTTGCGGGTAAATATGCGGGCCCGGTAAGTGTCAAGGTAGTTGTCACCCCCGGTTAATTTAAGCCGCCTGTTTTTCCCGTTCCGGGTTCAACGTTACCGGACCTTCCGGCTGCCAGTTTCTCGTTTTACCTGACCACCGTTCAGGATGTATTTTCTGTGCCTGACGGTACAGTTCATCCCGTTGTTTCAGGAGCCTGTGGTCTTCTCCGCGATGTCGTTCTGCCGGCGTCACATAGCGTATTCCGCTGTGACGGTGTGTTTCGTTATACCACCGGGTAAATTTTTCCACCCACTGACGGGCATCCGACAGTGTTCTGAACCCCGATGACGGCCACTGCGGCACATACTTCAGCGTCCGGAACAGTGATTCTGCATACGCATTATCGTTACTGACCCGCGGACGGCTGTGAGACGGCGTGATATTCAGTTCGTGCAGTTTCATCTGCAGCGTCTGTCACTCCATGCCCTCAGATTGATTTTTCAGAGGGGGTGACAACTATGCTGACACTGAGGGGGCGGCTTCAATGTCTAAGGTGGGCCTGGTCATGTGTCATCTCTTTTTTTAGATTAGTTTACTGAAATGACACAGAATTTTGAACACTACCCAGCAGAATATAATTCTGCGTTTTATTCAGCCTGGTAAACCTCAACAGAATGCTTATATTGAGCGATATAACCGGACAGTGCGTTATGACTGGCTGGGGCAACACTTATTTACATCACTGGATGAATTGCAGAACTATACCACGCAGTGGCAATGGTTTTATAATCACGAACGACCGAATATGGCACTGAATGGCTTCACGCCGATGCAGCATATTCAACGTATGACCTGATTCTACTTATCACCTCCGTTAAAATGGGGGGATTACCTTACCGTGCCTTCCAGATATTTTTTTCCACTTAAAAATCTGGCTGGAAAGCAAAATAGCCCTTTATCATAAGAGCTACTTTTTAGTTAATTCGATTGCATTTTAAGGATGATCAATAAGCTAATAAAACTTATCAAGCCTATAATCAAAGCTGTGTATTTTATATAGAACCAAGAGATCTCATTAGTCTTTAGATTTTTAAAGAATGAAATTTCTTCTTCTTTCAGTGTCCTTTTTGTTGCTGGGAACTTAGGGAAGATAAGAGCACTCATAAGAAAAGATTCCTTATACCCCCAAAAGAAAAAACTACCACCTTTACCAGCAGTCATAGAAAAAGGCATATACCCAAACTGTTTTTTGAACTTATCAGCAATGAGATCGAATTTACGTTCTGTAAATTTACCATAGATAAGATAAAATGCTAGCGAAGCTACAAATGTTGCAGCTAAGCATAATATGAGCATGTCTATCGATTTCATTTCGAACCTTCGATAACATTATAAATAGTACTTCCTACTTTTTCTCCACCCCAGCCGCCAGCCTCACCCCCTACGTAACCTAATGTGCCACCTGCTATAACAGCACATGCTAAACCACCTACGCCAGCAGTTCCAACACCAATAGCTATACATAGTGGAACAGCTATACCACCTGCAATGATACCTCCACCAGTACCACCAACAAAGCTACTTATTTCAGTATATTTTTTCTGCGTACATTCAGCTTCTCGACCAACAGAACAAGCCTCATTTATTTCATTAATTGAGTGAAGGGCACTAAAACCTATTCCCACATAACCAGTGTATCGCATTGCTTTAACATATTTAACGGATCGTTCTAAGTGAGTTGCATAACCTTCAATATCCTTGATCCCTGTTTCATTCCATTTATGAGTAATAGAACTAGTAGACAGACCAAGAGCATTTTTTATTTTAGTGTATTCACCAAATTTCATAGCTTTATTAAAGAAGCCTATTTTTAATTCTCGATCAAGTTCCTTAAATAGTTGAGCACGTTTTACATAGAACTGCTCACCAATCAAAGCACCTCTTGTCATATAGGTGTTTTTATATGTTTCTTGAATTTCTTTGAGAATCCTTTCTATGTTCTCGAAATACTTTCCTACTGGATCAGCAGCAAGGCCAATTCCTTTATCAGCGATGCTAGAGAAGTTAGCTATAGTTGCATAGTGGGTATGCAGAAAGTTAGCTTCTTTATGAGTAAGAGGCTCTAACGCTTTATCAATGCGTTGTTTGGCTGCTTGCATATGAGCGATCTGATCACTGTCTTGTTTCTCTGGATCAACAAGAAGCATGATAGAACCTGCTTTATATTCCTTACTATCTCCATTCAAAGAACGATAAAGTTCTTTTGTCCCTGCTGGTGAACTACCTTCAAATAAGAATCTTTCATAAGCTCCCGTTTCAGCACCATAAGGCAGGACACAAAAACCAGCATCTACTGGTTCACGTTTCTCTTGATGAGGCTTTTTAGCTGTCTGAGCATGTTGTATAGGTTCTTCTACTTTAGCTGGTCCGGGAGCTACCAAAGGAGCAGGGGCAGCGGCAACTACAGTAGTAGCCTTAGCTGCTTTATTTTCCTCGACCCAATAGGAAGCATTTGGGAATGAAGAAATGAAACTTGCGTTACAGGGGCAAGTACTACAACTATGCAAAGTACCTGCTGCTGAAACTCCGTGAATTGTGTAAGTGGGAATGCCACCCGCTATATGATAAGTTTTCCCATTTTTACCACATGATACAGAATCACCATTTCTCGCAGTCGCAATCCCTCCAAAGCTGTGATTTGGGGAGCCTGAAAGTATGGTTCCGCCACATGTTGTCTTGTCACCTATACGTAAAAAATGACCAGTTGCCATATATTATCCTTAATGAAGATTGATCTTACCCACGTAATGTGGACACGGCCCTTAGACGCAGATACAGTCTCATTTATGCGACCAGAAGCTAACCCTTAAAGCCCGGTTTACCATTCACTTGACGCCATTCTTTAACTTCCTGAACAACACCTTCGGGGCTATCATCTTTCCCATCCTCTGGGTAAAAGATAAGGTCGGAGGCTGATGGATGTTCAACAAGTCGCCTGAACTCCCTGACCCGGCGATTATCATCCTTTTCTGTTGGCCCTTCAGCATTATAAATTTTACGAACTAAATCTAAAAATTCGCTTTCTGTATAATCAGGTAATGATTTTTTATCGCCCATATTATTTACTCTGCCTCGTTGAATGAATATCGATATGCAGCTTAGGTGAAGTTATGCTCATATTATCGACATTATAAACTTCCCCACCTTTACTTATTAGAATAATATGATGTATCTCATAGCGTTCTCTTCCTCCAGCACGATCCTGTTCTCGTGTGAAAGGAGAGTTCCCATTGCGTATATGAATTTTGTTACTCCCCCGGAACTGGCTTGAGAGTTCAGGATCTTTTGAAACCTCGAACCAAAACGCTTTACGGAACTGGTCAAAATTTCCAAAGGTTCGCCCTCGTAGTTTATCTGCTATCTGACCAGGAACCGGGGAACCATTCCCCGTGTTAGCATCAGACAACCAAATACCACTAACTTTCTGCCCTTTACCCGTTACCTGGCCGGGATTGTTTCGTAGATAAACATAAATCGGCGGAATATCCGACACTGGCAGAATAAGAATATAATCCGCAAAACTCTTCTCCTCCGGTGCCGGAGTGGTTGTCGCCTCGATGCGGGTATTTTCCGGCAGCGGATCAACAACTACCGGATTAGGTATCCTTACCGGGTGCCGGTTGCCCGTATTTGAAGGAACATTGACACCTGAACTGTCGGGCGTCCAGATAATGGTGATACGCGGATCTTCCTCTGTGGTGAACGTATACGCTTTCCGGCTGCTGTCCCACTCCATTTTGCGCACACGCACCCTGTCTTTACCCGGTGGCGTATGCCAGCCATGAGGAACCGGATTGCCTTTATCATCCTGTTCCCACGTATAACGCACACGCGTCGGTGCTTCACGCATCTGTTCCAGACGCATCCGGTCAATAAAGTCCTGTTCGCCATCATTGAGCCTGCCGGGCATCATTCCCAACACGACTGCCGCGATGGGAGCACCGGGGCCGCTGGCCGCTATTCTTCCTGCTCCGCTTGCTAACTCACCCAGTTTTACCGCCCACGTTCCTGATGTAATGGCATTTCCACCAATCAGGGTAAGAACACTGGCTCCTTCAACAGCCGTCTGAACATTAGCAGCACTTGTCGCTGCGGCTGTTGCCCGCTGGTATTCCACTTCTTCATAATTACCGAACCACCATTTATACAGGGCGCTTCGCTTTTTCGGCTGTGGAATATCTTCAGCAGGTTTGTTTTTCCTGGCGGTCTGAGCATGTTGGGGAACATCAGTATCAGAAGCTGGATCAGCAGGGGGAACGGCCTGATAAAATGCCATCGCCGCAAAATGAGTATGGGGTTCCTGCTCTTCCCCGGCATCATTACAACCTTCACCCCGCAGGCAGGATTTGGCAAACACACGATTGCGGTCACGTTCTTCCGCCCGTTGTTTAGTTCTTTCTTCTGCTGCGGCCTGACGTTCAGCAACCAGTGCCGCAAGGGCTGCAACAGAAGGATCCGGGCCTCTGCCAACCCATTGTCCTGCCGGCGCGATAATCCGGTTAGACCCTGACGGGCAGGCACAGCGCACAACTGAACCATCCACCGCTGCTATTTTTCCATTATTGGTATCACGGGGTTCACCGGAGACGATAACCCCTGCCTCACCGCATACAGGACAGGGGGTGGTTTTGTCCCCGACACGAACCACCCTGCGTCCGTGTTCAGTATCATCGGACATGGAGGCAATACACACAGCACCGGTGGTGGTTTTATCACCTTCCAGTGCGGTTCCCCGGGCATAACAGTTCGAACGGTTTCCCATTACGCCACCTCACAGGATGACAGGAAATCCTCCGGCACGAGATTACTCTGTCTGCCCTCTGTTGTAGCCCGGTACAGGGTGTTAACAGCATGCTGCCAGCAATATGCCTGCGGGCCAGCGATAAGCACACGCGCTGCCTCAGTGATTGTGGCCGGTGCTTCCGCCGTAAACAGGGATTGCACTGTGGCTGAAAGCCGGTCCGCGGTCAGTCCATTGTTGTATTGACGATCCATTGGCTTTTCCTTGTCAGCGCCAGGGGGTAACTGATGCAATATTAACCGGCTTATAATTTGACTGAAAAGAGATGCCCGTCATGATATGAAGAATATTAAAGAAGAAAAAACTATAACAGGGACCTTCGGCTTAAGGGATTAATGGTGTTATCGCTTCTTTATTTATCTGGCCGAGTCCGGGAACGAATTTTCTGTCGTTATTGACCATTGGCTCCCTGTCCAAATCGTCTTCAGCTTCTGGCAGAAAATAGTGCCTCGCCGGGGAATATGGACACAGTATTAATTCACCCGGTGATGATAATAGCCGGAGTCAATTATAAAATATTTATCAGTAGGTTATTCAAATAAATATCCCCGCGCGCTTACTCAGGTCACACGGGGCGAGTTTATTTCTGGTTACTCAGCAACCGCAGGAAACAGGGGTTCCTTCTTTTCCCTCAGTACCGTCAGTGGAATAACCATCCCGTTTCCACCAGTCCAGCCCACCTAATAATTCTTTTACCTGAAAACCGAGCGTCATCAGTTTCATCGCTGTTTTGGTCGAAGCGTTGCAACCAATGCCATCACAATAGCAAATATATATTTTGGTTTTATCCAGGTGTTCTGTGTTGTTAAAACAGATTTCTTTATGCGGCTGATTGATTGCTCCGGGAATATGCTCTCTCTGATAAGCATCTTTACTGCGTCCGTCAACGACAACAACATTTGTATTCTCTTTTAAAGCCAGATACAGATCCCATGAATCCGTTTCATAGGCCAGTTTTTGTTGATAAAAAGATAACTGTTCAATTGCTGACATAATAACCTCATTTTCTACCGTTAAGCCTGTGCTCAGTATCCGGTATTAGCGTAACCAGTTCAATGCTCTGGCGTAAACTGGTTACTGTCATACCGGCATAAAGAACAAGTCACGGGGCAATACCGGCCCGCGATTCTCAGACAGATGTCACTGACCATGGAAATCTGTCGCAGAACCCGGAATGACAGATTGAACCTACAGATTTTTTCCTTAAAATATATACCCGCATCGACGTTATCAGGTTTTAAGACTCTGGAAGAAACATAAGTCAGGGTGGATAAATTTAGCCGGTGATATAACGAAGAACGTTGTTACAGGGGAATATCTATGTCTCGCCAGCAGAACGGCATCATGGCAAAGAAATAAATCTTCTTATGCATGGGATAAAGGCTATCCTCAGGCACAAAAAAATATATACTTGCCGCTGAACAGGAGACTGATACTTAAAGGGTGATTATTCCTAATCCGGCCCGGGAAAAACAGGCAGCATAAATTATATCCTGATGCAACGGCCTTGACACTGACCGCGATTGATATGCTAATATCCTTTCCGTGTGTTATAATTTCCCGATGGTTTAATATACCTGCCGCCAGGCTAAGATATGAATTCAGAACGTTGCTTTTACAGACTTAAGGTTACACCGTCTTTCGCCGCCTGTTGATTTTACCGGTATTTACCATCATACCTGTTACGTCTTCTTATGGTGACAGATAAATCGCCTGGATAAGATAAAAGTCCTAATCTACAGAAAGTCAACTTCAGTCACAAACAAGGTACTCAAATGAAAAAAATACTGATAACCCACGAACTACCTAGTGGAAGAGGCGGACTGGAAATCGTAGTTTCCCGGATAGCGAGTATCCTTCATCAAAAAAAAGGACATATAGTTAAATTCGCACTTTTCGATGATTCCGGAACTGGCATAAAAAATACAGACTGGCTGGATGGACAGAATTTTATTATAATAAAAAATAACTCCGGAAATAAAAAAATACAGAGATTAGTTAACGCATATAAATTATCCCGAGAAATTATAAAATACAATCCGGATATAATTGTATCAATCTGCCCGCTTGCATGTTTTATATCGAAGTATGCAAGTTTATTCTCAATAAAACATGCAAAGGTAAAAATAATATCATGGATGCATACACCGCCAGAAATTGCCTATAAGAAAAAATACTTAACGCTTGCTGACTTTCATCTTGCAATTTGCGATGGAATAAAGAAACAATTGGTTGCCATTGGTATAAATAAAGAAAAAGTAACTACTGTATACAATCCGGTAACACCAAGAGCTGAGTGTATAGAAAAAAACCATCAGGTACCTGAATTTATCTACGTAGGGCGATTACAATTTAATGACCAGAAAGTAATAAAAGAGTTACTTGATGCTGCATCTATAATAAACGGGAATTTCCATATCCATATAATAGGTGACGGAGATGACAGAGAGTTATGCCAGCAGTATTCCCGAAAGATTGGTGTATGGGAAAAAATCACCTGGCATGGCTGGCAGGGAGACCCATGGGGTTATATTTTAAATGAGATTAAATTCGCAGACTCATTGATACTTCCCTCTAAATTTGAAGGGTTCCCTCTTGTTCTTTTAGAAGCTATGGCAATGGGAATAATGTGTATTGCGAGTGACTGCAGATGTGGTCCGGATGAGATCATTACAGATAACGAAAATGGGATGTTATATAGCATGGGGAATGCTGAACACCTGGCATCAAAAATGCAAGCAGTTATAAACGGAGAATTTAAAAAAACGACCAGTGATATAAAATCAAGTGTCAGCAAATTTCATGATGATGTGGTCATAGAAAAAATAAATACGTTTTTAATTACACATTCAAAAAAATAACCCTGCGGCCCCTCCGGACACCGGATTTCTTTCCCCGCCACAGTGAGTGTCAGCCCGACGAAATAACCTGTAGGGGAAACCGGGCCTGGCTGGCGACGCAGCCCCGCAGAGGATCAATACAGGGGCTGTTGTGACCCGGGGGAACGGGCCGGAGATATATCCGTGGAATATCATTCAGGTAAGACCTCCGGTTGTCTTCAACTGTCAATAAACGCCACACTGTAAACCACCTCCCTTCCCGTTTCTCAGCAAAGCCATTAATCCGCAACAATTTTTGTCAGATTGACGATCTATCTCAATAACAGTGCTGTTTACGGCGCTACACTGGGCAGCCAGGCCAGCTGTATCGCCGGGAACGGTGACCATCAGGATAACCGTGATGACTCTGATAGAGTGTATCCGCTGATATCACAGGAAAAAACACCGCTTTAGTTTTTTAATTTCCCTCTCTCCCGGCCCGGCAGAATCACGGACGGGACGAATAGCACTATTGAAAACATGGATTAATTACAGCGATGTAACATCCTGAAAACAATAATCCATTATTCCGGGTGAGCAATGATAACAACAGACGGTAACAGCGCGGTGGCTGAGGTCGCATTTAAGTGCAGCGAAATTATCGGGATCTACCCGATTACTCCCAGTTCTGCGATGGCCGAACAGGCAGATGCCTGGTCCGGTAAAGGAAAGCGTAACCTGTGGGGAGATGTCCCCACGGTTATCGAAATGCAATCAGAAGCCGGTGCGATAGCTGTAGTGCACGGCGCACTGCAAACCGGTGGTCTGGCCACTTCTTTTACCTCATCACAGGGGTTATTACTGATGATCCCCACCCTGTATAAACTGGGGGGACAGCTGATGCCTTTTGTACTGCATGTGGCGGCAAGGACCGTGGCAACCCATGCGTTGTCTATTTTCGGCGATCACTCCGATGTTATGGCTGTCAGGCAAACGGGCTGTGCGATGTTATGTGCAGGCAGTGTGCAGGAAGCTCAGGACTTTGCTGTTATTTCCCATGCGGCGACCCTGAAAAGTCGTGTCCCGTTTATCCATTTTTTCGATGGCTTCAGAACCTCTCATGAGCTGAATAAAATTGAGCCACTCAGCGATGAAACTATCCTGGCTATGCTGCCACAACAGGCGATTGATGACCATCGCTCCCGCGGCCTTACCCCTGAGCGACCGGTGATCCGCGGTACCTCAGCCAACCCGGATACCTATTTTCAGTCTCGCGAGGCTACCAATGTGTGGTACAACGCCGTCGACCAGCACGTTGAAGATACTATGCAACAATTTGCGGCCCTGACCGGCCGGCAATATGCCCCTTTCGATTATTATGGTCACCCGCAGGCTGAGCGGGTAATTATTATTATGGGATCTGCTGCAGGAACCTGTGAAGAAGTGACTGATCTGTTACTCAGCCGTGGTGAAAAGGTCGGTGTTCTGAAAGTCCGTTTATACCGGCCTTTCTCACCAGCCCGGTTGCTGGAGAAATTACCCCTCAGTGTGCGCAATATCGCCGTTCTTGACCGGACTAAAGAGCCCGGAGCTCCGGCCGAACCCCTTTGCCTCGATGTGATCAGTGCCGTGGCAGGGGCAGTCAGCAGCGGAGAAAGATCACACCTGCCACGTATTTCCGGCGGCCGTTACGGGTTATCTTCCAAAGAGTTTGATCCGCAATGTGCCCTCGCTGTCTTTGCTGAGCTGGCAAAGGAGATACCGAAACCCCGCTTCACCGTCGGTATCTATGATGATGTTACCCACCTGTCCCTGCCATTAGGTGATGACTGTCCGCCTTCCCTGGCAAGAATGGAAGCATTGTTCTACGGTCTGGGCAGCGACGGCAGTGTTTCTGCAACCAAAAATAATATCCGGATCATTGGTGAAAAGACCGACAGTTTTGCCCAGGGCTATTTTGTCTATGATTCCAAAAAAGCCGGGGGACTGACAGTTTCACACCTGCGGGTCAGCGACCACCCTGTCCGTTCTGCTTACCTGATAAAACAGGCGGATTTTGTCGGCTGCCATCAGCCACAATTCCTGGATAAATATCAGATGGCAGAGCAGCTGAAGCCAGGCGGTATTTTTCTGTTAAATACCCCCCATTCACCGGAAAATGTGTGGGCAACATTACCCCGGGAAGTACAGGCCGCACTTAATGAACGCAGGGCAAAGCTGTTTACGATTAATGCGACAAAAATAGCCAGGGAGTGCGGGCTGGGTACCAGAATTAATACGGTAATGCAGATGGCGTTTTTCAGTCTGACGCAGGTTATTCCGTTGTCACAGGCATGCCAGGCGCTGGAGCAGGCCGTTGAACGCAGTTACCGCAGCAAAGGCGATGAGCTGGCAGAAAGGAACTGGCAGGCACTGGCTGTCGCTCGTGAATCTTTGCATCCTGTCCCTTTGCAGCCGGTGACCCGTGACAGCAGGCCACGTCCGCCAGTGGTATCCGATGCCGCACCCGATTTCGTGAAAACAGTCACCGCCGCTATGCTGGCAGGGCTTGGCGATAAATTACCCGTGTCTGCTCTGCCGCCGGATGGCAGCTGGCCCGTCGGCACCACCCGCTGGGAAAAACGTAATATTGCCAGTGAGATCCCGGTCTGGAAAGCAGACCTCTGTACCCAGTGCAATCATTGCGTTGCTGCCTGTCCTCATGCTGCCATCCGCGCGAAAGTCGTCGACCCTGATGCGATGAGTGATGCCCCGTCATCTCTGCAATCTCTGGAGGTCAGGTCACGGGATATGCGCGGGAAAAAATATGTCCTGCAGGTGGCACCGGAAGACTGCACCGGCTGTAATTTATGTGTTGAAGTCTGCCCGGCCAGCGATCGGCAGCAACCGGAAATAAAAGCAATCAATATGCTTTCACACCTTGAGCATGTGGACGAAGAAAAAGTTAACTTTGATTTCTTCCTGCAGTTACCAGAGATGCGCAGTGAACAGCTGGAACGGATCGATATACGGACTTCGCAACTGCTGACTCCACTGATGGAATATTCAGGGGCCTGCTCCGGCTGCGGAGAAACACCTTATATTAAACTGCTGACCCAGCTTTGGGGCGACCGGTTATTGATTGCCAATGCTACCGGTTGTTCTTCTATTTACGGGGGGAACCTGCCATCTACGCCTTATACTACCGACCGTGAAGGCCGCGGGCCGGCCTGGGCTAACTCCCTGTTCGAAGATAATGCTGAATTCGGGCTGGGCTTCCGTCTGACCACCCGCCAGCGTAAAAACCGTATTCTGCGGTTACTTGATAGCTGCCGCAGCCTGATCCCTCCATCCCTGTTCGCTGAATTACAGCAACCGGCGGAACCCTCACAGAAACGTCAGCAGATTGAAGCATTACGCCGGGTCCTTGAGTCAGAAGCACTGCCACAGGCAGCAGAACTCAGTCGTGATGCTGATGCTCTGGTCGATAAGTCAGTCTGGCTGATCGGCGGCGATGGCTGGGCCTATGATATCGGTTATGGCGGGCTTGACCATGTTCTGAGCACCGATGAAAACATCAATGTGCTGGTGCTTGATACCCAGTGTTATTCAAATACCGGCGGGCAAGCCTCAAAAGCAACGCCTCTGGGAGCTGTGGCAGCGTTTGCCGAAAATGGCAAACGGAAAGCCCGTAAAGACCTGGGGGTCAATATAATGATGTACGGACACGTTTATGTGGCACAGATTTCGCTGGGTGCTCAGCTTAATCAGACCGTAAAAGCCATACAGGAGGCGGAAGCCTATCCGGGTCCGTCGCTGATCATTGCCTACAGTCCATGTGAGGAACACGGTTATGATCTGGCTCTGAGCCATGACCAGATGCGTCAGCTGACAGCCACCGGATTCTGGCCATTGTACCGTTTTGACCCGCGCAGAAATGGCACAGATAAACCGGCCCTCAGCCTGGACTCTCGCCCGCCGACGGATGCCCTGGCCGATGTGTTGGGTAATGAACAGCGTTTTAAACGACTTAACCGGCAGCAACCGGAGGTTGCCGCACAGTTGTGGAAAGAAGCCGCTGATGACTTACAAAAACGCTATGATTTTCTGGCATCGCTGGCAGGAAAATAATCCTCCGGATTTCCCTGCCACTCCCCGCCGCCCGGGATAAACAGCAGTACGGGAAATGACTACCATTGCATACAGCAGTTCGTCACCACGGGCTGCTGTATGGCTTGCTCTGGCAAAGTCCCGGTCACTGTATAACACTCCCCCTGACGCAGCAGGATAACCAGACAGGCGGGCGGACAGAGACAGCTCTTTCACCAGCATCGTAAATCCCTGCCGCCGCAATAATGCATCAGAAAAAATGATCTTATTTTTTGATGAAAAACCAGATGAAATATTTTGCTACAAAAAAACCTATTCACAAAAAACAGGATAAGACAAAAAAGATAATAAAAATCAGCAACATAACACCAAAAATCATCCTGAAATAAAAAATACAAATAATTTACATATTTATATATCATCAGTCTCGCTAAATTATAAAGAATAACTTAAGGGTGACTAATGAAGAAGTATATTGCTGTTTCGGTTCTGGTACTGATGACTGCAGGCTGCGCACAGATGAATACGATGACGCAGGATCCAATCTCAACCAATGACATTGCCGCTAAAATTAAAACCGGTAAAACAACCAGACAACAGGTTATAAATCTGCTAGGTAATCCGGACAGTGATAATATTGTGAACGGGCAGGAAACCCTGTCTTACACACTTTCTAATGACGTCGCTAAAGCCGGAAAAATGGCCAGCATGACCAGTTCCGTTATGGCCTATATCCCGGGGGTTTCTGCCTATTCCGGTTATGCCTCCCAGGCATCTTCAGGGTCCGGCGCGCTGGGGCACTCCAAACAGGTTACTGTCACTCTTAAAAATGACAGAGTTTCCAGCTATTCCGTGACAGGCAGCTGACATTGAAAAAACTACTTATTACCGCTGTTCTGTTGCTGCCTGTTCCGGCATTGTCTTCAGTCACGGTCAGTAAAATGCAATTATGTACTGACCTTTATTCATTATATACCTCTGCTGAATTCCACAGCCTGCAAGGGATGCCGGAAGATGATTTTATCCGGCAATATCATCTGCAGGATGCTAAAGAAGATTATTCACCGGCATTTTATGACTTCGAGAAAAAACTGGTTGATAAAATTTTTGCTGAGCATAAAAAATCAGCGGATGACCAGTATGAAATGATGCGAAAATCAGCCAGAGATTCAAAGGTATATCTGGATAAATGTTACGATAATTTAAAAAATACCGATAATGTTATTTTTGACTAACCTCCGGACAGTTAACACAATATAAAGGCTACATATGAACGAGCAAAAATTATCAGTAAAATCCGCCATCGATAAACTGGCAGCTAAGATTGGTTATATCAACGTTATCTGTCTGCCGCTGTTATTTATCGGCTGGTTTATACTTTCCACTGCCACTGTAAATGTTGGTTTCGGCAGCAACCTGTCATTATCTTTATGGAAAATTACTGCCAGTGGTGGTGATATGTCCGGGTTTATGAATGGCGGTTCATCCTTCAGCTTTTACAGCCTGCTATTACTGATCGGTTTTTTCGGCCCGGTGTATCCTTTCTACTTTAAAGATATCCCGGCAAAGATTGGTAATGCTCTTCCATTAATTTTCATTCTGTTATTTCTGATTATCGCTTATATGAAAATTAAAGGGCTGGAGAGCGATATGAACGATGCTTTTGGCAGAAATTCAGGTATGGCACAGGACCTGTTCCGCACAATTCATCTCGGTGCGGGCTTTTATCTCGGTCTGATCGTGAGTATTTATCTGACCATTAAAGGCTTAAAAAAATAACAGCGGGCAGTTACAGGGGGAGCCGCTCCCCCTGTAATTATTCAACGGTCCGCGAGGATAGTGTTATTTTTCTTTTTTATACAGACCCGGAATAACTTTCCGTTATTATCCGTTTATCTGCCTGCATTAATCTCTGCGAATATAAATCCGCCCTTCTTATCTGCATATTCAGTACCAGACAGATTTTCTGTGCTGCCGGCAGTTTATAACAGCCGTTCAAAACGGTAGGGTGCAGGATCGACCAGTGGCTTGTCGCCGCAGATAAGATCTGCCGCCAGCTGACCGGCGGCGGGCGACGTACCAAACCCGTGGCCGGAGAACCCGGTCGCAAGTGTCAGGCCCGGTATACGGCTGACAGGACTAATCACCGGGGACGAGTCCGGCGTTACATCGATGGTGCCAGCCCACGACTGCTCCACTGTTGCCTGTTCAAACACCGGCCATGCGGCACGCAGATTCTTCAGCGCTTCATTATTCAGCCGGGTATTCACTTGCGGGTCAAGGATACGCTGTTGTTCAAAGGGTGTAATCTGGTCATTACGCCAGTGCCGTGCCATTATCCAATCCTGCAAAAAGTGTCGTCCTAATCCGATCCGCAGGTTATCCCGGGCCTGGCGCAGTTGCGGCAGATAGCGGATCCCCAGCCGTAAATGGTCCCATGTCAGGGGGGCATCCAGTGCGCCTCGCTGGGTTATAATAAAACCGCCGCCATGATGCTTGCGGAATGAAAAGTCCGCGGCACCTACCGCGATCTCAGCAGGCCCTTCCATCGGCCGGGTACGCATAACCGAGCAGATTAACGGCAAGACCGGCAGATTTATCCCCGAATTTCCCAGAAAGCGGCGAGACCAGACTCCTGCCGCCAGTAACACCTGGTCACAACGGATCTCTCCCCGTTCGCTAATCACCCCGCTGACTTTTCCGTTAGTCGTCACCAGGCTACGTACCGCACACTGTTCGACAATCACAGCCCCTTTCGCTATCGCGGCTGCGGCAATTGCCGGCGCCGCCAGGGTCGGTTCTGCCCGTCCGTCCGACGGAGTATAAATGCCTCCCGCCCAGTGTGTGGTTCCGCCTGGCACCTGCCGGACAATATCTGACGAGGTAAGCAGCTGTGTATCAAGCCCGGCACCGGCAACACTGCGGTGCCATTGTTCATGGGCCGCCATCTGTTCATCATTGCGGGCCACAAACATGATACCTGACTGGCGGTAACCCGTATCATGCCCGGTACGGGCCGCCATGCCCGCCCAAAGCCGATCGGCTTCCCGTGCAAGGGGAATATCCTCTTTTGCTCTGCTGGTTTTGCGTATCCAGCCGAGGTTTCTCGATGACTGCTCTGCGGCGATGGCCCCCTTTTCCAGCACCACTACAGGTATCCCACGTTCTGCCAGAGTCAGTGCCGCTGTCAGGCCGATAATGCCTCCGCCGATAATGATCACGGTCGATTTATCGGGTATCTGTTCTGCGGTTTTAACCGGCATGATTACTGGTGCCATAGATTATCTCCTGTCTTAGTGCGGCAGGGTGATTTGCCGCACTTCCGCTGTTCCCGCACCACGATATGCCGTAACCTCAAGCTCAACCTTATACATCTCAGAACCGAGTGGCGGACAGGTAACGGTCGATGCCGGATTAATCCCGTGAAATTTCTCACCAATAATCGCCATTACTGTAGCAACATCCGCTGGTTGCTGGATAAAGACCCGTGAGCACACGACATCGCGCAGTGAGGCGCCCACCGCTGCCAGCGCAGTTTCAATATTGGCAAACACCTGCAGAGTCTGTTGCCGTAAATCTTCCGGTATTTGTCTTGTCACCGGATGCCGTCCGGCGGTGTTTGAAACGAAGATCCAGTTATCCAGCATCACCAAACGTGAGTAACTGGCTTTTTTTTCAAATTCAGAACCGGTAGTAAGTCTGGTTACAGTCGTCATAAGATATCCTGATAATTAAATAAGTTCGGGGGTTTCCCAAAGGTTAAGGGTTACGCCAATGCCTTTTGCTTTGGCATTGCGATAAACAACCGTTCCCCATGCAACATCCTCAACCGGCATTCCGCCGACAGACATGATGATAATTTCCTGATCACTGATACGGCCTCTGGCTTCACCGGCAACGATTTTTCCCATATCTTCAAGCTGATCAGCGGTCAGTGTCCCTTCCCTGAGCATATCCATAAAACGGACACCGATAATCGGGATCGTGTTATGGGCGGGTGCAGGCACTTCAGCGACCCAGGCTTTGTACAGGCCAGGATTGTCCAGAACTTTTCGGACATCCGGCTGTTCCATCGCCTGGTCGATATTGCACAGGGCAGGCATAGCCAGAAACGCACCCGCTTTTACCCACTCCCGTTTTACCAGCGGATAGGACGACGGGTCTCCGGTTTCTCCGGAGTTACAATAGCTGATGATGTCACTGCCCCTGACCAACTGTTCGAGAGTGTCCGCCACTGTGACTGTGGTAATTTGCGGGTAGTTACTGGCGACCCAGCTCAGAAATCTGTCCAGGCTCTGTTGTCCGCGCCCTTTGACTTTCAGGGTATCAATCTGCGGGCATGCTGCCATAAACGCTGCCAGGGTCGTTTTCCCCATCACGCCGGGCCCCAGCAGACCAACCACTTTTGAGTCTTTGCGCGCCAGATACCTGGCTCCGACACCGGGGATAGCCCCGGTACGATAAGCCGATAGCAGATTAGCTGACATATGTGCCAGCGGAGCACCGGTATCAGCATCATTCAGCGTCATCATTAGAATAGAGCGCGGCAGGCCTTTTTCGCGATTAGCAATATTTGAACCGTACCATTTGACCCCTGAGGTACAAAAGTTGCCGCCCAGATAGGCAGGCATTGCCATCATACGGCGGTCTGCTGTGGGTTTCGGCATCGCGGGGAAAGGTGAATTTTCAGGAAAGGTTACCATTGCGCCATGAGAATCATTGTTTGGCCCTGCCATGCGATAATCACCGTGGTATAACAACCCGAACATCTCTTCCATAGTGTCAACACAGGCTGCCATATCTGTTACTCCGGCACGGATCATGTCCTGCTCGGATAAATAAATAAAATCCACTCTGGTTGAATCAGTCATTTTTTTCTCCCGGCCGGCAGCCTGTTCACAAACAATCAATACAGACACGGCAACAGACCAAATAGTGATCGGTTATCCTGTTGTCCGGTAATACAGACAGAAATAACCTGCCAGCCTGCCGGCTGTATTGAATATTTGCGACACGGTGAATAAATGCTGTGGCACAGGAATTGCTTTATTTATTTTTTTGACTGTCACAGGCAGGGGTTCTGATGCAATACAATAATGTCAATATCCATGGCCGTTTTCAGCCTGAGCAGCCATGGTTTGTACTGAATGCCGCCGGGCACTACACACTGCAGGGATCAGCTGATCCGGCAATATCCCACTTTTACAGTTTTGATCTTGCCTCGGGTGCCGAATTCACCCTGGCGATCCCGGACGGATGTGTGGACATTGTTTTTGATTGTGATCCTGACAACCCCGGAGGCAGAGTCTGTGGTACGACTCTGCAGGCCCGCAGTGCAAATATGAAACACCGGCACCCTTATTTCGGGGTACGGTTTACGGCAGGTATTATTCCTGATTTTCTGGATATTGATGCCACGGATATTCCGGACCGTGAATTCAGTTTTACGGATGTGGTGCCGGGCGTACAGCAGGCTTGTGAACTTATTACTCAGGCCTGTGGTTTCAGCCGCAAAATCGCTTTATTTAATGCCTTTTTCGCCACGCGACTGGTGCGTAAATCATCGCCCCTGACAGCGCAACTGTTGCAAGTGATAGGCCAATATAAAGGTAACCTGCGTATTGACCAGCTGGAAATCCTGACCGGTTACACCTGCCGGACAATTCAACGCCAGTTCCGCCAGGATACGGGGCTATCCCCTAAAGCTTTTTGTAATATCTTACGCTGTCAGTCGGCATTAAACAGTATTCATGCCCGACAGAGCTTATCATTCAGTGAGCTTGCCTGTGATTTAGGGTTCAGTGACCAGTCACATTTTCTGCGGGAGTTTAAAAAGTCGGTCAGCACAACTCCGGGAGATTATCAGCGGAAAATTAGCGGCCAGGCATATACGCACCGTTTACGTTTTCATTGATCACCGAATCAGTGCAGCCATGCACTGTCAGTCTGTCCGATTTATTCTATACGCTGACACTATCGCTGATAAATGATGCAGAAATATTCCGCGTCTCAGCTCAGTTTCACGGCGCGGGTTATTTCTCCCCGGACAGAGGTATAAGCGATGAACCATAATTCCGGCCTGCGTAAAAATACGTTAGGTTTATTTTCCCTGGTTTTTTTTGTTATCGCTGCCGCATCCCCCCTCACCGGGGTGGTGGGCGGATTGCCCGTTGCAATTATTGCCGGTAACGGTGGCGGGATTCCGGTATTTTATATTTTTTCATGCATCATCCTGATGTTATTTTCTGTCGGCTTTGTCACCATGAGCCGCCATATAAAAAACTCAGGGGCATTCTATACCTACATTTCTACCGGGCTCGGAAAAAACTGGGGAGCACCCGCCTCAGTACTGGCGCTGATAGCCTATATCTCGGTGCAGATTGCGGTTGTGGCAATGCTGGGATATTTCACACAACTCTTTCTGGAACAGCATTTAAATACCGATATCCCCTGGTGGCTACTGAGTATGATTTTTATCATTATCGTCTGGATGCTGAGTATAAAGCGGGTCGAAATCGGCGGTAAAATCCTTGGGGTATTAATGCTGGCAGAAGCAGGTATTGTATTACTGACAGATATTTGTCTGCTGGTCAAAAAAACAACCCCCTTCAGTTACCAGTCTTTTGAACCTGCCGTATTTTTACACGGTAATCTGGGGATCGCTTTTATTTTCACTATCGCCAGTTTTATTGGATTCGAGTCGACAGCAATTTATGCCGAAGAATGCAGGAATCCGGAAAAAACCGTGCCACGGGCAACTCTCTGTGCCCTGTTATTGATCACCGGTTTCTTTTGTTTTACCAGCTGGGCGCTGATTCAGGCTTATGGATTCGACCAGATTGTGGCTATCGCCAGTAAAGACCCGGGTAATTTTGTGTTTAATATTACCCGTCAGTATGTCGGTAACCTGGCTGTTGAAATTATGTCGGTACTGCTGATAACCAGTCTGTTTGCCGCCACCCTGGCATTTCACAATAATATTTCACGCTATCTGTTTAATATCAGCCGGGACGGACTTATCTGGAAAGAACTCTGTAAAACCCATCCGGATAACGGGACTCCGCACAATGCCAGTCATTTACACAGTGTGATTATGCTAATGCTGCTGGCGGGTATCGGCAGTACCGGTTTTGACCCGATGCTACAGATTTTTGCCGTTGGCTCTGCAATTGCCACCTTATGTATTCTGATACTTCAGTTAGGTGTCAGCGCTGCGGTCGTTTTATTTTTCCGCCGTATCCGCAGCAACCATCATCCTTTCACCATCTTATGGGCACCTGTGTTGTCATTTATCTGCATGGCCGCCACGATTGTATTAGTGATTAATAACCTGCAAACACTGAGTGGCAGCCACTCTTTGCTGGTATCCCTGATCCCCTGGATTATTCTGGTCTGTCTGGTGGTGAGCTATTTTCTGTCAACCCGCAGAACAGTAAAAGTCCGGGGGTAGTTATCCCGGGTCTGCGGGAATCCTGCCCGCAGACATATACTGTTCCGCTAACCGCCGCCGGTTATCGTGACCTCAGGCCAGTGTTCAGGACTTTTCCATGGCGCATAACAAACGTTTCAGCCAGTCAGTAGCGTTCTTTTTACCACTGCGCTGGTGAGATAAAATTTTCACTGTAAAGGGAGGCGCATAAAACGGCAGTGGAAAGATCCTTATCCCCGCCGAGTGCAGGAACCGTTCTGCCGCACGACGCGGGATAGCCATCAGTAACTCGCTTTCTGCCACTATCCAGGGACCACTTAACATCGATGGTGTTTTTATGGCTATCTGTCGCTGGTGCCCCAGTCGGGCTAATTGCCGGTCAAGCACACTCTGCCGTTCGTTCCACGGGGTTACCACCAGATGGCGGGCTGACAGATACTCATTCAGTGTCAGTGAATCACGTTGCAAACGACTGATCACCACATACTCATCCTGTAGCCAGTCTATTTCCTGTACATCGGGATGAGCAGCCCCATCAGGTACACTGAAGCCAAGCGCCAGGTCGATTTCACCGGCCAGTAATTCATTTAATGCCAGCGAAGAGGATAAATAGCGTAAGTCGAAACTCAGTCCCGGCCCTTTCTGCTGCAGGGAGTTCATCAGTTGCGGAAAAACACTGGATGCCGTGTAATCCGTAATTCCTATGGTGAAGCACTCCTGACTGGTCAGTGGTTCAAACTCAGCCTGAGGGGCCAGCTGGTTATTCAGTTCTGCAAGTAGCGGGGCAATTGCCGGAGCCAGTCGCATGGCATATACGCTGGGTACCATCCGCTGCCCTTCCCGGTAAAACAACGGATCATTCAGGGCTTCCCGTAACCGCGAAAGGGCATGGCTGAGTGCCGAGTTACTGACTGCAAGTTCTGCCGCTGCCCGCCGGACCGAGCCATGACGGAAGATAGCATCCAGGGCCAGCAACAGGTTAAGGTCAAGACGGCGTAACACCGGATGCATAATATTCATCGTCTGCTGATTTCATTGCACTTAATTGTTCGGAGAATAACCCTTATGCTGTCTGCCTTCAATAAATGCCCATAAGGACCCTTTATGAACCTGAGTATCCGCCCGGCGAGGCCTGATGACAGCCAGATTATTTTTGATATGATCACCGAACTGGCTATTTATGAAAAAGCCCCTGAACAGGTAGTCACTTCCGCTACCGGAATTCGCGAGACACTGTTTGGTCCCGACAGTAAAACAGAAGCACTGATTGCAGAAGCTGAAGGGAATGTTATCGGCTACGCTGTCTTTTTTACCAGCTATTCTACATGGTTAGGCCGTAACGGTATTTATCTGGAAGACCTGTATATCTCTCCGGTATCACGCGGCCAGGGGGCAGGAAAAGCCCTGATTAAGCATATTGCCGGACTGGCTGTTCAGCGTCAGTGCGGGCGGCTGGAATGGAGCGTTCTCGACTGGAATACGCCGGCAATCGCATTTTATCAAAGCATCGGCGCCCTGCCACAGGAGGAGTGGGTCCGTTACCGCCTGGACGGCGAGGCTTTGAAAGACTTTGCCGGATACTGAGAAGCGAGGGCTACTGACAGGACCGGGAGACTTTCTTCCCGGCCCACCGGACGGAGCATCAGCCCTTGTCATTCTGCCTGTGCTATAAGTGCATTCTTTGCCCGGCTGCAATTCGTCCGGCATTATCAGGCAAAAAATGGCTGATTATCATAAACGGCCGCGGAAACATGCCATCAGAGGATAAAAAAGACCCGCCACAATGCGGGCCTGAGGTTCAGGCACTGTGGCGGATTTGTTTGGTACGGAGAGTGACGCGTACCGGGACCGATTTATATGACGGGGTACCACTTTGCGGGTCATTATAGTCAAGCGGGACTAACACGTTCGCTTCCGGATAGTAGGCTCCGACCGAGCCGGCCGAGATGTTATAAGCGATAACCGTTATACCTTCCAGCCGCAATTGTCTGCCGGGAAGTGCTGTTTCGATATCAACCACATCGCCGTGCTCGAGACCCAGCCGGTCAAGGTCACTGTCATTCATAAACAAAATATCCCGCCGTCCGAACACTCCGCGATAACGATCATCCAGGGCATAGATGGTGGTATTGTACTGGTCATGACTGCGCAGTGTGATCAGCCTGAGTATATCACTGCCCTCTGCACTGGCATTTTCCTCTACCCCGCCGAACACAGAAAACTCCGCTTTACCCGATGCCGTCGGCCAGCGCCGTTCAACCGGAGGCAACGGCATTCTGAACCCGCCCGGCTGACGGATCCGCTGATTATAATCATCAAAACCGGGGATAGTTTTTTCGATACGATCACGGATCCGATCATAGTCAGCCACCAGCTCAGCCCAGGGGACCCGGCTATCCGGTAGTGTGGCCGCAGCCATTGCTGCCACAATCGCGGGTTCGGAACGCAGCATAGCCGAGGCCGGTTTCAGCTTACCGGAGGAGGCATGCACCATCGACATCGAGTCTTCGACAGTCACTGACTGTTTACCTGTCGCCTGTATGTCCAGCTCGGTTCTGCCCAGGCAGGGTAAAATAAAGGTCTGCCGTGCAACCAGTAAATGGCTGCGGTTCAGTTTGGTGCCGATATGCACGCTCAGGTCCAGCCCTTTCATCGCCGGGAAACAGGCCTGCGGGTCGGGCAGCGCCACAGCAAAATTGCCCCCGAGACAGATTAATGCCCGGGCACTGCCGTCCACCATTGACTGCATTGCCTGTACTGCATCGTGCCCATGCTGACGGGGAGGAACAAAACCAAATTCAGCCTCCAGCCGGGCCAGAAAATCCGCAGATGGTTTTTCGGTAATCCCTACAGTCCGGTTTCCCTGTACATTAGAATGCCCGCGTAACGGACAAATGCCTGCCCCCAGTTTACCAATATTACCTTTCATCAGTAACAAATCAGCAATCAGCCGTACATTCTGCGTGCCTTTGTTATGCTGGGTAATACCCATTCCGTAAGTAATAATAGTGGCATCAGATTTCTGATAAGCGGCGGCAACAGTTTCCAAATCATTGCGGCTCAGACCACTTTCCTGTTCAATGTCCTGCCATTCTGTCGCCTGTATATCATGACTGAATAAGCTAAAATCGCGGGTATGTGTAGCAATAAACTCATGGTCCAGCACCCCGCCGCTATTCGCTTCCTTTTCCAGTAAAGCCTTAGCAATACCTTTCAGGGCAGCGGCATCGCCGCCGGCTTTCACCTGATAATATCCGGAGGCAATCTGCGTCGACCCGTAGGTTGCCATTTCGCCAACATTCTGTGGATCAGCAAAACGTTCCAGTGCCCTTTCCCGTAACGGATTAAATACAATCACCGGCACATTACGGCGTGAAAGTTCATGCAGGGTTCCCATCATCCGCGGATGATTGGTGCCAGGATTATGACCAATAGAGATCACCAGTTCGGTATGCTCGAAATCTTCCAGCGAAACAGTGCCTTTACCGATTCCGATAGAGCGAGGAAGACCCACACTGGTCGCCTCATGACACATATTTGAACAGTCGGGAAAGTTATTGGTGCCGTATTCGCGGGCAAATAGCTGAAACAGATAGGCGGCTTCGTTAGAAGCGCGTCCCGAGGTGTAGAACTCCGTCTGCGATGGCGACAGACCCCGCAAAACTTCAGCGATTTGTTGTAACGCCAGTTGCCAGCTGACAGGCTGTAGCGTATCACTGGCAGGATCATAGGCCAGCGGTGTCGTCAGACGGCCGTAATTTTCCAGTTCATAGTCCGATTTTTCCAGTAATGAGGTCACCGTATTTTCCGCCAGAAATCCGGCGGTCAGCCGTTTACTGGTCGCTTCCCAGGTCACTGCTTTGGCGCCATTTTCACAAAACTGAAAGGTTGAATGATGATCTTTGTCAGGCCAGGCACAGCCCGGGCAGTCAAAACCGTCCGGCTGGTTGGTCCGTAGCAGAGTCGGGGGTGCATTCAGGATATCCATCTGAGTACGAACCGCGATAGCAGTAGCCTTCAGTGCTCCCCAGCCACCGGCAGGTCCATCATAAGGATGAATGCCGGGTACCGCACGTCTTTTGCCCATTTTCGTTGTCTCCGATAGCGCACAGTGCAGATAATGTCCTGCGGATAATTATCTTAAAGCGTAGCAGAGTAATGGTAACGGACAGGCTGGCGGACATGTATTGTCACAGTCTCAGGCTGACGGGGCGGACGATAATTTATCCACATGCTGTTGTAAGGCGGCAGTCAGTAACGGGATATGGCTGGTTCGGGGATCTTTTACGGCACTGAGTAAGGTCAGCGTGCCGGACACGGCTTTTTCTGCCAGACGCTCTAATTCCGGTTGCAGATCCGGGGCTGCCAGTTGCTGCTGATACAGGTCAGAGAAGGTTTTATAATCAATCACCTGATGATGATAATCCCGACGCAGCGCTGTCCCGGGGGTGATTTGTTTACACCACTCGTCCATCACCAGAGTTGCTTTGCTCAGACCCCGGGGCCATAACCGGTCAGCTAATACACGGTAGCCATCCTCTGCAGACGCAGTGTCATATGCCCGTTTAAACTGGATCATTTCACCTCTCCTTTAATACACAGAAATATAACCACACAGCTTAGGTTATACCCGCACCTGGTTGACGAATAGCAGATTTTCTTATCCGGAACGGCAGAAAATGGTGTTAAATTCGCCATAACCACAGTGTCAACAGTATAAAAAGCCAGAACGGTTAAAATTCCGCATAAAGATATGTACAAATAATATTTCCCTGTGACTCATTACTGCCTAAAATAGGCTAAGTGGTCAGCACTGCGGCTGACCGGTGTTTTTTTAATTTTTATTTGGAAGGTGTACTGTGCCAGCATGGTTAAATCTTGCAGCAGAATCATTCTGGCCAATGTTACATGCCGGATTGACGTTTACTATACCCTTAACGTTACTGTCTTTTGTTCTGGGGCTTTCTCTGGGGTTTGTTATCGCCCTAATCAGGTTATACGGTCCTCAGCCACTCAGGCTGGTGGCTCGTTTTTATGTCTGGCTACTACGCGGCACGCCGTTACTGGTACAGCTATTTCTGATTTTTTACGCACTGCCGAGCGCCGGGATCACGATTTCAGCGTTTCCCGCCGCAGTCATTGGCTTTACGCTGAATATCGGTGCTTACTCATCAGAGATTATCCGCGCCACCATTAAGTCGGTACCGGTCAGTCAATGGGAAGCGGCCCATTCTATCGGCATGAACTGGCGTCAGGCACTGATCAGGATCATTTTACCTCAGGCGGCCAGAATAGCCGTTCCGCCGTTGTCTAATACCTTTATTTCGTTGGTCAAAGACACTTCGCTGGCGTCAGTGATTACGGTCCCTGAAATGTTTCTGGCGGCACAACGTATTGCGGCCGTGACTTATCAGCCGCTGATTTTATATACGGAAGCAGCGCTGATTTACCTGTTTTTCAGTACACTGCTGTCAGCACTGCAAAATAAACTGGAGAAACATTTCTCTCGTGAAGAAAAGGCGGAGTCCTGAGCTGATGATTTCATTAACCGGAATTAACAAATTTTTTCAGGATAATCATGTCCTGAAAAATATTTCGCTGGAACTGCCGAAAGGTTCAGTCACCGCGCTGATCGGTCCTTCGGGCAGCGGGAAAAGCACCCTGCTGCGCTGTGTGAATCTGTTGGAGATCCCCCAGTCGGGCAGCCTTACCCTCGATCAGGAAACGCTGGAATTTCACAATAAACCCCTGCGTAGCAGAGATATCCAGCGAATCAGCCGTCAGACAGGCATGGTGTTCCAGAACTTTTCGTTATTTCCCCACAAAAGTGTGCTGGAAAATATTACCGAAGGGTTGCTTGTTGTGCATAAATGGTCAAAAGCAGAAGCTGTCGAACGGGCTGATGCCTTGCTGGAAAAAGTCGGCCTGCTGCATAAACGTGATGATATGCCGGTCACCCTTTCCGGCGGACAACAGCAACGGGTTGCCATTGCCAGGGCGCTGGCCCCGTCGCCAAAAGTATTACTCTGTGATGAGCCGACGTCTGCCCTCGATCCTGAACTGGCCGTAGAAGTGGTGGCCGTATTACGGCAACTGGCGGAAGAAGGTACCACCATGCTGATGGCTACCCATGATTTACGCCTGGCCGCTTCGGTTGCCAGCCATACGATTTTTCTTGAATCGGGTGAAGTCGTGGAAACCGGTGACTCACAAACCCTGTTCCGTCACCCGCAAAAACCCAGAACGGCAAAATATATTGCCACCCTGACCGACGGCCTGCCCGTCGGCCCGGTATAATGTTATCCAGGAGTCTGAGATGAAAAAAACTACTCTGTTATTATCAGCACTATTTTCATTAAGTGTTGCCCATTCAGCACTGGCGGATGATTCGCTGGCACAGGTCAAATCTTCCGGTGAACTGAAAATCGGTACCGAAGGGACTTACCCGCCGTTTACCTTTCATACTATATCCGGTGACCTGACCGGGTTCGATGTGGAAATTGGCCGGGCGATTGCTCAGCAATTACACGTTAAACCGGTGTTTGTTGAAGGAAAATGGGACGGGCTGATCGCAGGTCTGGATGCCAAACGTTATGATGTGGTGATGAATGAAGTAGGAATCAGCCCTGAGCGCGGGAAGAAATATGATTTCTCACAGCCTTATATCGCCTCTAAAGCTGTGGTGGTTGTCAAAAATGACAATGACAGTATCCACGACTTTTCTGATTTAAAAGGAAAAAAATCTGCCCAGTCACTGACCAGTAACTATGCTCAGATCGCCCGCAATTATGGTGCACAGCTGGTAAGTACCGATGGTTTTAACCAGTCAATTGATCTGGTGGTTCAGGGACGTGCCGATGCCACGGTTAATGATAAGCTGTCTTTCCTCGACTTTAAGAAACACCGCCCTGATGCTCCGGTAAAAATTGTGGCTTCAGAAGATAACGCCAGTGCTTCTGCAGTACTGCTGAGAAAAGGGGAAACTTCTCTGCAAACCGCGATCAATGATGCCCTGACTACTCTCAAAAAAGACGGTACCTATCAGAAAATTTCTGAAAAATACTTCGGTGAAGATGTCTCTCACTAATAAGTAATACTGACACCGGCTGTCTGCCGGTGTCAGTCTCTGACCGTGGCTTGCGGCCGCGGGTAGACTGCTCTTCCCTGTCTGATTTCCTTTTAAATACCCTGTAGCAATCAGGCTGTCTTTGTAAGGCGCACCTGCTGGTTATTTCGGCCCGGCATTTGCCGTAACACTCTGTGGTACATTCTGACTGGCAAGCGGAGTATAGCGATAACTGACTGCTGAGCTAAATGTATTGCCGGTGGCCGATGTGCCGGTAGTACCGCTGTAGGTATTATTTTTCTCAAAGAAACTGTAGCCATAGCCGCTGCTATCCTGAGAAACCGTATTGGTGTTATTAGTATTGCGGAAAGAGTTGGCCTCAGAATACACCACACTGCCGCTGCTTACCTGCAATGCTTCGTACTGTTTCTTCGGATATTTTTTACCATCAGTCCCCGTATTCTGATCAGTATCTGCATAGGTTTCGCTGTTATCAAAATAGTTATTGTAGGCATGGATCCAGCCACGGAATAACGGACGTCCGCGCATATTAGGTCCAATCCAGTTATTGTGCAGGGTAACATGCAGTTTTTTGGTCGCCTGCCAGGAATCACCGGAATTAGCCCCGATAACCATCGCTAAACGTTCATCTGCAAGATCCGTATAGTAACCCACCCAATTCCAGACCGGATCCGGAGACATATTCACCCAGCTGTCACTGAACCAGAGATGGTTATAGGACAGGGTAATATAATCTGAGCTCAGGGCAACACTCATCAGGTCATCACTGGTATCGTAAATATTACAGTGAGTCACCAGACCATTGGTGATTCGGCGGAAAGAAATACCTTCGTAGTTGATCCCCGCCAGTCTGCTACTGTCCGAAGAACCAAAGATCTGCGCCGGCATTGCCTGTAAATCAGCAATTTTGCCGAAGAAGCTCAGATTAGCAATTTTAATATTCTGAATATTGGTCCCTGCGGGGAGCAACTCGCCGTCGAATTTCAGCTGTATATTTTCCAGGGCAGCTTTGCCGCCTGCCGCGCCTTCAATGGTGGTATTGTTATTAGCCAGAGAAGAGAAGGTCAGTGTGGTTAAGCCCGCACCGCCATAAATGGTACCACTGACAATAATATGATGCTGACCACTGCTGACCGCATTTTTCAGCTGGCTCAGGGTAGAAACCGTGACCGCGGTATAGCTGTCACCGCCAGTCGTGGTCGCAAAGCCTCCACTGTCCGCAGCCAGAGCCTGGCATCCGGAAAGACTTAACGCTGCGAGTAACGATGCCTGAAGAGTACGTAATGTTGTTTTCATAATCACCTGCCGTGTAAATGTTGATAGAAGTATGTTTTTTCTTGCCTCACACACTTTTCCACACAATACACAACACATCATCCGGTCACTGTTGTCCTCTCTCAGGCACAACCATAAATGGCCACTGACGCTATTATTTACCGCAACAGTGGCCATTTTATAACGGCAACAGGGCTCAGACAGCCCCTATTGCCATTTTACTTCACCGGTATTTACTTTAGCACTGAGCTCCAGAGAACTCTTATCCGCGAGATGTGGCCAGCGTTTTTCCATACTGCTAATGACTGCTGCTGAATCTTTATGCTGCTGTAATGCCTTTTCAAAATCTTGCAGATAATTCAGGGTAAAGCTAATCGCCTGATCACCGGACGGTGCTTTGCCAATATAGTGGCCGGGGATCACCCTCTGCGGCTTAAGGTCCAGCATTTGTTGCAGCGTGTCACGCCATTGTTTACGGCTCTCCGCGGTCTGGGTGTCGGCAGTCCAGACATGAATTCCGGCATCAACACCGGTACCGCCAAGCAATGTTCTTTGCTGCGGGAACCAGACATAGGCTTGTTGTGAGTCTGCGTCACGAATATCGATCGGCTGCCCTTCCAGGCTAAAGCGGGTATCGGGGATCACCTGTGGCGTAATCAGCTTTTGCGGTGCGCCGTCACCCATTTTGGGTCCCCAGTAACTGAGTTTTGCCTGCTGTGTGGCTTTAATATGGTCGACCACTCGCTGTGTCGCGACAACTTCCACCCCCGGAAATGCCTTAACCAGCGGCTGCAGACCAAAATAGTAGTCAGGATCACCGGCCGTGATCACAATCCGGGTCAGTTTTTTTCCGCTGTCACGGATCATGCTAACCAGTTTCTCGCCGTCTTTTACACTGAACTGGGCGTCAAACAATATAACCTGTTTTTCACCACTCACCAGTGTTGAAGCAACAGGAAAAATCCCCTGCTCTGCCGGATTATAAACAGTGAACTGTAACGGGGCGGCCATTGCGCCGCCGCTGACCAGCATCGCCATCAGAGATATTGTCGATAATTTCATTACTTTCTCCTGTTGTCTGTACCGCGGGCGCTAAACCCGCGGTTGTTTGCCCGCTGCCAGGCGTCTGGCACTCGGAGAGCATCGCCGAATACGGATACATTCTATCGTTTTCATAATCTGTTAAAATTATCTTATTCTGAGATGCTGAGTTTCATAATCCGATCAGGAGTAGATATGGACAGAGTGACGGCGGCGAGGGTGTACAACCGGATTTGTGAAACCGGAAGCCTGAGTGCAGCAGCACGATCGCTGGGGATGTCGCGGCCAATGGTCAGCCGCTATCTGGAAGAAATGGAAAAATGGGCCGGAACCCGCTTGATCCATCGTTCGTCACGCCGGATGACACTGACCCCGGCCGGTGAAGATATTCTGCAAAAAACCCGTCAGCTGAACAGGCTATCAGAGGATATTGGCAGCTTACCGGTACGGGAGGTTCCTTCAGGTATATTACGGGTTGCCTGTGCCCATTACACGGCAACCCACATTATCAGCCCGGTACTGGCCCCGTTTTTATTACGCTACCCGGAATTACGTATTGAGCTGGATATTAATAATCGCCCGGTAAGCATGGTCGGAGAGCGGATTGATGTCGCTATACGCATCACCGACAGCCCTGAACCGGCGGCGATTGCCCGGCGACTGGGTGAATGCGCCTCAGTACTTTGTGCCTCTCCGGAGTACCTGGCTATTCACGGCCATCCCCGGACCCCTGACGATCTGATGTCTCATAATTGTCTGAGTTACAGTAATTTCAGTCACCAGAGCTGGCAGTTTTTCAGTGAACAGAATGACAGCCTGTCCGTCGCGGTCAATGGCAACCTGAGTGCCGGTATCTCTGCTGTATTACTGGATGCAGCCCTGGCAGGCTGTGGAATTACAATGATTCCGCTGGCAGAAGCCAGCCCCTGGCTGGCAAAGGGACGACTGGTGCGGGTGCTGAATCAGCTGACACCGCGCAGTATGGGTATTTACGGGCTGTATATGTCTCGTAAATTACAGCCCGCTGCTCTGCGATTATTTCTCGATGAAATCCAGGGCCGGCTGCAGACCCTGTAATCGCCGCCGCAGGGCTCAGGCCCTGTTGCTGTTTATCTGTGTATCAGGGCGGTAAGCAATGTAATAGATTAATGCGACAAAAATTGCCCCGCCGACAGCATTACCTGAAAATACTGCAATAAAATTACTCAGATACGCTAGCCAGCTTCCCTGTCCGGCAAAAATGGCCGCTGGGATAATAAACATATTAGCGACTACGTGCTGAAAACCTATCGCTACGAAGGCCATCACCGGAAACCAGATACCGATAATTTTTCCGGTAACATCTTTGCTGGCCATTCCCAGCCAGATGGCCAGACATACCAGCCAGTTACAACCAATTCCCGAAATAAACGCCTGTACGCCGCTGGCACTGGTTTTTGCCGCGGCAACTGCCAGGGTACTCTTTAAAAATGCCCCTTCGGTCATGCCCAGCAGATGACCAAAAAACCAGGCAACAGCCACGCTGCCGAGAAAATTACCGATAGTGACCCACAACCAGTTACGCACCAGTGCTGCCCAGCTGATTTTTTTCGATAATGCGGCTATTGTCATCACCATCATATTGCCGGTCAGTAACTCAGCTCCGGCCAGTACTGTCAGTATCAGTCCCAGCGGGAACATCATCGCCCCGAGCAACACACCAAAGGAGCCCCAGTCTGCCGGCAGACGGGAAATCACATGCAAGTCCAGCATAAAACCGATAGCAATAAAGGCCCCCCCTAAAAAACCCAGTATTAATAAGCTGCTTAACGGGGTGCGACTTTTATTCACTCCGGCCTGAACCGCCAGCAGTGCTATTTCTTTTGGTGTACTGAATGACATAATAACCCGGTAATGTTGTAAGCCGGAAACGGCCCGGATGAACAGAACGTCATCAGGGTGATGACGAGGCAAATATTCGGTAATACTCCGGGTTATGATAATCTGCGGCCAATAATCTGCCAACCAAATAATTACAGTAACTTAATAGTTTGCAGTCGAAGCATAAGGTTAAATATTAACTAGTTAATTATATTCGACCGCAAAACATCCGCGACACTCTGCTTCTTTTTTACCAGATCTTTGGCTGCTTATCTCACCCGCCAGACTTTTCAGGGGTCTGGCACTGGCAGATAACGCTTTCCCCGCGGCCAATGCTATGCTGAGTTACCGGCTAAGGCCTGCAATTAATTAACCATTCAGCCAAAGGAAAAGAGATATTATGAGTACATCTTCTTATACACCACCACAAGTCTGGACCAATGACCAGCCGGTCGGCGGAAAATTTGGCAGCATTAACCGTCCGGATTCCGGTGCCCGATACCCGCAAACCCTGCCGGTGGGCTCTCAGCCTTTCCAGCTTTATTCTCTGGGAACGCCGAACGGGGTAAAGGTCAGTATTATGCTGGAAGAGTTACTGCATAAAGGGCTGCAGGGTGCCGGTTACGATGCGCACCTGATTAACATTATGGAAGGTGAGCAGTTCGGTTCAGACTTTGTCGCAATTAACCCTAACTCTAAAATTCCGGCACTGGTTGACCGCAGCGGGCCGGAAACGGTGAATATTTTCGAATCGGGCGCGATCCTTCTTTATCTGGCTGAGAAATTTGACTGCTTTATCCCGACTGAAACTGCACAACGCGCGGCCTGCCTGAGCTGGTTATTCTGGCAGATGGGCAGTGCTCCCTTACTCGGCGGCGGGTTTGGTCATTTCTATGCCTATGCACCGGAAAAGCTGGAATATCCGATTAACCGTTTTGCCATGGAAGCTAAGCGGCAACTGGATGTGCTGGATAAACAACTGGCGAAAAATACCTATATTGCCGGTGAGGAATATACGATTGCCGATATTGCTATCTGGCCGTGGTACGGGGTTCTGGTTCAGGGCGGCATATACGGTGATGCGGCCAGGTTCCTTGATGCCGCTTCTTATACGCATCTGAAGCGCTGGGCCGATATGATTGGTCAGCGGGAAGCTGTGAAAAAAGGCAGTAACGTGCTTAAAGGCTGACCGGTGGCAGAACTGCCGTTGCCGGCAGTTCTGCTGTTATTTTACCGGCGCGGAGTCCCGATAATCCGCTCAGACGAAAGGATCATTATGCTGCCAGTAATCATCACCGTAACCGGCCTCTTTATCCGTCACTAATGCGGCACTGAGCTGCTGTCTGAGGTGCTGCTCATCCATATCCATGCCTATAAGTACCAGCTCCTGTCTGGCATCACCGATATTCTCTGTCCAGTGGCGCATAATATATTCCACTGATTCAGGATCCTCCGGCCAGTGCTGCCGGGGTACGTTTACCCACCAGCGACCCGACAGTTCATAATGGGAAACACCCCCTGCCTGTGACCATATACCTGCGGATGCCGGCCGCGATGCCAGCCAGAAATACCCTTTGGAACGCATAACGTTATTCAGTTGCCCTTGTACTAACTGGTAAAAACGCTGTGGATGAAATGGCCGTCGTGCGCGAAAAACAAAGCTGCTGATACCATATTCCTCTGTTTCAGGCTGATGCTCACCGCGTAATTCTTTCAGCCACCCTGGTGCATTGGCTGCAGCTTCAAAGTCGAATAATCCGGTATCAAGAATGTCATCTAAATCAACCCGGCTAAATGCCGATGTGATCACTTTCGCCCGCGGATTAAGCCGTGTCAGGATACTGGTGAGCCGCGCCTGCTCATCGCCGCTCATCAGGTCAGTTTTATTCAGCAATAAAACATCGCAGAACTCGACCTGTTCAATCAGTAAATCCACAACGGAACGCTGGTCTTCTTCGCCCAGTGACTCTCCCCGCGCCTGCAGGCTTTCGGCGGCCGTATAATCCCGCAGAAAATTAACACCGTCGACCACCGTTACCATGGTATCCAGCCGGGCAATCTGTGACAGACTGATGCCGTCGTCATCAGCGAAAGTAAAGGTTTCAGCAACCGGCAGTGGCTCGGAAATACCAGTAGACTCGATCACCAGTTGATCAAATCGTCCGGCTTCTGCCAGACGTTTTACTTCCAGCAGCAAATCTTCCCTTAATGTGCAGCAAATACAGCCATTACTCATTTCAACCAGTTTTTCGTCGGTCCGTGATAATTCAGCACCACCCGCTCTGACCAGAGCTGCATCGATATTCACCTCAGACATATCGTTAACAATCACCGCCACCCGGCGTCCGGCCCGGTTATTCAGAATATGGTTTAATAATGTTGTTTTTCCGGCACCGAGAAATCCTGAAAGTACGGTTACCGGCAGCCGTTTATCCGCGTGTTCCGGGGGTGAAATCAGAGACATTGTTCACTTCCTTTAAATATAGAGTGATAATTATACGTAAGCTCAGCCGGCGCTACCTGCAGGCAGAGCCGGTTTCAGCTCCCCTCATATTCTGCCACCGGCCTCAATTGTTATGTTATAACATAACAATTGAGGATTTCAATCTGTACTCTGTGATCCCCTTTGGCAGGAAATAGCGACTGACAGCCAAACCGGCAGGGAAAATCCCCGTCAGAGCAGATGGTAAAACGACGTTTCCCGTCAACCTAATCCGGCTGTCTGTGAGCCGTTACCCGCCCGGGTAACTGTCCTCCATTACACCCCTTTGTAAATATCAGGTTTCCGGACGATACCACAGCCAGATCAGTACCAGACTCATACAAGCCACAGTAATTATGACACTGGGTAAATGGGGTACCGTAAAATACATTACCGTGGCAGAAACGGACATCATCAGGGTAGTTACCCATTTTGCTTTGCGTGGCATGATACCGCGCTGCCAGTTCGCCAGCAGCGGGCCAAAAATCCGGTGCCGCAGGATCCAGCCATGTAAACGAGGCGAGCTGCGGGCGGCAGCCCAGCTGGCCAGCAGTAAAAATTCGGTACAGGGCAGACCCGGCAATATCAGCCCGGCCACGGCCAGCAGCAGACTGATCACTGCCAGGCAGCGATAGAGAAACCGCCGGATGCGGCCCACCGCGGCTACTGGTGAGGGAGGGGAGGAAGGGTCCCGGGGTAATGGCATCGGCCGCACTCCTGTTACCTGAATCACTGTCCTGACGCTATGCTGCCGTTACCAGGGCCGGCAGCACTGGCACCCGGTCACAGCAGTTTGCGGGTATCGGGACTCTGCAGGTATTCACTGATCTGCAAGGCAGGAACTGCGGCACTGAACAGAAACCCTTGCCCGTAATGATAACCTTCATTAATCAAAAGTGCCCGTTGTTCTGCATCCTCGATGCCTTCGGCCACCACATCCAGTTCCAGCTGGGTCGCCAGCAATAGCAGTGCTTTTATCACCGCCAGCCCTTTTTTACCTTTACTCAACCCGCGGACAAAAGAACGATCGACTTTAATCACATCCACCGGATAATCCCGGATATTAGCCAGCGCCGAATAGCCAGTACCAAAGTCATCAAGCGCAATACGTACCCCCTGCGCTTTCAGTAATTTTATGGCACGGAAAACATACCCGGCTCCTCGTCCGTCAAACATATGTTCGGTGATTTCCACTTCCAGCAAATTAGCGGGTAAGGCATATTTTTGTAACTGTGCCAGGAATTTTTCAGCATAATCATCCCGCATAAATTCGACCGGTGAAGCATTAACTGAGACGGGCACGATCTCCAGCCCCTGATCAATCCACTGACGCATATCCGAAAAAACCTGATCGCGGATAAAAAAACCAATCCGTTCCGCCAGTCCGTAATTACTGAATGCGGCCCAGATATCGCCCGGAGAATGCAACTCCCCCTGCTGGCTGTAAAAACGCATCAGGGCTTCAATACCAATAATTTTACCGTCGGTTAAACGGACTTTCGGCTGGTAAAAGGGCACAACGGATTCATTGCGGACAATTTCTTTCGCCAGTTCCAGCTGATTACGGGTGATATCGACCTGGCGGGTCATTGCGGGTTCAAAACAACAAACTCCGCCATAACCGGTACGTTTCAGTTCATTCAGCGCCGTATCTGCGGCTTTAATCAGCTCAATACTTTCACGGCCATGTTGCGGGAATATCGCACCGCCAATACTCAGACTGAAGTTAAGGGTATGCCCCTGAAAACTGACCGCCTGACATACCTGTTCTGTCAGTTGTGTACATGTCTGGTGCAATATTTCGCTGTTATCAATGTCCGGTACGATAACCGCGAACTGATCACCACCAATCCGCGCAATAAAACTGTTTTTCGGCAGATTTCTGGTCAGTCGCCTCGCCAGTACCGCCAGCAGATTATCTCCCGCAAGGTAACCGAGCGTATCGTTGACGACATTAAAATCGTCAAGATCAAGCAGCAGTACCGCAAATGATGACCCCTGCAGACTGGCGGTGCTGAACTGTTTCTTGAGGGCCGAATGAAATACCCTGCGGTTAGGTAACCCGGTCAGATCATCATGTTCACTGATATACTTAAAACGCTGTTCTGCTATCTGTAAACGGGTTATATCCCGTGATACGCAGAGTACGCGGGATACCTGTCCTTCTGCATCCAGCACCGGCGTGAGTATGTTGTCCCAAAACAGTGGTGCTCTGCCCGGTAGCTGACTTTTGTAGGAGAAACGGGCACTGGTTCCGCCCACCGCGGCTTCCAGTGAATCGATCCCGCATTGCCGGGACTCGGCAGGCAGCATATCGGGCCAGCTCATCCCCGCCACGGATGCACGGTCAAGACCCAGCACCTGACAACCGTAGGTATTGACATCAATCAGTTCACCTCCGGTACTGATGATTTTAATGCAGTCAATACTGGTATCAAACATACGGCTGGAATAGCACAGCTCATCCCTGGCCCGGAATTTTTCCATTTGTACATCATTAATATCAAAAAATTTAACCATCCGGCATTCAGGGGACGGTATCAGATAAGCATAAACGATAAACCAGCCATATTGTTCGTTGCCAGTGGCCAGACGGATATGATGCTGAAAGTGAGTATTGTTGTGCAAAGTTTCTGCCCAGGCGACACTGATTGCCGGCTGGTCTTCAGGATGTACCCAGTCAAGCCAGTGATGTGGCCCGGTGACCGGCAATTCAGCCATTGTTTCACACCAGCACTGGTTAGCGATAACTTGCCGGCCATCGGTGGAAATACACCACGCCGGTAATGGAATATGATCAAAAAACCGTTCTTTAAACACCGTAAATGCTTGCGGCGTCATCGTATCAGCTTCTGACTCAGTCGCAGACTGCCTGCTTAATGTCGTCGATTTGCTCATCATTTACCTTGCATAACGGTGAACTATGATTTGGTTTGCCTGTATTTATAGCCACAGAGCACCCCGCCTGAATAACAGTCAGCCTCCGGAGAGATAATGTGGCTATTTTCCCGCCATCTGCGATGGTTCTTCGCGGATCTTAGCCGCGGCCTGTATTGCTTTTGCCTGTAGCCGCCGGTAATTATTCAGCCAGCTGCCACTGGTCAGTCGCCACCAGAAACAGACACTGCGTACTCCCCAGTCAAGATACATGCCCAGCCATACTCCAATCACCCCCATGCCAAGATAAATTCCCAGCACATACCCCAGCACCACCCTTGCCCCCCACATGCTGAACATAGAAACATACATGGCATAACGTGCATCTCTGGCACCTTTAAAACTGGCGGGCAATACCCACGACATTGCCCAGACCGGCATAAATGCCGCATTCAGCCAGATCAGATGTTGCGTCACCCGGATAACTTCCGGGTCGCGGGTATATAACCGTGCCAGCATACCGGCCAGCGGTACCGAGAGCAGAGCCAGGCCGCACAGGCCAAAGGTCGACAGCCAGAAAACATGGCGTACCTGTACTGATGCCTGATAGACCTGATTTCTACCCAGCCGTTTACCGGTAATAATCGTCGATGCTGAACCCAGGGCGTTACCGGGCAGGTTAATCAGCGACGCAATAGAAAATGCGATAAAGTTACCGGCAATTTCACTGGTCCCCATTCCTGCAACATAGACCTGAGTCAGTAATTTCCCGCCATTAAACAGTACAGACTCAATACTGGCCGGAATACCAATACTGAGCACTTCAGCCAGAATAATAAAATTCCAGCGCCGGAAGTAACTTTTCAGGGGAAGAGTTAATGCACCGTTGTGCCTGCTCATCAGTACTGCAACTACCACTATCGCACCCAGATAACGTGAAATAGTCAGGCCCAGCCCGGCACCGATAAAACCCAGCCCGTTCCAGGAAAAACAACCATAAATCAGTATACTACTGATAATAAGGTTGAGTATATTCATTCCTGCATTCATCAGCATAGGTATTTTGGTGTTGCCGGCTCCGCGTAATGCCCCGCTGCCAATTAATGCGATGGCTGCAGCCGGATAGCTCCACGCAGACACCCGTAAATAGTCAAGGGCAAAGGCTTTGACTGGCGGTTCTGCACTGCCGGCGATCAAATCAATAACGATATCTCCCCGGATTTCGATAATCACCACCAGTATCAAAGCCACCACCGTCATAAGCCCCAGCGACTGCCGGGCAGCAGCTCGCGCGCGCTTGCCTTCTTTTTTTGCCAGACTGAAAGCAACCACCACCGTTGTTCCCAGATCCACAGCAGCAAAAAAAGAGATCACCACCATATTGAAGCTGTCAGCCAGACCGACCCCGGCCATCGCTGATTTACCTAACCAGCTCACCAGGAAAGTGCTGAGCACCCCCATTAACAATACACAGCTGTTCTCTATCAGGATCGGTACTGCCAGCGGAGTAATTTCCTTATGCAGCAAGATACTGTAACGCTTCCGTCTGGGGTACCAGCCGGTATTTTTTATTGCATCAGTTAACGCTCTGCCGGGATTTCGCAAGGGGGATACCAAAATTAAAGCCGGTAAAAAGTAACAACAGACTTGCTGTTCGGGGACTCTCACCGAAAAATCTGTCACGGATTGCCGGCCTGGTTGTGTTATACAACCAGCCGGACTGTCTGTCTTTTCCGGAGAACGCTACTCTCCGTCATCACAAAACACTACTTAACAGTAGTTGACGAATCTTTAGTGTAATAATTATTTTTTCCTCTTAATGTCTTCCGTTAATGGCTAAAGCTGGTGGTACTCAGCGGCTCTTTTTCGGAGTAACCCGAACTGAAAAATAACGGCAGATGCTGGTAATCGGTACCGATAACCGCCAGTCTGTCATCAGACTGGCCACGTAGCGGAGTATTTATGACTGTACAACCTGAAGATATAGAATGCGCACTTGATGCCCTTGAATCCGGATACCGTGCCTCTGTGGAAGCATTGCGCGAGGCCCTGAAAACCTATAGCCACAGCGGACAACTGCCAGACCCTGTCGCCCGTAAAGCAGGACTTTTCGTTTACCCCGAGTTATCTCTGCACTGGCAAGGCGATAACTCTGCAGAAAACCGTATTCGGGCCTGGGGCCGCTTCACACGCCAGGGGCGTTATTCTACTACTGTCACACAACCTGCCCTGTTACGGCATTATTTACGTGAACAGCTGTCGATGCTGGCCAGCGAATATGACTTCAGTCTTGAAGTCAGGCCATCACAGACTGAAATTCCCTATCCTTATGTTATTGAAGGAATGGACTTCTCTGCTGACAGAGAGAGGATGGCCACTATCGCACGCAACTTTCCGTCCACTGATCTTTCTCATATTGGTGATGAGGTTTCTGACGGCATATTATCCGGTCATGAGGACTTTCCGCTGGGGCAGTTTGATGCGTTGCGTACTGATTTCTCTCTGGCACGATTACGCCACTATACCGGTACCTGCACCGCCGATTTCCAGCCTTTCGTGCTGTTTACCAACTACAACCGGTATGTGGATGAATTTGTTCGCTGGGCTGTGGCACAGGTCCGTGACCCTGCATCACCTTATACACGACTGGCCTGCGCCGGAGGTATCGAAATTACCGCCGACAGCGAGCAACCGGAAACTATTATTACTGACCTGGCGTGGAAAAAACATCAGATGCCCGCCTGGCATCTGATTGCTGACAATAAACGGGGCATTACCCTGATTAATATCGGTGTCGGTCCTTCTAATGCCAAAACTATCTGTGACCATCTGGCGGTGTTGCGGCCCCATGCCTGGCTGATGATTGGTCATTGTGGCGGCTTGCGGGAAAGCCAGCAGACCGGTGATTATGTCCTGGCCCATGCGTATTTACGTGATGACCATGTACTGGATCAGGTGCTGCCTGCAGATATTCCGGTACCGAGTATCGCTGAGGTTCAGCGGGCTCTCTATGATGCCACGCGGCAGGTCAGCGGTATGCAGGGCGACGATATCAAACGCCGGCTGCGCACCGGAACTGTTGCCACCACCGATGACCGGAACTGGGAATTACGCTATTCAGCCTATGCGTTACGTTTTAATCAGAGCCGGGCAATTGCGGTAGATATGGAAAGTGCGACTATTGCAGCCCAGGGCTATCGTTTCCGTGTGCCTTACGGAACCCTGCTGTGTGTTTCAGATAAACCGTTACACGGAGAGATTAAACTGCCGGGTCAGGCGAACCGCTTTTATGAAGGGGCGATTTCTGAGCATCTGCATATCGGTATCTGTGCCGTGTCTTTGTTGCAGGCTGAAGCAGACAGGTTGCATTCCCGGAAACTGCGGACGTTTGATGAACCACCGTTCCGCTAAGGCCGTAGTTTGCGGCTTATCCCGCCAACAACCCGCGGGTTTCTCCCTGTGATAAACAGAAAAAAGGAGCCGCGGCTCCTTTTTTCCTCAGTGTCAGGCGCTTAACCAACCCAGCTTAATCACAAACAATACCGACAGTATAATCAGTGCCGGATTCAATTCACGGAAGCGACCGCTCAGTAGTTTCACCACCGTCCAGGTAATAAACCCAAACGCAATTCCGTTAGCAATAGAGTAAGTAAACGGCATTGCCAGGGCAGTGACTGTTACCGGTGCAGCAGTGGTAATATCTTTCCAGTCAATTTCTGCCAGCCCGGAAGTCATCAATACCGCGACAAACAGTAATGCCGGAGCTGTCGCATAGGCTGGCACACTGCCTGCCAGTGGCGAAAAGAATAATGATAACAGGAACAGGATAGCAACCACCACCGATGTCAGGCCAGTACGACCTCCGGCACTGACGCCGGCAGCAGATTCAACAAAACTGGTGGTGGTTGAGGTTCCGAGTAAAGAACCGAACAACGCAGCAATGCTGTCGGCCATCAGTGCCCGCCCCATCGCAGGGATATTGCCTTTATCATCTGTCAGCCCCGCACGACGGCTTACGCCAATCAGCGTTCCGGAGTTATCGAACACATCGACAAACAGGAAAGCAAAGATAACGCTGACCAGCCCGACATTAAATGCACCGGCAATATCCAGCTTCAGGAAAGTCGGGGCCAGAGACGGTGGTGCCGAGAAAATACCGGAAAAAGGCGTTAACCCGGTCAGCATCGAAATTGCCGTGATCGCCAGAATACCAATCAGCACCGAACCGGTCACTTTACGAGCTTCCAGCACCACGATCAGGAAGAAACCGAGTAATGCCAGCAACGCACCCGGCTTAGTAATATCACCGATACCCACCAGAGTCGCAGGGTTACCGACCACAATACCGGCACTTTCCAGGGCAATCAGTGCCAGGAACAGACCGATTCCGGCAACAATTGCCGAACGCAATGCCATCGGAATACTGTGAATGATCCATTCGCGGATTTTAAACAGAGATAAGGCAAAGAAAAGTATCGCCGAAATAAACACCGCCCCCAGCGCAACCTGCCAGTGATACCCCATATGCAGGACCACGGTATAGGTAAAGAAAGCGTTTAACCCCATTCCCGGCGCCAGTGCGATGGGTAAGTTGGCAATCATGCCCATTAATACTGAGCCAATAGCCGCAGCCAGACAGGTCGCAACAAATACCGCACCCTTGTCCATTCCGGTTGCACCCAGAATGCCCGGATTCACAAACAGGATATAAGCCATTGCCAGGAAGGTAGTAACACCGGCAATGACTTCGGTACGCACACTGGTTTTGTTTGCTTTCAGCTTAAAGAGTTTTTCAAGCATAAGTAGATCCCTTTTCGAAACCGCTGATCACGATTCTCATTGTTATTACGGCATTTCAGAGCAAGTTTCCTGTGACCGGCTACCGGCAGACAACTTATCTCACATCACCCCGAAAAAAATTAAACAAGCAAAACCCATGCCATCGAATAGCACGGGTCCGGATTCATATAATTAACAGCCGGAAAAATACGTTTTCCTGCGCTGCCTGAGCGCAAACGTTTTCCTTCCGGCTGCCGATCCTAATGATCACTGGCACCGGGAGCAATAAATTTTTCTGTTCAGAGGCAGTAAAAAAACAGATTGATGCCGGTAATCCGGCATCTGAGTGGAAATCTGATGATTAACTGACCAGCATAAGCTCAGGCTCTTCAACGGAAGAGCCTTTGGTCAGAGAAAGCAGGCACTCTTTAACTGCCTGTGCAGAATCAGATAATGGCAATGCCGATGAAATATTCAGTGATAAAGGAAGATGTAATGATGGAGCAGTAATTTTTGCCATCCAGCCATTAATCGGGGCAGTCAGGGACCGGGCTGCCGACTCTGGCAGTACCGATACTCCCATCCCGCTGGAAATTGCCGCTGACAAGGTAGAAAGGGATTCGATTTCGCCAATAATATGCGCACTTAAACGACGCAGCGAGAAAGCCTCGTCCACCCGCTGACGCACTGCGCTGTAATCACGGGGCAGGTAAAGATTCATCTGCGCAACATCTGATAAATCGACATTCCGGCCCGGCGATATTCCGCTGCCGACCAGCCAGAGTTCTTCTTTCAGCAGTGGCTGACATATCAGGCCTGAAACCGGTGTCCGGTCATACAACAGAGCCATATCCAGCTGACCATTAAGCACCTTTTCATTGAGAGCATGACCACTGTTTTCATGCAGATAGACCAGAACTTCAGGGCAGGTTTCACGCAGTTTTTGTAATAATGGCATGACCAGCGAAGAAGCCGCGGTCCCGGGGGCCAGACCAATTGATACCTGACCGCTGATGGTGTGTCCTGCATTGTTCACCGCCACCTGTGCCTGTTCACACTGCCGTAATATATTACGGGCATGCGTATAAAGCACTTTACCGGCATCGGTCGGCGTCACTCCGCGTTTAGTACGGATCAGTAACTGTTGATCCATTTCACCTTCAAGAGTCGCCACCTGCTGACTCAGCGCTGGTTGTGCAATATGCAGCACTTCTGCTGCACGGGTCAGACTACCGATATCAACAATTTTCACAAAATATTTCAGACGTCTCAGATTCATTTTTCCCCCGCCACCAAATCCGGATACTCAACCCGGGCTTTGCCCGGGCTCGATATTTCGGAATTTGCAATAACCGGGCCAGAAACGAATAAAAAAAGTAACCGGCAATCTGTCATAACCAAAACACTATGAAAAAACACATAATTGTACTTTTTTTAACCTGCGGGTTAATGGCAAATGCTCACTGAGCACAGAAAAAAACGCACCAGTTAAGTGCAGTATGTTTGCAGGCAGTGCATTCCGGGGCTGGTGTATCACCATGGCCCGGCCGCTGTGACTGAATTAATTGCTCCCTCGCCCATCGCGATCACTTATGACACCCCGCCACCAGAGAATATTACGGATAACCGGTGCCAACGGAATGCTGTACATTATCCGCCCGCTTTCCCCGTTGTTTCAGCATAATGACGGTTTTATCAGCAAACAGTCACCACAACAGCAAAAGCTTTTTGACAAGCCGGGTGCCCGCCGTTACTATGCGCCCCGTCTTCACGACGATTCCTCTGTAGTTCAGTCGGTAGAACGGCGGACTGTTAATCCGTATGTCACTGGTTCGAGTCCAGTCAGAGGAGCCAAATTCTTGTTTTCATGCCGCTTTGCGAATCCTTATGTGATTCATATTCAATGAGTTAGCGTGAAAAGTCTTCCCGATGCATTTTCAGTTTTCCCTCCGCATCGGGAGAATTTGGTGGTCAGATTTGGGGTCAAGTTGGTTCGATGACGGAGTGACCCCCAAATGTCTCTTAACGACTCAAAAATCCGCAACTTAAAATCATCTACAAAACCCTTCAAAGTCTCCGACTCGCACGGTCTATACCTTTTGGTCAATCCGGGCGGTTCACGTCTCTGGTATCTCAAATATCGTATCAATAGAAAAGAATCTCGCCTCGGCTTAGGCGCCTATCCCGATGTGTCTCTGGCTAATGCCCGTCAACAGCGTGACGGTATCCGTAAATTGCTGGCGCAGAATATCAATCCAGCACAACAGCGATCTGCTGAAAGGGCCATTGCATCACCAGAGGAAACCTTCAAATCAGTGGCACTAAGCTGGCATAAAAGCAACCGTGCATGGTCCGAGAACCATGCCGCTCGTCTGCTTGCCAGCATGAACAATCATATCTTCCCGATAATTGGACATCTGCCAGTAACAGAACTGAAAACCCGCCATTTCATCGACCTGCTGAAAGGGATTGAGAAAAAAGGTCTTCTGGAAGTGGCGGCACGAACCCGACAGCATATGTGCAACATCATGCGTCATGCCGTGCATCAGGAGTTGATAGAGCATAATCCAGCGGCCAATCTGGACGGTATAATCGCCCCGCCCGTTAAACGCCACTACCCTGCCCTTCCGCTGGAGAAACTACCGGAACTGTTGACTCGCATTGAGGACTACAAGCAAGGGCGAGAATTAACCCGTTTGGTGGTATCACTTACTCTACACCTCTTCATCCGTTCCAGCGAATTGCGCTTTGCCCGTTGGTCTGAGATCGATTTTAGAAACAAAATCTGGACCATTCCGGCCACCCGTGAAGCCATCCCCGGTGTACGTTATTCTGGACGTGGTGCAAAAATGCGCACGCCACATATAGTTCCCCTCTCTCGTCAGTCCATCGCTATTCTGAAACAGATACGGGATATATCCGGGCATCAGGAATTGATATTCCCCGGTGACCATAATCCATATAAACCAATGTGCGAAAACACGGTTAACAAGGCTTTGCGCCTTATGGGTTATGACACAAAAGATGAAATCTGCGGCCACGGATTCCGCGCAATGGCCTGTAGTGCCCTGATGGAATCGGGTCTATGGTCACAGGATGCCGTTGAGCGTCAAATGAGCCATCAGGAACGCAATAGCGTGCGGGCAGCCTACATCCACAAGGCGCAGTATCTGGATACCCGTAAAGCGATGATGCAATGGTGGTCAGATTATCTGGAGGCATGCAAGGGATCCTATGTGCCACCTTATATCCACAGCAAAAAAACTGCAGTCAACCAGTCTACCTCTGTTATGAGATAAACTGATATATAAGGCATAAGTAGCACCTGTTAGCGCAGGTGCTGCTTTTTTATAAAACTACAATGAAACAGAAATGGCCCCAAGTTCCGTTATGACCCGCACTAAAAATCCTGCTCCATTCAGAAACAAAATTCCGGCATGATAACCACTCCCCTGAACGGAGGTTGTGCCGATGAAAAAGTCGCGATTCACCGAAGAACAGATTGTGTTTGCCCTGAAGCAGGCTGAATTGGGGACTCCGGTGCCGGAAGTCTGCCGCAAGCTAGGGATTTCCGATGCTACTTTTTATACGTGGCGTAAGAAATACGGCGGGATTTCACCTTCAGAACTCAAGCATATGGTAATCCCCCCGAAAAACCGGTGTGTTCATAAGTAGAATTTTCTCGTAATCTGAACAGGGGAGATCTCTATGAAAAAATCACGCTTTACCGACAGCCAGATTATGGCCATTCTCAAACAGGCCGAAGCCGGAACGCCGGTTTCTGAACTGTGCCGCGAGCATGGCATGAGTAATGCCAGCTTCTATAAGTGGCGTTCACGCTTTGGTGGGATGGATGCCTCCATGATGACCCGCCTGAAAGAGCTGGAAGACGAAAATCGTCGCCTCAAAAAGATGTATGCCGAAGAACGGCTTAAAGCCGAGATAATTCAGGAAGCCATGACAAAAAAGTGGTGAAACCATCG